>NZ_JBFNXX010000100.1:0-789 GCF_040811725.1 Sulfitobacter sediminis
TTCTGGCTTGCGATGTAGGCCTCGCAGGCCTCTCTCTGCGCATCGAGTGAGTTGAAGTCCTGCTCCAGCCCGTCTTCAGAGCTCTTCCGGGTGTAGATGGCGCAGCGGACCCGGTGCATCACTGGACCCCGAAGAAGCGCGGGCCCGACCAGTGGGCGCCGGTGATGTGCTTGGCAATGGCTGAGAGGGACCGCCAGGTCTTACCGTCCATGACATACCCGCCGTCGATCACCTCAACCTGGTATGTCCGCCCGTTCCATTCCCGCACCAGGAAGGAACCGGGCTTTGCGGCAATGGGTACGGTCTTGCCGGCGGCAAGGTGCTTCAGTCTGCGGGTGGTCTTCGCCGATACACCGCCCAGTACTTTGTTCTGCGCCTCCCAGATCAGCACCCGTTTCAGGAACGGCAGGGACAGATGCTTGGGTGGCGGGCGGCCAAAGGCTGCGCGCCAGCGGTCCAGGCAGGCTGATCGATCACAGGCTTCGATCTCTGCGATCATGATCGACACCTGATCTATCTCTCCGGCGTTCACCGGTCGCCCTGCCCTGCGGCAATCCGGTAGACCGATCCCTTATCCGTTTGCGTCCGAGCCACTGCGCAACCCGCCTTGCGCTGCGCGGATATCGCGGCCCTTGCCGTGTGCGGTTGCCAGCCGAAGGCCCTTTGGAGCTGGGCGATGGTCACCCCGGACTTCCGGGTCAGCAATTTGTGCAGCTGCGCCTGGCGCGTTTGCTTACCCGCAGCCGTCTTCGGTTTGGCTGTCTTTGGCGGTACTAGCTCTGATGTTGT
>NZ_JBFNXX010000101.1:0-661 GCF_040811725.1 Sulfitobacter sediminis
ACGGCCTGAGCAACAGGCCCAATCACGCGCAATCGCGATGTGCTCGCGTTCCCCCGGCCGACTTCTTCAACACAATCGGCTCAGACCGGACCTTCTCTGCGGCACGCATGAATGTCCGCTTCAGAGTCTTCGGGCGATTCAACTGGCCAGACACGGGACATTAGCTCGATCCCTGTTCGCTCAAATTATTTCACTGATATTGGGCCCAAATTTCCCTGTTAATGCCTGTAGGGAATTCGCGCGTAAACCACTGTTTTCTTTGGCAGTCTCAACGTGCAACGCACAGAATCCGGCGTATTTCGCGATTTTTCCCTGTATTTTCCCTGTTAACAGGGAATTTCCGCGTGAGACTGGATGGCTCAGAACTGCGTGCACAGCCACTCCTTGCTTACATGACCTTTCCGGGCCTCTGAGGGACCTCTCGGGGCGGAAATGCCCCCAAAAAATGCCCCCGTTCGGGGTGGGTCCTTTTGTGTGTTGTAGTGGTAGGGGTAGGTCATACCTGAAATAGGTATGAGTAATGGAAGGTGATAGAGAAGAGGGAGGATTTGCCTGAGAAAGGACCTCACCCGCGAGGCTGAGAACGGGTACAACGGGTGTGACGGGTATGCTCCCTTTCGGGTTTCCCAGAGCCATCCCTGAGGAGGAGGGCGTGGACCTG
>NZ_JBFNXX010000102.1:0-639 GCF_040811725.1 Sulfitobacter sediminis
TTCGGCAACACGGAGAGGGTCACCGGCGTGTCCTCGTTCGTGCTCGCGCTGTCGGTGTTTGCCACCGGAGCATCGTTGACCGCATTCACAGTGATGTTGACGGTCGCGGTATCGGTGCCACCCTTTCCATCGTCCACCGTGTAGGTGAAGCTGTCGGTGCCGTTGAAGTCGGCATCCGGCGTGTAGGTGACCGTGCCGTCACCGTTGATGACGACCGTGCCATTGCTCCCGTTGGTGACGCTGTTCACGCTCAGCGTGTCGCCGTCGACATCACTGTCATTGGCGAGCAAGCTCGCGGCGCTGATGACCACCGGTGTGTCCTCATCGGTGGTCGCGCTGTCATTATTCGCCACTGGAGCATCGTTCACCGCATTCACAGTGACGTCGACTGTCGCGGTATCGGTGCCGCCGTTGCCATCGGAGACGGTGTAGGTAAAGCTGCCGGGCCCATTGTAGTCGGCATCCGGCGTGTAGGTGACTGAGCCGTCGCCATTAATCACCACAGTCCCGTTCGATGCCGCACCGACGCTCGCAACGGTCAGAGTGTCGCCGTCGACGTCACTGTCATTGGCGAGCAAGCTCGCGGCGCTGATGACCACCGGTGTGTCCTCATCGGTGGTCGCGCTGTCATTATTCGCC
>NZ_JBFNXX010000103.1:0-561 GCF_040811725.1 Sulfitobacter sediminis
AGTGAATGACACACCGGCTGAGGCCGGTGGCATCATTTGGCGGAATGTAATTCCAGGTACTGCATGATGATGTCGTCGGTCACATTGCCCGAGGTGGTTGAGAAGTACCCACGCGCCCAGAACCGCCTGCCCCAGTAGCGCTTGCGCAATTCGGGGTACTCCATCTGGATGCGACGCGACGACCGTCCCTTGATCCGCTGCATGACATCCGAAAGCGACAGCTTTGGCGGGATCGACAGGAACATATGGACATGATCCCGGGCCAGTACGCCACGCACGATGTGAACGCCCAAGTCGTCACAGGTCTGCCGGATGATCTGCCTGAGCCGTTCACGCATCGGACCCTGTAGCACGGCGTACCGATATTTCGTGACCCAAACGACGTGGAACCTGTGGTAAAATCGCGTGTGCGCGGATGACGAGTAGCGCATGATCTCTCCTCCTGAATGTTGAAACCATACCGCCTCCGCGGGTTTCAACATTCAGGAGGAGAGATCATCAACGAAGACGCTGAAGCGGACCGGCTGGAAGCCGGTGGTTTATCTCCAATAGATGGAAAAT
>NZ_JBFNXX010000104.1:0-490 GCF_040811725.1 Sulfitobacter sediminis
GTTCTCGATAGACTTGCGGCAATTGCTGCAATCTGAGGAGAACGAGATGGATTACTTTGTGGGTTTGGATGTGTCACTGCGGTCGGTTGCGATCTGCGTGATTGACGCTGAAGGCAATGCCGTTCTCGAGCGATCGGCCGCATGTGAGATCGAAGACATTGTGCACTGTCTGGCGAGGTTTAATGCATCAGAGCTGCGGATTGGCTTTGAAGCTGGCGCGATGAGCCAACACCTGTTCTTCGGATTGCAGGCGGCAGGCTTGAACGTCGTGTGTATGGAGGCGCGACAAGTGAATGCCGCGCTTTCGGCCATGCGCAACAAGACCGACAAGACAGATGCACGGGGGATCGCCAACGTACTTCGTTCTGGCTGGTTCAACCCTGTCCACATGAAGAGCCGGGAGGCACATGCCGTCCGTGCGTTACTGAGCAGTCGAAAGGCAGTTCAGCGAAAATGCATTGATCTGGCGAACGAGATACGCGGGCTGTTC
>NZ_JBFNXX010000105.1:0-482 GCF_040811725.1 Sulfitobacter sediminis
TTTCTTGAAACGTTCATGCTGATGACCAACGGCGACGACCACAAGCACCGTCGCGGCGCATTTGCGCGGGTCTTTGCACATCCTGTGCTACGACAGAAGCGCGGTCGTGTCCGTGCGGTTGCCGATCACATCATCGCCGACCTACCTCGCGGCGAAGAATTCGATTTTCTTGCATTGTGCGCCTCCCGCATTCCTGCGGAAATGATTGCGGAGGTGCTGGGGTTGAAAACTGAAGACAGCGCGTGGTTTGCTGGACACGTGTACAGGCTCAGCAATTGTCTGGTGCCGCCCTACTCTGGTCATGACGAGGTCGAGGCCTCAGCTGAAGCGCTTTACGATTTCGTGGCACAGACCGTTGAGGATCGCCGTCAGGCACCTCAGGACGACATGATTTCGATGCTGGTGGCGGACGAAAGTGATCGTAGTTTGGAAACTGAGGAACTGATCTATCAGATCATGGGCCTCATACTCGGCGGCAGTGA
>NZ_JBFNXX010000106.1:0-476 GCF_040811725.1 Sulfitobacter sediminis
GACCCGGCCGCGCGATTGACTGGCGCCAACGGAGACAGGCCCTTCTTTGCGTACAGCACCAACTACCTCGTCGATCTGGACCATGCGATCATCGTGGATGTCGAAGCGACTGCGCCGATACGGCAGGCGGAAGTTGGTGCCGTGCGCGACATGCTGGTGAGAACACAGGATCGTTTCGACCTACACCCATGGCTGCTGGCCGCAGACACGGCCTATGGTGCGGCGGAGATGCTTGGCTGGCTTGTGAAAGAGCAAGGCATCGAACCCCACATCCCGGTCTTCGACAAGTCCGAGCGCAAGGACGGCGCCTTTCCTGCCACCGAGTTCACCTACGATCCCGACATCGATGCATACAAATGTCCCGGCGGTAAGGAACTGAAGCCGTACTGGCGAAACATCTCAAAGGGGCGCCCGGCGTTCGGCAAGGATGGCTTCAAGAAATACTACGCCCGGAAACAGGATTGCGCGGCGTGTCC
>NZ_JBFNXX010000107.1:0-437 GCF_040811725.1 Sulfitobacter sediminis
GTCGGCATGTCAATGTCGGCGATTACGATGACGCAGATGGCCATCGAAATGCCAGGTATGATGATGGCGCCCGTCGAGTGGACACCTGGCTATACGCTGATGATCTTCATTATGTGGTGGGTCATGATGATTGCCATGATGGTGCCAAGCGCGGCTCCGACCGTTCTGTTCTATGCGGCACTCGCAAGAAAGAATAATAACTCGAATAAACCCTACGCCGCAGTTTCGATTTTCCTTTCCGGCTACCTGCTCGTTTGGGGTTTATTCAGCCTCGCAGCAACCGCTGGGCAGTGGTCCCTTGTTTCAATCGGCCAAATGAGCGGCATGATGGAACTCACGCAAGCACCGCTTGCGGGAGCGCTGCTTTTGGCCGCAGGTCTTTACCAAGTGTCCCCTCTCAAGCAGGCGTGTCTGCGACACTGTCAGCATCCGGTGAT
>NZ_JBFNXX010000108.1:0-437 GCF_040811725.1 Sulfitobacter sediminis
TCTGCGCTACTACATCTCCCGCAGGCTGGTGACAGATCGAAGCCGCAAGCATCCCGATGCCTGGCGTCTCCCTGCGGAACAGGTCGAAGGCCTGATAGCCGATCTGATCAGAGCGCACCTGAAGCAGGAAGAGATTGCGATCCGCCTGATCCGGGATCTCAACGCCTCACAAGTTGAGGCCGCATCAGCCAAATTGCATGCCATCCAGCAGACAAAGGACTGTCTGACATTGATCGAGCGCGCCGACCTCAGCCTGGGCATGCTGACCATTCATCTGCATCGTGGTGAGCTTGCGGAATTAGCCGAGTGTGATCCGGAGAAGATCAATCCCGAGGAGCTCATCCTCAAGAGCCCCTTCCAGATGCGCAGGCGGGGCGTGGAGCTGAAGCTGCATCTCGGAGACGCACCTGCTGAGATCGACCGAACGCTCGTGCAGA
>NZ_JBFNXX010000010.1:0-168688 GCF_040811725.1 Sulfitobacter sediminis
CGCACCAGGCGCTCAACATGCGACCGCCAATGCCCGAGACTCTACAAAGAAGTGGCCCAGTCCGTGGGGGCTAGACAATAAAGTGCGAAAGGTCCCGGCGTGCAGGTGAAAAACCTCCGATTTGCAGTCTGATCAGAACTCCTGGTCGCCCGCGCCCTGCTGCCAGGGTTTGACAAGGTTGCCGAAGCGCGTGAAGCGGCCCTCGAAGCTGAGGTCCACGGTGCCGATGGGGCCATGGCGCTGCTTGCCGATGATGACTTCGGCGCGTCCGTGCAGCCGTTCCATCTCTTCTTGCCAGCGGGCCATGGCCTCCAGATCGTGATCGCCGGGTTTTTCCCGTTCTTTGTAGTATTCCTCGCGGAAGACGAACATCACGACATCGGCGTCTTGCTCGATAGAGCCTGATTCACGAAGGTCAGAAAGCTGCGGGCGCTTGTCTTCCCGGTTCTCGACCTGGCGGGAGAGCTGGGAAAGCGCGATGACGGGGATGTCGAGTTCCTTGGCGATGGCCTTGAGGCCCATGGTGATCTCGGAAATCTCGTTCACCCGGTTCTCGGAGCGGCCGGTGCCGCGCACAAGCTGTAGGTAGTCGACGATCAGCACGTCGAGGCCGTGGGTGCGCTTGAGCCTGCGCGCGCGGGCGGCCAGCTGGCTGATCGGCAGGGCGGGCGTGTCGTCGATGTAGAGCGGGCAGGCCTCGAGCGCCTTGGCGGCGTCGACGAAGCGGCGGAATTCGGCCTCGGTCATGTCTCCGGAGCGGATCTGCTGCGAGGGGATTTCGGCGGCCTCGGAGAGAATACGGGCGGCAAGCTGCTCGGCGCTCATCTCAAGGCTGTAGAAGCCGACGACACCGCCGTTCACGGCACCTTCGGAGCCGTCGGGCAGGATGCCGCGCTTGTAGGCCTTGGCGACGTTGAAGGCGATGTTGGTGGCAAGCGAGGTCTTGCCCATGGAGGGGCGTCCTGCGAGGATCAGGAGGTCAGAGCGGTGCAGACCGCCCAGCTTGGCGTCCATGTCGATGAGGCCGGTGGAGACGCCCGAGAGGCCCCCGTCGCGCTGGTAGGCGGCGTTGGCGACATTAACGGCGTCCGTTACGGCCCTGAGAAAGCTTTGGAAACCGCTTTCGACCTGCCCTTGCTCTGCTAGCTTGTAAAGCTGCTGTTCGGCCTCGACGATCTGCTCGCGCGGCTCTGAGGCCACATCGACCTGGGCGGCCTTGGCAGAGATGTCCCGGCCCAGCTGGATGAGATCGCGGCGCACGGCGAGGTCGTAGATGATCTGGGCGTAGTCCCGCGCGGCGAAGGCGCTGATCGCGGCACCGGCGAGGCGCGCGAGATAGGCGGGGCCGCCCAATTCCTTGAGTCCCTCGTCGTCCTCCATGAAGGCCTTGAGCGTGACGGGCGAGGCGAGGTTGTTCTTGGCGATGCGCTGGGCGGCGATGTCGTAGATGCGCGCGTGCACGGGGTCGTAGAAATGCTTGGGCCCGATGATTGAGGCCACGCGGTCATAGATGTCGTTGTTGGTGAGGATCGCGCCCAGAAGCTGCTGTTCGGCTTCGATGGAGTGCGGCATCGACTCCGGCGCCTGCACAGCAATGTTGGTCGCGTTCAGCGAGGTAATCTCGTTCATGCTCTCACCCGATTTGTCCCGGGGCCGTTCTTAGCGACCGGGGCGATTTGGCGCAAATTGTATGTTTCTGTGGATAAGCCGTGGAAGGCTTGTTGCGCACCACATCTTGCCCCGGATGGGGGCAATCCGTCAACATCGGGTGTTGAGCGGGCCTCAGCCTTTGTGCGCATCCTGCCATTTTTTCGGGGCGTGCAGAAAGCTTTCCACTTCCGTCAGGGTTGTGGCGTCGAAGGCGTCCTGCGCCTTGGCCTCGGCCAGAACGTCCCACCACGTGCAGAGGTGATGGAGGCTAACGCCGTGGTCTCCCAGCGTCTTTTCGGTCTGGGAGAAGATGCCGTAGTAGAAGATCACCGCCGTATGGGCGCAGGTGGCGCCGGTGTCGCGAATCGCATCGACGAAGCTGAGTTTCGAGCCGCCGTCGGTGGTGAGATCCTCGACCAGCAGCACGCGCTGGCCCTCCGTCATGGCCCCTTCGATCCGGGCGTTGCGGCCGTAGCCCTTGGGTTTCTTGCGCACGTAGGTCATGGGCAGGCCCATGCGTTCGGCCACCATGGCGGCAAAGGGGATGCCCGCCGTCTCGCCGCCCGCGATGTTGTCGAAGGCCTCGAAGCCCGCGTTGCGCATGACGGTGACGGTCAGGAAATCCATCAGGGTGCTGCGGATGCGGGGGTAGGAAATGAGCTTGCGGCAATCGATATAGGTCGGGCTGGGCAGGCCGGAGGCGAGGGTGAAGGGGGTTTCGGCGTTGAAGTGCACGGCCTTGATCTCGAGCAGCATGCGCGCGGTGAGGCGGGCCATTTCTTCAGGCGTCGGGTAGCTGCTGGGGATCATCGGTCTCTCCTTGGCGGGCAAGACTTTTGCAAAAAAGTCTTGGCAAATTTCTTTGAAGAAATTTGACCCGCGCGGGGCGGGCCGGTTTTCTTTGACAGTCTTGTAGCGCCAGAGGGGCGCAGGGGCCAGCCTGTCTGGGAGGGTTGCGCATTGCCGTTTGTGTGGTGTGGGCTGAATTGTCGTGTCAGAGTTGTATTGGAAAGATGAAGCGCGGGCAGCGCGTTCGTCATGCCGCGTTTTCTTTGGCGAAGTGGGGAGACCGGAAGGCTCAGTCGGTGCTGCCGAGGATGGCGGCGTATTTCGCGGCGTCGATGTTGCCGCCGCTCAGGATCGCACCGACGCGCTGGCCCTAGAGCGCCTCGCGCTCGGCCATGACGGCGGCGAGGGCCACGGCGCCTGCGCCTTCGGTGATGTTGTGGGTGGCGCGGAAGGTCAGGCGCATGGCGTCGCGGATTTGCCGGTCGGTGACTTGCGTGATGTGGTCGGCGCCTTTGCGGATAAGGGCGATGGCGGTCGGGTCCGGGGCGCGGACGGCGACGCCTTCGGCGAAGCTATGGACCGCATTGGTGGGCACGGCGTGACCTGCGGCAAAGGACTGGGCGTAGGTGTTGGCACCGGTTGCCACCACACCGACGACGCGGGTTTTCAGGCCAAGCATGTCGCGCACGCCCATGACGCCGCAGATGCCGGAGCCGAGGCCGATGGGGACGTAGACGACGTCGAGTTCGCCCGCGGCCTCGAAGAGTTCATGGGCATAGGTCGCCACGCCCTGCACGAGGTCTTCGTGAAAGCTGGGGATCATGTCGAGGCCTTCGTCCTCGGCCAGTTGGCGGGCGAAGGCGACCGCGTCGTTGAAATCGCGACCGGTCTCGATCAGGCGCGCGCCGAGCGCGCGCATGGCGGCGTTTTTCTCGGTCGAGTTGTTTTCGGGGACGACGACGGTGGCCTTGATCCCTTCGAGGCGCGCGGCGTTGGGGATGGACTGGCCGTGGTTGCCGGTTGAGGCGGTGATCACGCCGTTGAGCTTGCCCGCCTCCTTGCGGCGGCGCATGTGCACGAGTCTGCCGCGCGCCTTGAAGGCACCGAGCGGCGTCTGGTTCTCGTGCTTGAGCCACAGAGCTCGCAGCCGAGTTCCTCTGCCAGCAGCGGCCAGTTGTGTTGCAGCGTGGGCTGGAGGTGTTCGTAGACGATGGCGCTGGCCGCCTCGAACTCCGCCCGGGAAAACATCAGCCCGCGACGCTCCAGTGAAGCGGCATTTGCGGGTCGAAGACGGTGACGGGGCCGTCGCCGGTGTCGATATGGTCGGGGTAGCTGGGCGGCGTGCGGGTCAGCGTGATCGTCTCCTCGTTCACGGGCAGGCCGTAGTATGCTGGGCCGTAGAGCGAGGTGAAGCCTTCGAGGCGGTCGAGCGCGCCTTCTTGTTCGAAGACCTCGGCAAGGATCGAGAGCGTGTTGGTGGCGGTGAAACAACCCGCGCAGCCGCAGGGCAGGAGCTTGTTTGCGTCGGTATGCGGGGCGGAATCCGTGCCGAGGAAGAAGCGCGGATCGCCGGAGGTGGCAGCGGCGCGCAGGGCGAGGCGGTGGGTCTCGCGCTTGGCCACGGGCAGGCAGTAGTAATGCGGGCGGATGCCGCCTGCGAGGATGTGGTTGCGGTTGATGACGAGGTGATGGGTGGTGATCGTCGCGGCGAGGTTTTTCTCGGACGCTTTCACGTAGTCCACCGCGTCGGCGGTAGTGATATGCTCCATCACGACGCGCAGGTCCGGGTGATCGCGGCGGATGGGGTCGAGGACGCGGTCGATAAAGACCGCCTCGCGGTCGAAGATGTCGACATTCGCGTCCGTCACCTCGCCATGGGTGCAGAGGGTGAGGCCGATCTCGGCCATTTTCTCGAAGACGCGGGCGACCCTGGAGAAATCCTTCACGCCGCTCGCGGAGTTTGTCGTGGCCCCGGAGGGGTAGAGTTTGACCGCTGTCACAAGGCCCGAGGCATGGGCGGCGGCCACGTCTTCGGGGTCCGTGTCCTCTGTCAGGTAGAGCGTCATCAGGGGGGTGAAATCCATGCCCTCGGGCAGTGCCGCCATGATCCGTTCGCGGTAGGCGGTGGCATCGGAGCCGGTGACCACGGGGGGCACGAGGTTGGGCATGATGATCGCGCGGGCGAAATGGGCGGCAGTCTGGGGGAGCACGGCCTGCAGCATGGCACCGTCACGCAGGTGCAGATGCCAGTCGTCAGGGCGGCGGATGGTGAGGGTCTGGGTCATGCGGATGCGCTAGCACGGCAAAGGCGGTCAGGGCCACCGAATTTTGCGTCCCCGCGTCGCTCTCAGTCTTTGGCTTCTGCCTCGGCTGTCGCGCGCTTGCGTTGCAGGTGGCGCAGGACATGGGCGAACTTGCGCGCGTTCATGCGGCTGGTGACATTGGCACAGAGCGCTTCCATCAGGCCTTCGCGCTCGCCCATGTCCAGCACGGCGAGCAGGTTGCGCAGGTAGGGGCGGTAATCGCGGCGCTTGCGGTAGAGTGCGGCAAAACGCTTTTCGTCCAGTTTGCCGGTGCCAGCAGCTTCCAGAATGTCAGTCCAGATCTCCATGTCGAGCATGTCGGTCTGCAGCGCGTCACCCATGAAGCGCATGCGCAGCTTGGTGACATTGGGCCGGGTGAAGAGTGCCGCGTGCATCGCGTCGAGGGTTTCGCGCGGGTCGTAGAAGACGAAAGCCTGCTCGGCGGCGTCCAGCATGTCGGGCGCGTAGCCGTAGCGCGAGGTGAAATCCTCGATACGCATGTCGGTAAAGCGGTCGTCCCATTCGGTCACGCGCGGGTCGAGTGTCGCCTGCGGCTGGACCGCGACAACCGTGGCGCCCGGCGCGGCCACGGAGAAGGCGGCCGCCGCATAGCCGCAGGGGCCCGCGCCGTAGAAGATCACCCGTTCGAAATCGTCGAAAAAACCATCGTCGATCAGCCGGTCGAAGTATCCATAGACCGCCTTCTCGCGGAACCATGTATCGCCGTAGCTGGCCAGGCACAGATGCGACCAGCCATATGCGCGCACCATTTCCCAGCCGAGCGGCTGGCCAAGGTCGGAAAGCGCCTGAATGCCCTGCAGCGTCTCGAAGGTGACAAGCAGCGTATCGCCTTCCTCGAGCAGGATCGCGTGATGCCGTTTGCCGAGGTCTTCCACATAGCCATCGGCATCGACGATCTCTTCGACAAGGGACAGCCAGTCCTGCCGGGGCAGATCGACCAGAGAAGTCTCAAGCGTGGGCATGTCGTCTGTCATTGCCGCGTCCTCAATAGCATTTATCGCTTGTTTTGCGCGATTTGGGCCAAGGGATAGCGGGGTAATACGGCAAAAGTTAGGAAAATGCTTGGGGATTTGGGGCTGTGCTAGCCTTGCTCCTCTTGCCGGGCCAAGAGCGCGTGGCGCAGCAGGAACTGCGCGGCATCGCGGGGCAGCGGCTGACTTGGCGGGCACATCAGCAGGCGGCCAAAGAGGGCACGATAGTCGTCCTGTTGCAGCAATTCCTCGAAACGGGCCCTGCGCCAGGCGGCGGCCTTTTCGTGGAGCGCCGCGAGCGTGGCGTCTGCCATCAGCCTGGCATGTTCCGCGTTTCTTGGTCCGGAGAGCGATTGGATCGACGTATCGGTCTCGGTATTGAAATTCCGCTCGACCACGTAGTCGAGGCCGAGGATATGGTCCGAATGCACGGCGCGTCCCCGGTCGGCCTTGAGCACGAAGGATTCAAGCGCGCCGATGGGGTAGTGATTGAGCTGGGCAAGCGCGTAGTTGTCCTGTCCATAGTCGGAGAATAGGCGCGTGGTCTTGAAGAGATCGGGCAGGGGGCGGCCCGCGCCGTCGAACCAGCGGGCCTCGGGCAGTCTGGATTTCACAGGGTCGCGGGGGCGGTGGACGCCGGGTTTTCGGTAGGTGCCGTCGTTGCGGTAGAGCGTTTTGAACATCGACGCGCGCCAGGGCCAGTGCATTATGGCGGGGGCGCAGCGGGTGAATGTGTCGAGGATCGGAGTGTCCTCGTAGCGGGTGATGCCGGAGATGCCGAAGAGGCGCCAAGTGAGCGTGATCGCGGTGGCGTCGGGCAGGGCGGCGTGCAAGGCCGAGAGGGTGTGGTCGCCCGTATGGATGTTGACGAATTCGTCGATGTCGAGGGGGAGAATCCAGTCGGCCTGTTTGACCTGCTCCATTTTGGCGGCGGCCTTGAGGGCGGTGAACTGGATGCCGCCCTTGTCATAGGGGCCGGTGTTGCGGACGTGGGTCAAGAGACCCATCTCGGCCAACCGGTCGAGCATCAGGTCGGTGCCGTCCTGGCAGTCGTTCGAGAAGACGAGGAAATCGTCGAACCCCACCGCGCGGTGGTGGCCCAGCCATTCCAGAAGGAAGGCCGCCTCGTTCCGGACGCAGAGGATCGCGAGATGGGTCATTAGCTCTCCGTATCCAGTGCCATGGCATAGGCGACGCGTTCGGTCTGGCTGAGGTCGATTTGCAGGGCGCGCTCCAGCAGGTCGGCGAATTCAGGTGTCGCGCGCAGTTCTGCCGCCTTTTCCCGGTGCCAGTCGAACCCCACCTGGTGGGCCTGTCGCAGGGCGTCGTCCTGTATCAGGCGGTCGTATTCGGCGCGCAACCGGGGAATGTTGCGCTTGATGGTGATGTCGCGGTGGTCGGACCAGTCCATGCGCACCCAGTAATTCAGACCGATGGTTCGGTCGACATGCAGCGCGCGGCCCCGCTGACGCTTGATCAGGAAACTGTCTGCGGAGCGCAGGGCGTAGTGGTTCAGTTGCAAAAGGTCGTAGCCGATGTTGGCCTTGGAGGACCGCCAGCCGTTCTTGGCGGCATCCCGGGTCATGTCACGGCCCGAACCGTTGACCCATTTCACCCGTCCCTCGAAACCTGCCTTCAGCTTGTTGGGGCGGTGGCAGGAGAGTTTCTCGTAGGCGCCGATATTGCGGATCATCGTCTTGAAGCCCCAGACGGTATGGGGCTTGGGACAGAATTTCGGCGCGCAGGCATCGAACTGGTCGATGACGAAAGCGTCCTGCAGCGTGGTGATGCCGTTGTGCCCGAACAGCCGCCATGTCATCGCGATATTGGTGGCATCGGGCACGGCGGCGAAGAGATCGGCAAGCGTGCCGTTGCCGGTGCGGATGTTGATGAATTCGTCGGTGTCGATGTGGATGATCCATTCCGCCTGCCGCAGCAGCGGCTCTTTCATCGCGCGGTTGAGGGCGTGCTGCTGGGGCGAGTTGCCCTTCCAGTTGTCGTTGCGGCGGTGGGTGACGAGGCCCATCGCGTCAAGCCGGTCTAGAAGCGTGTCGGTGCCGTCCTCGCAATCGTTCGTGTAGATCAGGAAGTTATCGACCCCGATGGCGCGGTGATAGGCGAACCATTCGAGGATATAGGGGGCCTCGTTCTTCATGCAGGCAACGATGACGTTGCCGGTAGTGCCTGCGTCCAGCCAGCGGGGCGAGGCGGGCGCGAAGGCGGCGGCAAGCTCTTCCTCGTTCACCGCGCCGAGGTTGTTATGGGGGCGGAAACGCGAGGAGAGGATCATCTGGTGGTTGACCTTGACCCGGTCGAGCAGGCTGGGTTGTTCGGGTGCTGCTGCCTCAGGCTCATCGGGGATGATATCCTCGAACTTCTCTGCCGCGGCCTCGTGCTTGCGCGCCTCGGCCTCCTTTTCGGCGATGGGTGTCGCGTATTTGCGGATCGCGGGGAGATTGGCGGCAAAGTATTGGGTGGCGCGGAACCCGAGGGTCGGGTCGGCCTCCTTCCAGTCGGGCAGGGGGGCGTCAGGCTGAAGGACGGCCTTCAAGGCGGGAAAGCGGCGGACAAGGGCGGCGTTGTCCTTTTTGAAGCGCTTCGAGACCGGCGACAGGCTGCCCGGCGGGATCGGCTCGCCGGGGATGCGCATGTAGCGATGTGCGCCGGTCCAGACCTCGGGCGGGATGATCAGTTTCCGCGCGCGGGAGAAGCGGATCAGGACCTCGTTGAACTGCCGCATCCGGGCGAGGGAGGCGGCGGGTTCGGCCTGTGGTGCCGGGGCGGGGTCGGCGGGGCCAAAGGTGTTCCCGATATCGAGCAGGGCGCAGATCTCGGCAATGGCGTCGGGGCCATGGAGGTGGTCGGGGTCGAGCGGGCGCAGCAGGACGTGACCCGCGCCGAAACCTTCCTCCCAGAAACGCAGGAATGCCGCGTAGTCGAGCCAGAAGGGAGGGTGTTCCACCTCGTTGAAGACGCCGTGGAAGGGCTCTGCCGCGCCCCGTGCCGAGAGCGCCCCGTGCCACCAGTCCTTGTGTCCGGCGAGTGCAAGTTCGGCATCAAGCGGCGCCGTGCGGCCACTCATCACGGCCGCGCCATAGTGCTGCGCCAGCATCCGGGCCTGTTCGCCGATATGCGCGACAAGGTGAATGTCGTCGAAATGCGGCGCGAGCAATGCCTGAAGGCGGTCGCGCGCCCCGGCATCGTGGATCAGCTGCCCCAGATGCGGCGCGCAGAGAAGCAGACAATCGGCATTGAGCTGCGGCAGTGCATCGCTTAGCAATTCCTGCCATTCCGCCATGAGCGCCTGCGCCACCAGCGGCGCGTCGAGGCCCCTGCGGTGGCGCAGCATGTCGGTGTCAACTGTGCCTGCACAGGCGGCGTAGAGGCGCACGGTGTTCCAGTCCGGCGTGGCGATGCCCGCACGCGCCAGCGCCTTGCCGTGGTCCTCACACAGGCTGCGGATGCGTGTGCAGGCAGGCCCTGTGGGTCCGATGAGCAGCACCAGCCTCATGCGTCTGAAACCGCCCGTGGTTTGCCTGCGTTGCTGCGGCCCCACCACGGCAGGTCTATGCCGAGGAATGCGCCGATGTGCCTCGGCGCCTCGGGGTCCTCGATGTCATAGGCCATGAAATGCGTCGCCCCCGCAAAGACACGGTTGCAGAAGGCGTAGTGCCCCTCGATCCAGCGCGCGAGTTCCGCCTCGGTCGTGCCATAGCCGCGCGGCAGACCGGGGATGTCGGCGGCGGGCAGGCGGCGGGTGCCGAGGTTGTTCCAGCGCATCATGGAGGCCGCGGTCGCGGCGGGATCGCGCATCGTGAGGATGAGTTTGACCTGAGGATGATGCGCCTCGATCGCACGGATAAGGCCCCAATCGGTTTGGGGCCAGAGCGAGCGGTCGGCGCGGACGGCGGACATCTCGTTGATGACGTCGAATTCGGTGAGCCGGGCGAGCGGATCGCCGCTGGCGAAATAGTCGTCGTAGATGATCCTTGCCAGATGTTCGCGGGCGATGTCGCGCCGCTTGCTCTGGCCCGGCCGGATTTTCCAGTCGGCCACGGTCAGGCCTGCGTGACGCAGCGCATCGGTCAGCGTGGTGGTCCCGGTTTTGGGCAGGGCGAGGTTGACCAGGCGCGGACGGCTCATGCGGCAGCCCCGGCAGGCAGGCCCAGTTCGGCGCAGAGGGCGGCCTCGGCCTCCGGCAGGTGGGGGCAGGCGCGGGTGCGTGCGCGCAGGTCCTCGTAGGCGGGGTCTTGGACAAGCAGATCGATCCGCGCGCGATGCAGGCGCACGGCCTGGTCGTGGAGGTCCGCCACGCCGTCGAGGGCCTTGAGGCGGGCTATCTCTTCCTCAAGCCGGGGAAGGTAGCGCAGGATGCTGTCGTCAGGCCACGCGCTATCGTTGCGCGCCCGCCAGTAGCCCGCGTCAAAGACGCGATCTGCCCGGTTCACATCGCCCCGGTCGGCCTTGACCAGATAGCTGTCGAGCGAGCGCAGGGCGTAGTGGTTGAGCGTGGCGAAGGCCCGCGCGCCACGCGCCTGGAAGGCGCGGACGCGCCGTTTGCCCACCCGGTGGCGAAAGGGGCGCGGGACGGGGCGGCCCGAACCGTCTGTCCAGGCGGGTTGCGCCTTGTCCTCGTCGTGGAAGGGGCGGTGCGCGCCGTAATATGCCAGCGGAAAATCCTTGCGCACCAGCGTCTTGACCTCGATGGCAAAGTCGCTGCCCCAGATATCGGGATTATGGGTGCGGAGGAATTGCGATATTACGGGCCTATCGGTGAAGGCCTCAACGCCGCCATTGGCCATGTACTGAAAGCTGAGCGATATCGCCTGCGGATTGCCGCAGGCCGCGATCAGCGCGGAAAAGGTATGATCGCCCACGTGGATATTGGGGAATTCGTCCACGTCGCCGACCCAGACCCAGTCCGCCCCGCGCACCAGCGGATGCCTGCGCGCCGCCTTCAGCGCCTGCATCTGGTACCTGCGCCCGCGCGCCGGGTTGGGCAGATGCGCGACGATCCCGTGGTCCTGCAACCGGTCAAGCAGGCGGTCCGTCGCATCGGTGCAATCGTTTGAATAGAATAGGAAATCCGTCACACCCAGCAGGCGGTGAAAGGCGATCCATTCCAGCAGGAAAGGCCCCTCGTTCTTGACACAGGTCACGGCGGTGATGCGCATGTCACCGCCCGTGCCTGACCGCTGCCGTATTCCGGTCGTCGCTCATCTCTGCCTCTGGGCCTTGCGGCAGGATGCCGGTCAAACCCTTATTCTTTGGAAAGACTATGACAGCCGGGCCGAAATGCGTCAATCGCGCGGGCGGCCTTGACCCCGGCAAGCGCACATGCACCTTTGTCCCCATCGGGGAGAGGTTTCATGAGCGATATATCGAGCATCGACGCGGTGCAGGACATGCTGGGCCAACAGGGCTATATCTGCGGGCGCGCCCTGGGAACGGTGGTGTTCCTGAGCCTGCGCCTGGGACGGCCCCTGTTTCTCGAGGGCGAGGCGGGTGTCGGCAAGACCGAGATCGCCAAGGCGCTGGCGGCAGGGCTCGACCGGCGGCTGATCCGGCTGCAATGCTACGAGGGGCTCGATGCGAATTCCGCCGTCTACGAATGGAACTTCCCCGCGCAGATGGTGGCGATCCGCGCCGCCGAGGCAGCCCATGAGGCCGACCGCGCGGCGCTGACCACGGAGCTATTCAGCGATGAATTCCTGATCGAACGCCCGCTGCTGGAGGCCCTGCGCCCCGATCCGCGCGGCGCGCCCATTCTGCTGATCGACGAGTTGGACCGCACCGATGCACCCTTCGAGGCCTTCCTGCTGGAGGCTTTGAGCGATTTCCAGGTTACGATCCCCGAGATGGGTACGATCAAGGCCCCCGAGCCGCCCATCGTGATCATCACCTCCAACCGCACCCGCGAGGTGCATGACGCGCTCAAACGCCGCTGTCTCTATCACTGGGTCGACTACCCCGATTTCGACCGGGAAATGGAGATCCTGCACGCCCGCGCGCCCGAGGCCGCCGAGAACCTCAGCCGCGAGGTGGTGGCGTTTGTTCAGCAGCTCAGGACCGAGGATCTCTTCAAGAAACCCGGCGTTGCCGAAACCATCGACTGGGCGAAATGCCTGCTGGCGCTCGACGTGATGACGCTCTCGCCCGAGGTGATCGCCGACACGCTGGGCGCGATCCTGAAATACCAGGATGACATAGCCAAGCTTCAGGGTTCCGAGGCCAAGCGCATCCTCGATGAAGCCAAGGCCGCGCTGGAACCGGCATGATCCTCTTTCTGGCCACATCAAGTCCCGGAGGTTTGGAGGCAGAGCCTCCAATCAGCCAGCATGGCTGAACTGCCCCCGCTTGAGCTGCCGGATGATCCGAAACTAGCGGGCAACATTACTCATTTCGCCCGCGCTTTGCGCCGTGCGGGGCTGCCTATCGGTCCGGGCCGGGTGATCGATGCGATCCGCGCGGTGGAGGCGGCGGGCTTTACCGACAAGCGGGATTTCTACTGGACGCTGCACGCCTGTTTCGTGAACCGGCCCGAGCACCGCACTGTCTTTGCCCAGCTCTTCCGGCTCTACTGGCGCGATCCGCGCTTCATGGAGCACATGATGGCGATGCTCACCCCCATGGTGCGCGGCGTCCAGGAGGACCGCGCGGCGCAGGCCGCCGAGAAACGCGCGGCCGAGGCGCTGCTCGACGGGGCGAAGGCCCCTGATTTCGGCGATGAGGAGGAGGATCGCTCCGAAGAGGACACGGTGGTTGAGGTGGATGCAAGCCTCACCATGTCGCCGCAGGAGCGGTTGCGGACGCTGGATTTCGAACAGATGAGCCTTGCCGAGATGGCCGAGGCCAAGCGGATGCTTGCGCGGCTGACGCTGCCGGTCAAACCCTTGCCCTCGCGCCGGACGGCGGGCGCCGCACGGGGCCGGGTCGATGCGGCGCGCTCGCTGCGCGCGGCCCTGCGGCGGGGAGGCGAGATGGACCGTCTGGCCTTCAAAACCCCGCGGCCGCGTTATCCGAACCTCGTGGTGCTCTCCGATATCTCAGGCTCCATGAGCCAGTATTCCCGCGTGATCCTGCATTTCCTGCATGCGGTCAGCAACACCAAGGGCGCGGGCTGGGCGAAGGTCCATGCTTTCACCTTCGGCACGCGGCTGACCAATATCACCCGGCATCTGGCGACACGGGATGTGGACGCGGCGCTGGCCGCCGCAGGGGCCGAAGCGCAGGACTGGGAAGGCGGGACGCGGATCGGGGCGTGCCTTGAGACCTTCAACCGCGACTGGTCGCGCCGGGTCATGGGGCAGGGGGCGGTGGTGCTTTTGATCACCGACGGGCTCGACCGCGATGCGCCCGAGGCGCTGGCACGGCAGATGGAGCGGCTGCACCTGACCGCGCGGCGGCTCATTTGGCTCAATCCGCTGCTTCGGTGGGACGGCTTCGCGCCAAAGGCGGCGGGGATTCGGGCCATGCTGCCGCATGTGGACAGTTTTCGGGCGGGCCATTCGATTGCTTCGCTGGAGGAGCTGGCTGCCGTGATCTCGCGCCCCGAGGACGCGGGCGAGAAAGCGCGTTTGATGGCCGAAGTGGCGGCTCATCGGCTCTAAGGGGGCAAGCCCCTAGACCTCTTCGCCCTTGCGGATGGATGGATTGGAAGGTGGTGCTTGCAGCTGGTGTTGCTGCGCTGCTGGCCCACCAAAACCAAAGGTTTTCGAACCCGCCGTTGCCCGAGCCCTGCCTGACATGAGCCAGCCCGCTTCCCAAGAGAAATAGCGGTCTCCCGGCAAAGCCGGGTCCCTCCGCGATTTCTCTTGGCAACCGGTCCGCCTCATGTCCGCCCGGTCTCAGGCAACGGCGGCTCCGAAACCAAGGGTTCAGGCGAAGGTGGCCTCGAAGGCAGAGCGGTAGATCGCGGAAAGCTCAGCGAGGGGGGCCGTGCTATCGCCGAAGCTGACGTCGCTGCCGCCGAACTTGCCGACACTGGCAAGAGGCACGCTTGCGGCAGCGGCGGCGGTCATCAGTGCCTCGGCCTGGTCGAAGCTGCAGGCGATGAGATAGCGCGCCTGGTCCTCGCCGAAGAGCGTAGGCATGTCGCCCGCGTCAAGGGTGATGCCGATGCCGGAGTTCTCGGCCAGCTCGAAAGCGGCGAGCGCGAGGCCGCCGTCGGAGAGATCGGTGCAGGCGGCGATCAGGTCGCGGTTGGCACGGATGAAATCGCCGTGGGCCTTTTCGGTCTCCAGATCGACGGGCGGTGCATCGCCTTCGGCGCGGCCGAAAACGGTTGACAGCAGTGCGGACTGGCCGAGGTGGCCGGCGGTCTCACCGAGGAGGAGGGCGACGTGGCCGTCGCGGACCTCGGTGCCGATGATCTGGTCGGGATGGTCGATGAGACCCACCGCGCCGATGGTGGGCGTGGGCAGGATCGCCTTGCCGTCGGTCTCGTTGTAGAGCGAGACGTTGCCGGACACGATCGGCATGTCGAGTGCTGAGACCGCGGCGCCGATGCCCTTGATGGCGCCGACAAATTGGCCCATGATTTCAGGCTTTTGGGGGTTGCCGAAGTTCATGTTGTCGGTGGTGGCCAGCGGTTTCGCGCCGGTGGCGGTGAGGTTGCGGTAGGCTTCTGCCACCGCCTGTTTGCCGCCCTCGAAGGGGTTCGCCTTGACGTAGCGGGGGGTCACGTCGGAGGTGAAGGCGATGCATTTGTCCGTACCATGCACCCGGATGATCCCGGCACCCAGCCCCGGCGTGCGGGCGGTATCTGCCATGACCATGGTGTCATATTGTTCGAACACCCAGTTCTTGGCGGCGTAGTTCGGATCGGAGATGAGCGCCTTAAGCCCGTCGATGGGATCGACACCCGGCACGTCGCCCAACGGTTCGGCGGCGGGTGTTTCGACCCAGGGGCGGTCGTATTCGGGGGCGGTGGAGGCGAGCTTGCTCAGCGGCAGGTCGGCCTTCACGGTGTTGTTCATTATGATGAGGAATCGGTCTTCCTCGATGGTCTCGCCCACGATGGCGAAATCGAGGTCCCATTTGTCGAAGACGGCCTTGGCCTCGGCTTCGAGTTCCGGGCGCAGGACCATCAGCATGCGTTCCTGTGACTCGGACAGCATCATCTCGTAGGCGGTCATGTTCTCTTCCCGGCAGGGAACCTTTTCGAGGTCGAGCCGGATGCCGAGGCCGCCCTTGTCGCCCATTTCCACGGCCGAGCAGGTCAGGCCAGCGGCGCCCATGTCCTGGATGGAGATCACCGCTCCGGTGGCCATCAGTTCCATGCAGGCTTCCATCAGGCGCTTTTCGGTGAAGGGGTCGCCGACCTGCACGGTGGGGCGCTTTTCCTCGATGGTGTCATCGAATTCGGCGGAGGCCATGGTCGCCCCGCCCACACCGTCGCGGCCCGTCTTTGCCCCAAGGTAGACCACCGGCATGCCGACTCCCGAGGCGGCGGAATAGAAGATCTTGTCTGCATCGGCGAGGCCCGCCGCGAAGGCGTTCACAAGGCAGTTGCCGTCGTAGGCTTTGTCGAAGCGGACCTCGCCGCCCACGGTGGGGACGCCGAAGCAATTGCCGTAGCCGCCAATGCCTGCGACGACGCCGTGCACGAGCTGGCGTGTCTTGGGATGATCGGGGCGGCCGAAGCTGAGCGCGTTCATCGCGGCGATGGGGCGCGCGCCCATGGTGAAGACGTCGCGCAGGATGCCGCCGACGCCTGTCGCGGCACCCTGGTAGGGTTCGATGTAGGAGGGGTGGTTGTGGCTTTCCATCTTGAAGACCAGCGCCTGACCGTCGCCGATGTCCACGACGCCCGCGTTCTCACCGGGGCCGCAGATCACCTGCGGGCCGGTCGTGGGTAGGGTGCGCAGCCATTTCTTCGAAGACTTGTACGAGCAGTGCTCGTTCCACATGGCCGAGAAGATGCCCATCTCGGTGAAGTTCGGCTCGCGGCCGAGGATGGTCTTCACCTCGGCGAATTCCTCGGGCGTGAAGCCGTGGGCGGCAATGACGTCTTCGGTGATGGCGGGCTCTTGCATGGGCCAAATTCCCCCGTGGCGGATGTTGCCCCGTCTCTTAGTGCAAGGGGGTGGGGGAAGGAAGGGGGATGTCGGGCCGTGGGCCTGCACGAATTCGGAAGATGTGTCCCAGAACAATCGAAAGGAGCTTCCATGCATGAGAAACAATGCAAAAAAAAGGCCGAGCGCGAAGCTCGGCCAAGTCCAACAGGGAGGTATAAAGCAACAGACCCTTGGTCCGTCAAACTTTATGAGGCTGAATTAGGTGGCGGAATGCCCGCGATCAAGTCAAAGTCAGAACTTTTCGCAGCATATCTGCTATGCATAGGGCGCATAACACGCCCTTATTGCTTTTCTTTGAGCAACTTGCGGTAGGTAATGATCTCGTCCTGAACGAAGTCCCGGAAGGCTGCAACACGCTTGGATTGGCGCAATTCCTCGGGGTAGGCGAGGAAGACGGGCACGTCGGCGGATTCCACTTCCGGCAGGACCTGCACGAGATCGGGGAAATCCTGGATCAGATAGTCGGGCAAAACCCCAATGCCGAGATCGTGCAGAACCCCTTGTAGGACGCCGAAATAGTTGTTCACGGTCAGAAGCGACCGTATGTCATTCAGCATGAGTTGCTGGACAAGCTGCAGGCCGGCGCTGACCTGGTCGCTGTCGGTGTTCTGGCAGATCAGGCGGTGCTCGGACATGTCCTCGATGGTTTCTGGGGTGCCGTTGGCTTCGAGGTATGCAGGCGATGCATAGAGGCACATCTTGATCATCATGAGCTTCTTGCGGATGAGATCGGCCTGGCTGGGTTCCTTCATGCGGATGGCCACATCGGCCTCGCGCATCGGCAGGTCGAGCACGCGTTCTTCGAGCATCAGGTCGACCTTGAGGTCGGGATATTTCTCATAGAGCTTGGGCAGGCGCGGCGCGAGCCAGAGGGTGCCGAAACCGGTGGTGGTGGTCACGCGCAGCTCGCCAAACACCTCTTCTTCACTGTCGCGAATGCGCGCGGCGGCGGCGTCGAGCCGCTTGGTCATGGCGGCGGTGGCGTCGAACAGCAGCTCACCCTGTTCGGTCAGGATCAACCCGCGCGCATGGCGGTGAAAAAGGTTGGTGTTCAACTGTTCTTCCAGCCCGCGAATCTGACGCGAGACGGCGGATTGCGACAGGTTGAGCTTGTCACCCGCATGGGTCAGGGACCCCGCGTCGGCGACGGCGTGAAAGATGCGCAGTTTGTCCCAGTCCATGGTCTTCTCTTTCGATTCAAGGCTATGTCCTAAAGCATAACGCGCAAAAGAACACGGGGATGTGACGCCACTTGCGCGCTTGGGCGCAAATATCGTCTATACAGGTCAGCATATGTGACCTATAATCGATTTGAAATTATGCAAGAGTGACGGAAGCCAGGGAGGCCGCCATGACCACGCCAAGCATTTCACTGAACGACCGCTTCGATGTGGAGAAATCCCCCGTCCTGCTGAACGGCACGCAGGCGCTGGTGCGGATGATGCTCATGCAGGCCGAGCGGGACCGCGTGGCGGGGCTGAACACGGCGGGGCTGGTCACCGGATACCGCGGCTCGCCACTGGGCGCGGTCGACATGCAGATGATGAAGGCGGAAAAGTTCCGGGCCGAGAAGAACATCACCTTCCAGGCGGGGCTGAACGAGGACCTGGCCGCCACGGCATTGTGGGGTGCGCAGCAGGCGGAGTTGCGGGGCGAGGGGAAGTACGACGGCGTCTTTGGCCTCTGGTACGGCAAGGGGCCGGGCGTGGACCGTTCGGGCGATGTGATGCGCCACGCGAACATGGCAGGCACCTCCAAGCACGGCGGTGTGCTGATGGCGATGGGGGATGACCACACCGGCGAATCCTCGACCGTATTGCACCAGTCGGAATTCGCCATGGTCGATGCCTATATGCCGGTGGTCAGTCCGGCGGGCGTGCAGGAAATCCTCGATTACGGCATCTATGGCTGGGCGCTGTCGCGGTATTCGGGGCTCTGGGTTGGCCTCAAGACCATGAAGGACACGGTCGAAGTGACCTCCGTGGTGGATGGCAACCCGCACCGGATGTCTTTCGTGACGCCCGAATTCGACATGCCGCAGGGCGGGCTGAACATCCGCCTTGTGGACGACCGGATCGCGCAGGAGGCGCGGCTCATCGATTACAAGCGCTATGCCGCCGAAGCTTTTGCCCATGCCAACGGGATCGACAAATGCGTCTGGACCAATCACGGTGCCAAGATCGGCCTTGTGGCGGCGGGCAAGAACTGGCTCGATCTGGTGCATGCGCTGAGCCTTCTCAATATCGACGAGAAAGAGGCCGAGCGGCTGGGCATCTCCACCTACAAGGTGGGCCAGACCTGGCCCCTGAATATGCGGGGCTTCCACGACTGGGCCGAGAATCTCGACCTGATCATCGTGGTCGAGGAAAAGCGCAAGCTGATCGAGGTGCAGATCAAGGAAGCGCTCTTTGACGACGACCTGCGCCACCGGGTCTATGGCGGGCGCAAGAACGGCGAGGAATTCTTCTCGGCGCGCTGGGCGCTCGATCCGGTCGACATCGCCGAGAAGCTGGGCCGCGTGCTCTGCGAAGAAGGACGTGAGACAGACGGGATCAAGGCGGGGCTCGCCAAGCTCGATGAGGCGCGGCGGGCGGACAATGCCGAGGAGATCGCGGCGCGGCTGCCCTATTTCTGCTCGGGCTGTCCGCACAACACCTCGACAAAGGTGCCCAAAGGCTCCCGCGCCTATGCGGGGATCGGCTGTCACTTCATGGCGCAGTGGATGGACCGGGACACGCTGGGGTTCACCCACATGGGCGGTGAGGGGGCCAACTGGATCGGTGAGGCGCCGTTCTCGACCCGTGCGCATGTGTTCCAGAACCTCGGGGACGGGACGTACAATCACTCCGGGGTGCAGGCCATCCGCGCGGCCATCGCGGCCAAGACAAACATCACCTACAAGATTCTCTATAACGACGCCGTCGCCATGACTGGCGGCCAGCACAACGAGGGGGATCTCGACGCCCCGCGCATCGCTGCCGAGTTGAAGGCGATGGGGGTCAAGCACCTCGCCGTGGTCTATGACGAGAAAGAGGACGTCGACGCGAAAGCCTTCCCCGGTATCCCGATGTACGAACGGGCCGAGTTGAATACCGTTCAGGAGGATTTCGCCAAGAAGGAAGGCGTCAGCGCCATCGTTTACGTGCAGACCTGCGCGGCTGAGAAGCGGCGGCGGAGGAAGCGCGGGCTCTTCCCGGACCCGGACAAGCGTGTCTTCATCAACACCGACGTTTGCGAGGGCTGTGGCGATTGCGGGGTGCAGTCAAACTGCGTCTCCATCGTCCCGAAAGAGACCGAGCTGGGCCGCAAGCGGGCGATCGACCAGTCGTCCTGCAACAAGGATTTCTCGTGCCTCAAGGGCTTCTGCCCGTCATTCGTCACGCTGCAAGGGGCCAAGGTGCGCAAGGAAGCCACGAGCGACGTGGACCTGCCGGACCTGCCGCTGCCGACGCTGCCGCAGATCAAGGGCACCCATAATGTCGTGATCACGGGCGTGGGTGGCACGGGTGTTGTGACCATCGGCGCGGTGCTGGCGCAGGCCGCGCAGCTTGATGGCAAGGGGGCCGGGATGATGGAGATGGCGGGCCTCGCCCAGAAGGGCGGTGCGGTGCATATCCACTGTCGTCTGGCGAACCGGCCCGAAGACATTTCGGCCATTCGTGTGGCCACGGGCGAATGCGACGCGCTGATCGGCGGCGATCTGGTGGTTTCCGGGGGGTCCAAGACGCTGGGGCTGACGCAGGCGGGGCGCACGGGGGCGGTGGTGAACAGCCACGAGATCGTCACCGGCGATTTCACCCGCGATACGGAATTCAAGCTGCCCTACGACCGGCTGACTCTGTCGCTGGAAGCGCGGTTGAAGGATGACGTCACGCTCTTTGACGCCTCGGACCTCGCCAAGGCGATGCTGGGCGATTCGATCTATTCCAACATGATGGTCTTTGGCTGCGCGTGGCAGAAGGGCCTGCTGCCGCTGTCGCTGGAAAGCCTGCAGGAGGCCATTCGCCTTAACGGCGCGGCGGTCGAGAGGAACCTGCGGGCGTTCGAGCTGGGGCGCTGGGCGGCGCTTTATCCCGAGGAAGCGGCCAAGCATATCGGACCCAAGGTGATCGACCTGCCGAAATCGCTGGATGACAAGATCGCCTACCGGATGGAGCATCTGACCGCCTATCAGGGCAAGCGGCTGGCAAAGCGCTATGCTAAACTGGTGAATTCGGTTGAGGACCGGGAGGTCAAGCGCGCGCTGGCGGAGGGCTATCACAAGCTCTTGGCCTACAAGGACGAATACGAGGTGGCGCGCCTGCTGCTTACCAGCCGCGAGAAAGCGGCGGAGGAATTCGAGGGGGATTTCAAGATGACCTTCCACCTCGCCCCGCCGATGCTGTCCAAGAAGGGCCCCGACGGGAGGCCCATGAAGCGCGAATTCGGCGCGTGGATGGAACGGCCCTTGCGGATCATGACCAAGTTCAAGGGGCTGCGGGGTACGCCCCTTGATCCCTTCGGCTATACCGCTGAACGCAAGATGGAGCGGGCCTTGATCAAGCAGTACGAGCGCGACATGGCGGAGGTGCTGCCGAAGCTGAGCGGTGCCACCCGCGACGCGATTGTCGCTTTGGCGGAATTGCCCAAGCAGATCAGGGGTTTTGGTCCCGTTAAGCAGGCCAACGAGGTCAAGGCGGCCAAGCGGCGCGAGGAATTGCTGGCGGTGATACGGGCAGGCGGCCCGCAACTGGCGAAGGCGGCGGAGTGATCTGTCACCCGCCTGTCACAATCTGGCAGTAGAGACGGCGCGCAACCGGGACCGGGGCTACGATGACGAACCAGCACCGCAGAATCACGCGCGAGATCAGCTATGCCTATTCGGCTGAAACACGGCCCGGGAGGGCGATGATCCGGTTGATGGAGAACACCACCGGGCGGCTGGGCCTGATCAAGCGGGCGCGGGGGTATGAGGACGAGGTCAGCGGCGGGCGCAGCTTTTTCGAGGTCATGGCCGAGCGCTATGGGCTGAGCCTCGACATCGTGGGCGGATCGCTCGACCTCATTCTGCGCGAGGGACCGGTGATCTTTATCGCCAACCATCCCTACGGCATCCTTGATGGCCTGATGCTGGGCTACCTGATGGGCCAGACCCGGCGCGACTTCCGCATCGTCGCGCATTCCGTCTTCAACCGTGCGCCGGATCTGAACCGGCACCTGCTGCCGATCAGCTTTGATCAGGACAAGGCAGCGCTTGAGCTGAACATCGCCACCCGGCGCAGCGCGCTGGACTATCTCGGGCAGGGCGGGGCCGTGGGTATCTTTCCCGGCGGCACCGTCAGCACCGCCGCCAGACCGTTTTCCCGCCCCCTCGATCCCGTCTGGCGCAGCTTTACCGCGCGGATGATCGCCAAGAGCCGCGCGCAGGTCGTCCCGGTCTATTTCGACGGCCACACCAGCCGCCTGTTCCAGATCGCGAGCCATCTGCATTTCACCCTGCGCATGGGGCTTCTGATCAAGGAATTCCGCAAACGCGTCGATACGCCTGTCCGGATCGCCATTGGCGCGCCCATGGGCCGTGACATTCTGGACCCGCTTGCGGGCGATGCCAAAGCCATGATGGATTTCCTGCGCAAAGCCACGTATGAGTTGTCGCCAGAGCCGCTGGGTGCAACCAAGTTCGGCTTTGAGTTCGAGGAACACTATCGCGCCTGAACGGGCGAAGGGCGGCATGGCTGTAGGAATATTCGACAGTGGCTTGGGCGGGCTGACCGTTCTGCAAGCGGTGCAGGAGCGTCTGCCGGAGGTCGAGTTCATCTACCTCGCCGACAGCGCACATGCGCCCTATGGCGTGCGCACCGCCGATAACATTTACGACCTGACGACCAAGGCCGTGCAGCGGCTCTTCGATGCGGGGTGCGATCTGGTGATTCTGGCCTGCAACACCGCCTCGGCGGCAGCGCTCAGGCGGATGCAGGAGAACTGGGTGCCGCCCAACAAGCGCGTGCTCGGCGTCTTCGTGCCGCTGATCGAGGCGCTGACCGAACGGCAGTGGGGCGACAATTCCCCGCCGCGCGAGGTGGCGGTGAAGCATGTGGCGCTTTTTGCCACGCCCGCGACCGTCGCAAGCCGCGCGTTTCAGCGCGAACTGGCGTTCCGCGCGATCGGCGTCGATGTCGAGGCGCAGGCCTGTGGCGGTGTGGTCGATGCCATCGAGGACGGCGATTTCATCCTCGCTGAGGCGCTGGTGCAAAGCCATGTGGACGCGCTCAAGCGCAAGATGCCCGATCCGGAGGCGGCGATCCTCGGCTGCACGCATTATCCGCTGATGCAGGACGCCTTCCAGAAGGCGCTGGGCGAAGGGGTCGCGGTCTATTCGCAGGCCAACCTGGTTGCGGAAAGCCTTGCCGATTATCTCGAACGTCATCCCGACAAGCTGGGGACGGGCGACGCAGCCTTCCTGACCACCGGCGATCCGGCCCGCGTCAGCAGCCGTGCGACGCAATTCCTCCGACGATCCATTCAGTTCACCGCCGCCTGAATAATCGTTCCCGTTTGCTGCGAAACGCAGTAAACGTCACCCGAACAAGGGAATCCTGAAATGTACAACATCGCCATTCTTGGGGCCTCCGGCTATACCGGGGCAGAACTGGTCCGGCTGATCGCCGGACACTCTTCCATGAAAATCAAGGCCTTGGGGGCCAACTCCAAGGCGGGTCAGAGCATGGCCGAGGCCTTTCCGCACCTGCGCCACATGGATCTGCCGGACCTTGTCACCATCGCCGAAATCGATTTCTCGGACATTGACCTCTGTTTCTGCGCCCTGCCGCACAAGACCAGCCAGGAGGTCATCGCGGCCCTGCCGAAGGACCTCAAGATCGTGGACCTGTCCGCCGATTTCCGGCTGCGCGATCCCGACGCCTACCAGAAATGGTACGGCAACCCCCATGCAGCACTCGAGCAGCAGAAAGAGGCGGTCTATGGCCTCACCGAATTCTACCGCGACGAAATCCGGGGTGCGCGGCTTGTCGCTGGCACGGGCTGCAACGCGGCGACGGGGCAATTCGCGATTCGTCCGCTGATCGAGCGGGAGGTGATCGATTTCGACGAGATCATCCTCGACATGAAATGCGCCGTCTCCGGCGCTGGCCGGGCGCTCAAGGAAAACCTCCTGCATGCCGAACTATCGGAGGGCTATCACGCCTATTCCATCGGTGGGACGCACCGGCATCTGGGCGAGTTCGATCAGGAATTCTCGGCCCTCGCCGGGCGGCCGGTGAAGGTGCAGTTCACGCCGCACCTGATTCCCGCGAACCGGGGCATTCTGGCCACCTGCTACGTCAAGGGCGACCCGGAGGAGGTCTACGAGGCGCTTGCCGCGACCTACCTCGACGAGCCGTTCATCGAGGTTATCCCGTTCCGCGAAGTGCCCTCGACCCGGCACATTCGCGGCTCGAACTTCTGCCACATCGGGGTGAGCCCGGACCGGATCAAGGGACGCGCCATCGTGGTGGCGGCCCTTGATAACCTGACAAAAGGTAGCAGCGGGCAGGCGTTGCAGAACGCCAATCTGATGTTAAATATCGAAGAGACCGAAGGGCTGATGATGGCCCCGCTGTTCCCGTGAGCCGATGAAGAGCCTCAAAAAGCAAAGACGTATCCAGGTGATCGCGGTGGCGGTCGTGGCGCTGATCGCCTCGACCGCGCTTATTGGCTACGCCATGCGCGACGGCATCAACTTCTTCCGTGCCCCCAGCCAGATCATCGCCGAACCGCCGGGCCCCGAAGAGGTATTCCGCATCGGCGGGCTGGTGGAGGAAGGCTCGCTGATGCGCGGCGAGAGCGAGACGGTCAGCTTCAACGTGACGGACGGCGGCGCATCGGTGCCGGTCACCTTCACCGGGGTGTTGCCGGATCTCTTTGAAGAGAACCAGGGCATGGTGGGCACCGGGCGTTACGTGAACGGCGTCTTTGAAGCTACTGAAATCCTTGCGAAACACGACGAGACTTACATGCCCAAGGAAGTCGTGGACGCACTCAAGGAACAGGGTGTCTACGTAGAGCCCGAGAGCTGAGACCGCACGGTCCGGCCATCTGCCGTTAACCAATTTCTGACCCTCTGTGCGCCATCCGGTGGGAGGGGTGCAGATGCTGTCGGTCAGGGACATCGCGGAAGAGATCGTGGCGCGGGAAGGCGGGTTCGTGAACGATCCCGACGATCCGGGCGGGGCCACGAAATACGGCGTCACCATCCAGACCATGCGCCGCCTCGGCCTCGATCTGGACGGCGACGGGCAGGTGAACGTCACGGACGTCCGCAACCTGAGCCGCGCGCAGGCGGTGGACATCTTCATCGCCCATTACTTCGAGCGCCCCCGGATCGGGGAGTTGCCCGCGCCGCTGCAGCCGAGCGTTTTCGACATGTACGTCAACGCCGGAGCCAATGCGGTGAAGATCCTGCAACGTCTCCTGGGGCAGATGGAGCTGGAGGTCGCCGTGGACGGCGTTCTTGGCCCTGTGAGCCTCGGGGCTGCGCATGAGGCAATCCGGATGGCGCCCGATCATCTGGTCGATGCCTACGGGATCGCGCGGCGGAACTACTACTTCCGCCTCGCCGACCGCCGTCCGGCAAGCCGCAAATACGCCCGGACGAGGGCAGGCGGCAAGGGCGGCTGGATCACGCGGGCCGAGGCCTTCATCGCGCCGCGTTATCATCTCAGCGAGGCGGCTTTCAGGCAAAGGGTGGCGGCGTGGGACTGATCGAACAGGTTTTTTCGCTGGTCTTCGGCGGCCAGCGCAACGTGGTGCGCGAGACGGTCGAGGTCTTTCGCGAGAACGCGGAAGCCGGGGCGCAACGCGACGCCGGCGTGCAGGGGCAGGCGATGGCGCAGTACGGGGCTGAATTCGTCGTGCCGCGCTGGGGCTTTTCATCTCGGCCATGGTGAGCCCCTTGTGGTTCTCCGAACGCATGCAGGGCATCGCGCTGGTGCCAGAGCCACTCTGGTGGCTGCTGGGCGTGATCGTCTCCTTCTACTTCGGCGCGCGGCATCAGGTGAAGGCGCAGGAATTCCAGCGCGAGATCGTGGGTACCGTGGCCCGCGTGCCGCAGGTGCTGGAGAACATTGAAAGCATCGGCAAGCTGCGGGCCGGGACGCCGATGGCGGCGGATACGCGGACGGATGCGGCGCTGGCACAATCCGCCACCGAGGCGGAGGATAACGCGGTACTGGCAGAGTGGCGCGCGGGCCGCGCCTGACTGCGACGCTTTGCCCCCACGGCCCGCGTCGATGACGCGGAATTGACATGGCAACTGCCCGGATTGCCGATTATATTTCCCCCATGATTACCGAGTTGGGACATTTCGCGCTGATCCTCGCCTTTCTCGTGGCGATCGTTCAGACCATCGTGCCGCTGATTGGCGCACAGAAACGCTGGCAGGGCTGGATGGCCGTGGCCGAACCGGCGGCGGGGGCGCAATTCGCCCTGACCGCCGTCGCCTTCGGTGCGCTGATGTGGGCCTTCGTCGTCTCCGACTTTTCGCTGCGGCTTGTGTGGCTCAACAGCCATTCGATGAAGCCGATGCTCTACAAGATCAGCGGCACATGGGGGAACCACGAGGGCTCCATGCTGCTTTGGGTGCTGATCGTCACGCTGTTCGGGGCCATGGCCGCATGGTTCGGCGGTGGGTTGCCACCCACCTTACGGGCGCGAGTGCTGGCGGTTCAGGGGGCCATCGGCGTCGCCTTCTTCGCCTTCATCATCTTCACCTCGAACCCCTTCCTGCGGCTCGACACGCCTCCCTTCGACGGGCAGGACCTGAACCCGCTGCTACAGGACCCCGGCCTCGCCTTCCATCCGCCCTTCCTCTACCTCGGCTACGTGGGCCTCTCGATGGCCTTCAGCTTCGCGGTCGCCGCCCTGATCGAAGGGCGCGTCGATGCCGCATGGGGCCGCTGGGTGCGACCATGGACGCTGGCGGCCTGGGTGTTCCTGACCATCGGCATCGCCTTGGGATCGTGGTGGGCCTATTACGAGCTCGGCTGGGGCGGCTTCTGGTTCTGGGACCCGGTCGAGAACGCGTCGTTCATGCCCTGGCTTCTGGCCGCAGCGCTCCTGCACTCGGCCATCGTCGTGGAAAAGCGCGAGGCGCTGAAAAGCTGGACGATCCTGCTGGCGATCCTCGCCTTCGGCTTCTCGCTGATCGGGACGTTCATCGTGCGCTCGGGCCTGCTGACCTCTGTCCATGCCTTCGCCAATGACCCCGAGCGGGGCGTGTGGATTCTGCTGATTATGGCCTTCTTCATGGGCGGGGCGCTGATGCTCTTCAGCCTGCGCGCGGGGGCGATGGAAGCAAAGGGCGTCTTTGGCCTCGTCAGCCGCGAATCTGCGCTGGTGGTGAACAACCTTTTGCTTGCCGTTTCCTGCTTCGTGGTCTTCGTGGGCACCATGTGGCCGCTGGTGGCCGAGATGTTTTTCGACCGCAAGCTCAGCGTCGGCCCGCCCTTCTTCAACGCCGCCTTCACGCCCTTCATGGTGGCGCTGGGACTGATCCTGCCCATCGGTGCCGTCCTGCCGTGGAAGCGCGCGCGGCTTCTGCGCGCGATGAAGCCTTTCCGCTATGTCTTCGTGCTGGCCATCGCCGTGGGCGGTCTGGCCTTTGCCATGCAGACGGGGCGCAGCCTGATCGGCCCCATCGGCATGTTCCTCGGCGCATGGCTGGTGATGGGTGTCATCGTCGAACTGGCGCAGCGCACGGGCCGGGGGGGCGACCGCCTTGGCCGCCTGATGCGCCTGCCGCGCGCCGACTGGGGCAAGGCGGTGGCTCATGCGGGGCTCGGCGTGACCATGGCGGGCGTTGCCGGGCTGACCGCCTGGACGGTGGACGACATCCGCGTGGCCCAGATCGGCCAGCCGTGGGAGGTGGGCAGCTACGAGCTGACCCTCAACGACGTGCAGGAGGTGCGCGGGCCGAACTACGTCTCGACCATGGGGTTCCTGACGCTCGCGCAGGATGGCCGTCAGATTGCCGAACTGCGGCCCGAGAAACGCTTCTACCCGGTGGCGCAGATGCCCACGACCGAGGCGGCTATCGACTATGACCTCAAGCGTGACGTCTATGTCGTGATCGGTGATCAGCAGAATTCGGGCGGCTGGACGATCCGGACCTACATCAAGCCGATGACAAACTGGATCTGGGTCGGCTCGGCCCTAATGGCGCTTGGCGGTTTGCTGAGCCTGACCGACCGCCGCTTCCGCGTGGCGGCAGGTGCCGCGCGGCGTGGGCCCGAACCGGTACCGGCGGAATGAAGCGTCTGTTGCTGATCCTGATACTGCTGGCGGCTCCCGTCTGGGCCGTGCAGCCGGATGAAATCCTTGACGACCCGGTGCTCGAGGATCGTGCGCGGGAAATCTCCAAGGGCCTGCGCTGCCTTGTGTGCCGCAATGAGAGCATCGACGAAAGCAACGCAAGCCTTGCGCGGGACCTTCGCCTGCTGGTGCGCGAGCGGCTGGTGGCCGGGGACACCGATGAGGAAGCGGTAGAGTTCATCGTCGACCGCTATGGCGAATACGTGCTTCTGACCCCCACCGCGACCGGGGCGAACTGGCTTCTCTGGGGCGCGGGGCCGCTGATGCTCTTGCTGGCGGGCGGCCTCGGCTATGGCTACCTGCGAGGCCGCGCGCGGGCGCAGGGGCCGGATCAGACCCCGCTCAGCGCCGAGGAACAGGCGCGGCTTGACGATATTTTGGGCCGCTGACGTCCGGTTGGGCTGGCAGTGCGGCGTCACTTTGGTAGTGTCGCGCAAAGACCGCCGACAGAGGACGCCCGATCATGGACTACCAGACCATCACCTATACGCTTGAAGATGGCGTCGCCATCATCACGCTGGCACGTGCCGACAAGATGAACGCGCTCACCACACAGATGCGGGCCGAGATCACCCATGCGGCGACGCAGGCAGGCAAGGATGCGCGGGTGCTGGTGATCACCGGCGAGGGCCGCGCCTTCTGCTCGGGCCAGGACCTTGGCGACCGCGCGGCGGGATCGTCCATCGACCTTGAACGCACCCTGCGCGACGAATACGCGCCGATGCTGCGCGCCATCGTGAATTGCCCGATCCCGACGATTGCCGCCGTGAACGGGCCTGCGGCGGGGGCAGGGGCCAACCTGGCGTTGGCCGCCGATGTCGTCTTTGCGGCCGAGAGTGCCTACTTCATGCAGGCGTTCTCGCGCATCGGGCTCATCCCGGACGCGGGCGGCACCTATGTCCTGCCGCGCTCCATGGGCACCGCCAAGGCCATGGGGGCGGCGCTTTTCGCCGACAAGATCAGCGCGCGGCAGGCCGACGACTGGGGCATGATCTGGGAGGCGGTGCCGGACGCGGAGTTCGACGCCCACTGGCGGGCGAAGGCCGCGCACCTCGCGGCAGGCCCCACCGTCGCCTACGCGGGGATCAAGGAGGTCATCCGGGGCTCATGGGACAACGGCTTTGAGGATCAGCTGACGCTCGAGGCACAGACGCAGGGCACCTGCGGCAAGTCGCGTGACTTCAAGGAAGGCGTGTTGGCCTTTGTCGAGAAACGACCGGCCACCTTCGAGGGGCGCTGACGCCGCCTATAGGCTCTGCTCCACCAGCAACACATCCTCCGGCGTCAGGTCCGGACCCTTGGCGTGCGCCACCACGGCGACCGCCACGCCGTCCGCCAGAACCGAGGTGACAGACCCCGAGATTGCCTTGACCGTGATTTCGGGTGGCGGCGCGCCTTTGGTATAGACCACGGCGACGGCGTCCCGCTTGGTCCGGCTGTTGGGCACAAGAATGCCCTGCGGCGACCGCTGCGCGCGGTCGGGAAAGGGCATAAGGCCGGTCACCTGATCCCAGCACAGGCCGGATTCATGCGGCTGCGCAATCATTTTGCCAGCCTGTTCCGGTCTTCTCTGGCTTCGGCACGCTGGCTTTCTTTGCGCGGGAATCGGCGGAAACCGCCGAAGATCGAGAAGAGTGCAAATGCGATGGCTGCAGTCGCGACGGAATATTCGAAGAACATGGTGCCCCCTTGTGCAGTGTCGCGATGACGGTAGCAGGGCATTTCAGCACCGGTCAAGAAAGGGCCGGTCATTGTAATCGGCGCAGAAACAATGCCTTAATTGTGCCACGTTTCATCACGGGCTGGCATGAAAGTCCCTGTCTCAGACCGGTCTTAGCGCAGGTCTCGCGGGCGAATCCGGCGCTCTTTCGGCGTCAGCGATCTTGATTCGCGCTGCACGTCGGCGCTTCGCCTCATGCGTGTGCACATTGCGGCAACGCCTGTTGCCATTACGTGAACAAAGCCGCAAATGAAAACGCCCCGGCGGGCCGGGGCGGTCTCTGCAATCTGTCGCGGGGATCAGCGGTTCTCGATATCCACGTAATCACGGGTCGTCTCGCCCAGGTAAAGCTGACGCGGGCGCCCGATCTTGTTCTGCGGATCGGCGATCATTTCCTTCCACTGCGACACCCAGCCCACCGTGCGGCTGAGCGCAAAGATCGGGGTGAACATCGACGTGGGGAAGCCCATCGCCTCGAGGATGATGCCAGAATAGAAGTCCACGTTCGGGAAGAGCTTCTTCTCTGCAAAATACGGATCCTCCAGCGCCTGCTTCTCCAGCTCTTTCGCGACCTGCAGAATCGGATTGTTGTCCACGCCCAGCAGCTCCAGCACCTCGTCGGCGCTTTCCTTCATCACCGTCGCGCGCGGGTCGAAATTCTTGTAGACCCGGTGACCAAAGCCCATCAGGCGGAAGGGATCGTTCTTGTCCTTGGCCCGCGAGATGAATTCAGGGATGCGGTCGGGCGTGCCGATTTCCTTGAGCATCTCCAGACACGCCTGGTTCGCCCCGCCATGGGCCGGGCCCCAGAGGCAGGCGATACCGGCAGCGATACAGGCGAAGGGGTTCGCGCCCGAGGACGACGCCAGACGCACCGTCGAGGTCGAGGCGTTCTGCTCGTGATCCGCATGCAAGGTAAAGATACGGTCCATCGCCCGGCTCAGGATCGGATCGACGACGTAATCCTCGGCGGGCACCGCAAAGCACATGCGCAGGAAGTTCGACGCATAGTCCAGCTCATTGCGCGGATAGACGAAGGGCTGGCCGATGGAGTACTTGTAGGCCCAGGCGGCAATCGTCGGCATCTTGGCAATGAGACGGATCGAGGCGACCTCGCGCTGCCACTCATCGTTCACATCGGTGCTGTCATGATAGAAGGCCGACATCGCGCCCACCACGCCCACCATGATCGCCATCGGATGCGCGTCCCGGCGGAAGCCCCGGAAAAAGTTCATCATCTGCTCGTGCAGCATGGTGTGCATGGTCACACGGGATTCGAAGTCTTCCAGCTCCGCCGGGGTCGGCAGCTCACCGTAAAGCAGCAGGTAGCAGACCTCGAGGTAGTGCGACTTGCTGGCCAGTTGGTCGATCGGATAGCCGCGGTGCAAGAGGATGCCCGCATCGCCGTCGATATAGGTGATGGTGCTGTCGCAGGACGCGGTGGAAGTGAAACCGGGATCGTAGGTAAAAACGCCCGCTTGGCCGTAAAGCTTGCGGATGTCGATGACGTCCGGGCCGGCTGTCGGGGTGAAGATGGGAAGGTCGAATTCCTTGCCATCAAAGCTGAGTTTTGCGGATTTCGTACTCTCTGTCATGCGGTCCCTTTCGTCCGTTTGGCGGCAAGGCGTCTGTGCCGGGCCGTCTTGGGCGCGGCCCATTCGGGGGGCCGTTCCTTGGTGTTATAGCAGCGTCCGTTGAGAAGGTGTTAACCTTAACTCAGGCCGCTGCATCCGTCAGGCGGGCGAGGGTTTCTTCACGTCCCAACACCAGCATCATGTCGAAAACAGATGGGGTCACTGCGCGCCCTGCAAGTGCCGCCCGAAGGGGCCCCGCGAGTTTGCCGAACTTGGTGTCCTTCTCGGCCGCAAAGCCGTTCATTACCGCCTCCAGCGTTTCACGGTCCCAGCTAGCATTCTGCAGGTGCGGCGTCAATTCCTTCAGTATACCACGGGATACCGTATCGAGCGCATTTGCCGCCTTCTCATCCGCCTCGACCGGACGGGATGTCAGGATAAAGTGACCTTTTTCAATCAGTTCCGGCAAAGTCTTCGCGCGTTCTTTCAGGCAGTACATGGCGCGCTGCAAACCGTCGCCTTGCTGAGGTGTTAGCGCCGCCAGCCCTGCGGCTGCCAGATAGGCTTCGCATTCCTGCCGCAACGCAGCATCATCCGCGACCGCGATATGCTGCCCGCAGATATTCTCGAGCTTCTTCAGATCGAACTGCGCCGGGCTCTTGCGGATACCGTCCAGATCGAACCACTCCTGCGCCTGGGCGTCGGTAAAGAACTCGTCGTCTCCGTGGCTCCACCCCAGCCTTGCCAGGTAATTGCGCATGCCTGCCGCCAGATAACCCATCTTCTGGTATTCATCCGCCCCCAATGCGCCGTGCCGCTTGGACAGCTTCTTGCCGTCCGACCCATGGATCAGCGGGATATGCGCCCAGACCGGCACGTCCCAGCCCATGGCGTCATAGATCATCATCTGCCGCGCGGCGTTGTTCAGGTGATCGTCCCCCCGGATCACGTGGGTCACGCCCATGTCATGGTCATCGACGACAACGGCCAACATATAGACAGGCGTGCCGTCCGACCGGAGCAGGATCATGTCGTCCAGCTGATCGTTTCGGATGGTCACATCGCCCTGAACCCTGTCACGGATCACCGTCTCGCCTTCGAGCGGCGCCTTGATCCGGATCGCGTAAGGTGCATCGGGGTGCGTGGCCGGGTCCGCATCCCGCCAGGGAGAGCGGAAGAGCGTGCTGCGGCCCTCGGCGCGCGCCTCTTCGCGGAAGGTTTCGATTTCCTCCGGCGTCGAGAAGCACTTGTAGGCCTTTCCTAGCGCCAGCAACTCGCGCGCCACCTCCGCGTGTCGCGGCGCGTTCTCGAATTGGCTGACAATCTCGCCGTCATGGTCAAGGCCCAGCCACGACAGACCTCTCAGGATCGCCTCGGTCGCCTCGGGGGTCGAGCGCGCGCGGTCGGTGTCCTCGATCCGCAGCAGGAACTTGCCGCCGCGCCCGCGTGCGTAGAGCCAGTTGAAAAGCGCGGTCCGCGCCCCCCCGATATGCAGGTAACCGGTGGGCGAGGGAGCGAAACGGGTAACGACGGGGGCGGTCATGCGGGGTCTTTCTTAACTGAATGTCACCGGGGCCGGTCAGCGTTAAGGCTTTGCTAACCATGGGCCCCCTAGGGTTTGACGCCTGTCTATCCAGTGCGGTGAACGGGGGCAAGCATGGGCGGCCTGAGCCGGTTGTCAGAGCGTGGTGCGGCACAGATCGGGGCCGTGCTGATCGCGCAGCGGGGACATCTGCTGTGCTGGGTGCCGGTTTGCCTCGCGGTGGGCATCGGCACCTATTTCTCGGTGAAGTCCGAACCGGAAACCTCGGATTTCGTCACGCTCGCGCTGGTCGCGGGCGCTTTGATCCTGTCAGCGCGCGCGCTGCCCGAAAGCCTGTCCTTCCTGCCTGTGGCGCTTGCGCTTTGCCTTGCGGGCTTCGGCATCGCAGGCGTCCGCGCCCATGCGGTGGCGGCCCCGACGCTCGACTGGCGCTATTACGGTCCGGTCGAGGGGCGCGTCGTCGCCATGGACCGCAGCCAGTCCGACGCGCTGCGCCTGACGCTCGACCGGGTGCGCCTCGAACGCGTGCCGCCCGACCGCACCCCCGAACGCGTCCGCATCTCGCTCCATGGCGAGGGGACGACAGGCATCACCCCCGAACCGGGGTTGCGGGTTATGACCACCGCGCATCTTTCGCCGCCCTCGGGCCCGGTAGAGCCCGGCGGCTTCGACTTCCAGCGCCACGCCTGGTTCGCGCGGCTGGGCGCGGTGGGCTATACCCGTGTGCCTTTGGTGGGCGTGGCGTCGCCCGAGGCGGGGCAGGCGGGGCTCTTGGTCTTTCGCATCCGCATGGCGGCCTCGGCCCATATCCGCGCAACTCTGCCCGGCGATACGGGTGGCTTCGCCGCCGCCGTGACCACCGGCGACCGCAGCGCCATCAGCCGGGACGCGCTGGAGGCGCTGAGGGCCAGCAACCTGACGCATCTGCTGGCCATCTCGGGGCTGCACATGGGGTTGCTGACAGCCGTGGTCATTGCCGCCCTGCGCCTGATCTTCGCCGCGCATCCGCACACGGCACTCCATTGGCCTACCAAGGGCATCGCGGCCACCGGCGCGCTGATCGCCGCTTGCGGATATCTGGCGCTTTCGGGTGGCAATGTCGCCACGCAGCGCGCCTTCATCATGGTGGCCGTGGCACTGGCGGCGCTGATCATCGGACGACGGGCGATCTCGCTCAGGGCCGTTGCCGTGGCGGCGACGCTGGTGCTGATCCTGCGGCCCGAGGCGCTGATGGGACCGGGGTTCCAGATGTCCTTTGCCGCGACAACGGCGCTGGTCGCGGTCTTCGGCTGGCTGCGCGGGGTCGAACATGGGCTTTTGCCGCGCTGGTCGCGGCCCGCCTTCGGCGTCTTCATCTCCTCGCTGGTGGCGGGGCTGGCCACGGCGCCCATAGCGGCGGCGCATTTCAACGCCATTGCGCATTACGGTCTGATCGCCAACCTGCTCTCCGTGCCGCTGATGGGCGTGCTGGTGATCCCGGCGGCCGTGCTGGCGCTGGTCCTTGCCCCGCTTGGGCTCGAATGGATCGGGCTGTGGCTGATGGGCCTCGGGCTCGACTGGATCCTTGGCGTCGCCCACTGGGTCGCTGCCATCGACGGCGCGCGCGGCCATGTGGTGGGGCCGGGGCCCTGGGTGTTGCCGCTGCTGTCGCTCGGCTTTCTGCTCCTGATCCTCTGGCAGGGCCGCCTGCGATGGGTCGGACTGGCCGCCATGGCCGCCAGTTTCGCCCTCTGGCAGACAGCCGAGCGGCCAGATGTGCTGATTTCCGACACCGGCACCCTGGTCGGCGTGATGACGGCGGAGGGCCGCGCGCTCAGCAAGGCGAAGGGCGCGAGCTTTGTCGCGCGCAACTGGCTGGAGAACGACGGCAGCGGCGTGTCGCAGTCGGCGGCGGCCAAGCTCTGGCAGCCGGGGCCGCTGGTGCATCTGTCAGGCAAGCGGGCGGTCGCCGGGTTCAAGGGCTGCGCGCGGGCGCAGACCGTCGTCGCCTCGGTCGAGGCAGCCCATCTGCAGAACAGTTGCACGCTCTTCGACCCGCCGCGCTTGCGGCATACGGGCGCTGTCGCGCTTTACAGGCAGGGGGAGGGCTGGCGGATGCGCACCGCGCGGGATGCGGCCGGAGACCGTCTCTGGACCGCCTGGCCCGACCAACCGCCGGAGGGCGATCAATACGTGCGGATCAATCCCACAAGCCGCCCCTGAACCTTGACCTGATCGGCGGGCAGAACCCGCGTCTCGTATGCCGGGTTCGCCGCCTCGAGCGCGATGGTTGCCCCCTTGCGGCGGAAGGTCTTGAGCGTCGCCTCGCTGTCCTCGACCAGTGCGACGACGATATCGCCGTCATCGGCCACATTCGTTTCGCGGATCACGACGACATCGCCATCATTGATCCCCGCCTCGATCATCGAATCGCCTTTGACCTCAAGCGCGTAGTGCTCGCCCTTGCCCGAGATCATGCCGCCCGGCACCGTGACGGAATGGGTCATGTGGTTGATCGCCTCGATCGGCACACCTGCGGCGATGCGGCCCATCACGGGTACCTCCAGCGCCTCCGACGTACTGACCATGCGCGCAGCACGGGGCGGGGGCGCGTCTGGCCGGTCGCCCTCGATCACGCGGGGAGTAAAGCCCGCCTGCGGCGCGCCGCCGAGGCTTTCGGGCAATTTCACGACCTCGATCGCGCGGGCGCGGTGGGCCAGTCGGCGGATGAAGCCGCGTTCCTCCAGCGCCGTGATCAGCCGGTGAATCCCCGATTTCGACCGCAGGTCCAGCGCAAGCTTCATCTCGTCAAAGCTGGGTGGCACCCCGTCACGCTGCACACGCTTGTGAATGAACGCCAATAGGTCGAGTTGTTTCTTGGTCAGCACTGCCACGCCCTCCGAACATTATTTTACTTTGTTCTAGGGATGTTCCCGTTTTGTGTCAACGCTGTTCAGATTTCGAGGTATTCCACCGTGTCCCCCGCGCGCCGCGCCGGGTCGGCTACGGGCCGGACAAGCAGTGCGTCCGCCGTGGCCAGGACCGACAACAGCGAACTGTCCTGGCTCTGTGCCGGATACAGTCTTCCGTCCCGCAGGTTCGCGCGCATGTAATGGGCACGCGGGCCGTTGGGGGGCAGGTCCATGGCGACGGGGGCCTGTCTCATCGGTTGGATGTCGGTCCCAAGCCCCAGCATCTTGCGGATCAGCGGTGCCACAAAGACCGTTCCGCAGACCATGGCCGACACCGGGTTGCCGGGCAGCCCGATCATCGCCGCATCCCCCAGACGTCCGGCCATCAGCGGCTTTCCCGGCCGCATCGCAACCTTGTAGAATCTCTGCTCCATCCCCAGCTCCGCGGCGACCGGGGCGATCAGGTCGTGATCTCCGACCGAGGCCCCGCCGATGGTCAGCACCAGATCGGCACCCCGCGCGAGCGAGAACCCCTGTTTGATCGCTTCGACCCTGTCCCGCGCGATGGGCAAAAGCCGCACTTCGGCCTCCAATCCCTCCAGCATCGCGGCCAGCCCGTAGCTGTTGGAGGCCACGATCTGATCCGGGCCCGGTGCCTCGCCCGGCTGGACCAATTCGTCCCCCGTGGCAAGGATCGCGACCTTGGGTTTTCGCGTCACCGGGACGGCGGGGATGTTCATCGCGGCGAGCAGGGCGATGTCGGCTGGCCGCAGGCGCAAGGGCGCCTTGACGCAGTCGCCTTCCTTGAAGTCACCCCCGGCAGGCCGGATGTTGTCCTTGTCCCCGATTTCATGGCCCAGCGTGATCAAGTCGCCCCGGCGCGTCACATCCTCCTGAATGACGACGAAATCCGCGCCCTCTGGCACCGGCGCGCCGGTAAAGATGCGCACGGCCTGACCGGCGCGCAGCGCCCCTTCAAAGCGGTGCCCGGCCGCCGCTTCGCCCACGACCTTGAACATGGCGTCGGCCTCCACCTCGGCCCGGCGCAGGGCGTATCCGTCCATGGAGGAGGCGGCGAAGGGCGGCTGTGTGCGGCTGGCGGTGACATCGCGGGCCAGCACGCGGCCAGCGGCGCTGCGCAGCGGCACCTGTTCGATGTCAAGCGGAGAGACCAGCGCCAGCAGCGCGGCCCGGGCCTCCTCGACCGAGATCATGGGGCCTCGTACCGCCCGGAATTGCCCCCGTCCTTAAGAACCACGCGCAAGCCGCTGATTTCCATGCTCTTGTCGACAGCCTTAGTCATGTCGTAGACGGTCAGTGCCGCGACCGAGGCCGCCGTCAGCGCCTCCATCTCCACACCGGTCTGCCCGGTGGTCTTGACCGTCGCGGTGATGCGGATACCGGGCAACTCCGCGTCAGGCTCAAGCTCCACGCTTACCTTCGTGATCGGCAGCGGATGGCAGAGCGGAATGAGGTCCGGCGTCCGCTTGGCCGCCATGATCCCAGCCAGCCGCGCCACACCCAGAACATCGCCCTTCTTGGCGCGCCCTTCCGTAATCATTTCAAAGGTTTCGCGCTGCATCTTCACGTGGTTTTCGGCCACCGCAATGCGCGCCGTCACCGCCTTGTCCGATACATCGACCATGTGGGCGTCGCCCTTCGCGTCGAAATGCGTGAGCGTCATCACATGCCCCCTGCGGTCAGCGGATTGGCCAGCAGTCTGCGTGTCGCGCCCGCAACGTCCTCCTGCCGCATCAGGCTTTCCCCGATCAGGAAGGTCCGCGCACCGTAGCGGGCCATATCTGCGAGGTCCTCGGGGGTGTTTAGCCCGGATTCGCAGACGATGATCTTGTCGTCCGGCACCTGCTTCGACAGCTTGCGCGTCACATCAAGAGAGGTCTCGAAAGTCTTGAGATTGCGGTTGTTTATGCCCAGAAGGCGGCTCTTGAGGTGGCTTGCGCGCTCCAGCTCTTCGGCGTCATGCACCTCGATCAGCGCATCCATCCCCCAACGCGCCGCCGCGTCCTCAAGCTCGACCGCCTGCGCGTCCGAGACCGACGCCATGATGATCAGGATGCAATCCGCCCCCAGCGCTCGCGCCTCGGCCACCTGGTAGGGGTCGTACATGAAATCCTTGCGCAGCACCGGCAGATCGCAGGCGGCCCGCGCCTGCGTGAGGTATTCCTTGGCCCCCTGGAAACTCGGCGTATCGGTCAGGACCGACAGACAGGTCGCCCCCCCTTCGGCATAAGCCTGCGCAAGCGCGAGCGGGTCGAAATCGGCACGGATCAGCCCCTTGGAGGGGCTCGCCTTCTTGATCTCGGCAATCAGCGCGTAACCCTCGCGCGATGCCTCGTGGATCGCGTCGGCAAAGGGCCGCACGGGCGGCGCGGCGGCGGCCTCGGCTTCCACCTCGTCAAGCGGCTTGGCCGCCTTGTCGGCGGCCACTTCTTCCAGCTTGTAGGCCTTGATCTTGTCCAGAACTGTCGTGGTCATGGTCCCTCCGGGTCGCCCCAGTTTATGGCGGGCAAGTCCTGCGCCTGCAACCACGCATTCACGCGCGAAAAGGGGCGGGAGCCGAAAAAGCCGCGGTGCACGGAAAGCGGCGAAGGATGGGCCGTTTCGATCTTCAGATTTCGATCCACGGCCACACGCTTTGCCGCTTTTTGTGCGGGGCCGCCCCAAAGCAGGTAGGCGCGCGGGCGGTCGCCCAGCCGGTCAAGCACCTGATCCACCAGTTCCGACCAGCCCAGCCGCGCATGGGCCTTGGGCGCGCCTTGCGGCACCGTCAAGGCGGTGTTGAGCAGCAGAACGCCCTGGTCCGCCCAGTCGGAGAGGTCCGTCCGGCTGCGTGTCACGCCCAAATCCTCGCCGATTTCCTTGAAGATATTTCCAAGGCTGTCCAACCGGCCACCAAACTCCTGCGGGATGGAAAAGGCGAGGCCATCGGCTTTGCCCGGTGTGTGATAGGGGTCCTGTCCCAGAATAACGACGCGGCAGTTATCGGGCTGCGTGCGCTCCAGCGCGGCAAAGATGGCTGGGGCTGGCGGAAAGACCGGGCTTTCCTCCCGGGCCAGCGCTGCCTCGATCCCCGGCAGGGACTCGCGAAAGAACGGCAGATCCCCCCAACCGCCAAGCCGCGACAGGTCGAGCGCGGTCATTTCCGGTGCGAGACTTCCGCAACGCGGGCGATCTTGTCCTTCGCCGCCCCGGAATCGATGCTCTCGGCGGCCATGGCGACGCCGGATTTCAGGTCGGATGCCTTGTCTGCCACCATCAGCGCCGCTGCCGCGTTCAGCAGGACGGCATCGCGGTAGGCTGACTGAGCACCCTCAAGCAATGCCCTGAAATCACGCGCGTTTTCCTCGGGCGTGCCGCCCACGATGGCCTCGAAGGGATGCACGGGCAGGCCCGCGTCCTCCGGATGCACCTCGAAATCGCTGACCGTGCCGTCCGCCACACCTGACACCCAGCTCACACCGGTGATCGTCAGCTCGTCCGTCCCGTCCGAGCCATGCACCAGCCAGGCCTTCTCGGACCCCAGCGCCAGAAGCGTCTCGGCCATGGGCCTGGTCAGATTGCGCCGGTAGGTGCCGGTAAGCTGGCGTTTGACGCCGGCCGGATTGGTCAGCGGCCCGAGGATGTTGAAGATCGTGCGCGTGCCCAGTTCCGCCCGCGTCGGCATCACGTGGGCAATCGCCGGATGGTGCATCGGCGCCATCATGAAGCCGATCCCGGCCTCGGCCAGTTCCTGCTCGACCACCTTTGGCCCGACCATCACGTTCAGCCCCATCTGCGTCAGCGCATCCGCCGCGCCAGACTTGGAGCTGAGGTTCCGGTTGCCGTGCTTGGCCACGCAAACCCCCGCACCTGCGACGACAAAGGCGGTCGCGGTCGAGATGTTCAGCGTTCCCTTGCCGTCGCCGCCGGTGCCCACGATGTCCATCGCCCCCTCAGGCGCCTTGACCGCATGGCACTTGGCGCGCATGACGCTGGCGGCGGCGGCATATTCGTCAACCGTCTCGCCCCGCGTCCGAAGCGCCATCAGGAAACCGCCGATCTGGCTTGGCGTGGCTTCACCTTCGAACAGGATTTCAAAAGCTTCGGCGGCCTGCGCGCGGGTCAGCGGACCGTTGGCCGCCGCGTCGATCAGGGGTTTCAACGCTTCGCTCATGCCGGAACCTTCATTTCATTGAGGAAATTCTGCAAAAGCGCGTGTCCGTGTTCGGACCGGATCGATTCCGGGTGGAACTGCACCCCGTGCAGCGGCAGTTCGCGGTGCTGGAGCCCCATGATCGTCCCGTCCTCCAGATGTGCCGTGATCCGCAGCGCGTCCGGCAGGCTCTCGCGCTCGACGATCAGCGAATGATACCGTGTCGCGGCAAAGGGTGAAGGCAGCCCGGCAAAGACCCCGGTGCCGTCGTGATGCATCTGCCCCATCTTCCCGTGCACGATATCGCCCGCGCGCACCACCTTGCCGCCAAAGGCCTGCCCCAGTGTCTGATGGCCGAGGCAAACCCCCAAGAGCGGAATCCGCGCCTCCGCCGCCGCCAAGGTCAGCTCAAGGCAGATGCCCGCCTGATCCGGGTCACAGGGCCCGGGCGACAGCAGGATGCCCGCGGGCTTCATGGCCAGCGCCTCGGCCACGCTCAGCTTGTCATTGCGGTGCACCGCCACCTCGGCCCCCAGCGTGCCCAGATAGTGCACGAGGTTGTAGGTGAAGCTGTCGTAGTTATCGATAAGCAGCAACAATGGTCGATTCTTTGCCTCAGAAGGGCTTAGGGCTGGAGATTTTGCCCGCCGCCGGGGTATATACGGTGCATAGATGTTCAGGCTTGCCGCGCGCCGTCAAGAGCGTGGGCGGGCCAAATCGACCGGGGCAGGAGCGAAGTCGCACCCGGGATGAGGAGAGAGCGAGATGGCACGCGGATTTGTAAGCGGGGCGCTTTGGGGCGGAGTGCTGTCCGTCGTGGTGGCCGGCTTGGCCTCGGTCATCGCGCCGCCGCCCCCGAGGCCCGAGGTCAGCGACGCGGCCCCCGGCGCTGTCGCGGTCCCCGACGTGTCCGAGGCGCCGACGGCAGAAACCGAAACCTCCATGCAGGACAGCGCTGCCGCGCCGGGGGCCAGCGCACCGCAGGCGCCCGCACCCGATCCCGATACGCTGACCGCGCTGGATGAAGAGACCACCAGCACCGCCGCCGCGCCGCAAACGGGTGAAGCCACGGACCTCGCCACGCCCACGGCGCCGGTGACCGAGAGCGCGCCCGCGCCGCAAGCCGAGGAACCGGTACTGCAGAACCCGCTTGCGCTTGCCCCGATGGAGCCGCAACCGGCGGATGAGCTGTCGATCAGCACCGAACCTGCCCAGCCGCCGCAGCCTGAACCCGCCCCCGAAGAAAGCGCTTTTGGCACGGCGGGGATCGAAGACACGCCCGCTCCCGCAGAGGAGGCCGAGGCATCTGTCGATGCCGCCGAAGAGGCCACCGAGGCCGCTGCGGCCGCGACCGAAGATGCGGCACAGGCGGCCAGAGAAGCAACCGACGCCGCCGCCGAGGCCGCAGAAACCGCCACGGAAGCGGCAACTGTGCCGCCGGTTCAGACAAGTGCCTTGGAAACCTCCGAAGAGAACGCGGCCCCCGCAAACGGCGACAGCACCATCGCGGCAGAACCTGCCGCCCCCGTGGTCGCCGAAAGACCTCCGTCACCCGCCGAGGCACCGACGATCGCGCCACCCGCGACCGCCGACGCCGCCGGGGACGAGGAGGCGGATGCCCCCGAGGTCGCCATGGTCGCTCCCGCGGGCCGTCCGCAGATCGGCACACCGGCCGGCACGCTCACGGACCGTGACACCGGCGTTGTCGTCAATCGCCTGAGCATCGGCACCGCCGAAGACACGACCCCGGTCGCCGAAACCTCCACAGCCGCGACGGCGCTCGACGCGGACCTGCCGCCGGTTGACCGTTTCGCCCAGCCCTTCGAAAACCCCGAGGCCAAGCCGCTCATGTCGGTCATCCTGATCGACGACGGCTCCAAACCGACCTCTGGCGCCGCTGGCGTCGCCGCCCTGCGCAGCTTTCCCTACACGCTGAGTTTTGCCGTCGACAGCAGCCTGCCCGACGCCGCCGAGCGCATGGCGCTCTACCGCGCCGAAGGATTCGAGGTGCTGGCGATGATCGACCTGCCGGACGGCGCACGACCCACGGACGCAGAGACGACGCTTTCCGTCATCCTCGACCGGATGGACGAGGTGGTCGGCGTGCTCGAGGGGCCGGGCACCGGCCTGCAAGGCTCGCGCGAGGTCTCCGACCAGGTCAACGCGATACTCGCGCAGACGGGACACGGGCTGGTTACCCAGAACCGGGGGCTGAACACGATGCCCAATCTCGCCCGAAAAGAGGGCGTGCCCGCCGCAGCCATCTTCCGCGACTTCGACAGCAAGGATCAAAGCGCGACGGTCATCCGGCGGTTCCTCGACCAGGCGGCTTTCAAGGCCGGGCAGGAGGGCGCGGTGATCATGCTGGGACGGTTGCGCCCCGATACGATCTCGGCGCTTTTGCTCTGGGGGTTGCAGGACCGCGCGGGCTCAGTCGCGATCGCCCCGGTCACCGCCGTGCTGACGCGCGAGGAAGGCTCCTAGGGCTCCTCCCTCGCCGCGTTCCGGCTTCACGCCGCCACCTCTCCGGCCCAACACGGAGACTTCGGATCATGTTTGGGGCGCGATGGTCTAAGGGTATTCCCTGTGTCTCAGGACAAGCAGGCCGCCATCCCCAGCCGCGCGACAGCATCCGGCCCGAACGTCGCACTCACGCTCCGCCCACCCATTTCAGCCCGCAGGCTTGCCCCCGCGATCTCGGAACCGCTGACGATCGTCGGCGCGCTGCCGCCCGTATCGTCCACGTCGATGGTAAAGGCCACGCTCTGCCCCGTGCCCAACCCGCTCAGGTCAAGCGCAATCGCCGCGTCGCCGTCCAGCACCTCCGGCACGCCGCGCAGCACCTCCGCCCCCGCAACCAGTTCGAAGGGCTGATACACGCTAACCCCCGCACCGCTGCCCGTGACGTCAAAGATCAGCCCGGCTGGCGCGGTCGCAAGATCCAGAACCACCGTCATCGCGGGCAGGGGGCAGGCCCCGTCGTTGGTGATGGTGAACCGGTCCTTCGGCGCGCCCTCGTCGAAACGCGCGATCAGGTCGGCCGAGGCGGCGGAGGCCGTCAGAAGCAGGGCAAGGGCGGATGGTCTGAGCATGGCGATCTCCTGTGCATAAGACGGAGATAGGCGACGGCCGCCTGCCGGCAACGCTCAGATGATCTCGTCCTCGTCGAACAGCGGATCGGTCTCGAGCTGGCTCGCGAGGTCGTCAATGGTCCCCTCGCTGGCCTTGGGGCTCACCTGTGCCAAATGAAAGACCGCGTCGCCCTCGTTCACCACGGGCAGGATCGCCCGCCCGATCAGCACACCGGGGCCGGGGGCGACAAGGTCGGTCTCCACAGCGCCGAAGGGGTCCGACACGGTGGCCAGCACATCGCCCTTGGACACGAACTCTCCCTCCGCCCGGAAGGTCCGCAAAAGCCCGCCCGCAGGGGCGCGCAGCCAGGCCGAACTGCTGCAGATGTGCGGGCTCGCCTTGGCCTTCGCGATCCCCTTGGCGGGCAGCATCTCCTGCCCGCGCATCACCCGCAGGATGCCCGCCACGCCCGCGCGCACCGCCATCTCGTCGAAACGCAGCCCTTCGCCCGCTTCATAGAGGATAATCGGCACCCCGTGCTTGGCCGCCACCCCGCGTAGCGATCCGTCCCGCAAGGGGGAGGTCAGCACCACGGGCGCGCCGAAGTCCATCGCCATCTTCCGCGTCACCCGGTCCCCGGGCGACACGCGCACCTGCGGCAGATTGGTGCGGTGGATCGCTGCCGAATGCAGGTCGATCCCGAAATCGCAGCGCCGCACGATGTCGTTGAGAAACTTGTAGGCCAGTCGCGATCCCAGCGAGCCCGAGGGATGCCCAGGAAAACAGCGGTTCAGATCGCGCCGGTCCGGCAGGTAGCGCGAGTGCGAGAGAAACCCGTAGGAATTGACCACCGGCACCACCAGCAGCGTGCCCCTGAGCGAGCTCAGTTGCGGCGCACGCAACAGCCGCCGCACGATCTCGACCCCGATCACCTCGTCGCCGTGCACGGCAGCACTCACGAACATCGTCGGTCCCGGCTTCTTGCCATGATGCACCTGCACCTGCAGGCCGACGGGCGTGTGATCCGGCAGGATCGAGACGGGCAGGGTAATGTCCTTGACGGTGCCGGGTGCGACGGTCTTGCCTGCAAGCTCGAAACCGGGGCGCGGGGCTGTCATGGGTCAGTTCCGCCCCGAGCCGTCAAAGCGCGCGGCATCCGCTGCCGCGCGCCGGATCGCGCCGGACTTGTGGACGGTTTCCATGTACTCGGCCTCTGCATCGCTGTCATAGACCACGCCACCGCCCGCCTGGATGTAAAGCGTGTCGTCCTTGATCACAGCGGTCCTCAGCGCGATGCACATGTCCATGTCGCCGCCCGCGCTGAAATAGCCGACGCCGCCGCCATAGACGCCGCGCTTTTCCGGCTCCAGCTCGTCGATGATCTCCATCGCCCGCACCTTGGGCGCGCCCGAGACGGTCCCGGCGGGCATCCCGGCAAAGAAGGCGTCCAGCGCGTCGCAATCCTCGCGCAATTCACCCAACACGTTCGACACGATGTGCATCACGTGCGAATACCGCTCCACGATGAATTCCTCGGTCGGCCGCACCGTCCCGATCTTGGCCACGCGCCCCACGTCGTTGCGCCCCAGATCAAGCAGCATGAGGTGTTCGGCCAGTTCTTTTTCGTCGAGCAGCAGGTCGGCCTCCAGCGCCCGGTCTTCCTCGGGTGTCGCCCCGCGGGGCCGCGTGCCCGCGATGGGCCGGATCGTGACCTCGTTTCCGAAGACCCGCACAAGGATTTCCGGCGACGCCCCCACGACATGGAAGCCGCCGAAGTTGAAGTAGAACATGAAAGGCGACGGGTTCGTCCGCCGCAGCGAGCGGTAGAGCGCAAAGGGCGGTTGCCGGAATTCCTGCGCCCAGCGTTGGGAAGGCACCACCTGAAAGATATCGCCCGCCACGATGTAGTCGCGCGCCTTTTCCACGGCGGCCTTGTAGCCCTCGCGGGTAAAGTTGCTGACCGGCGGCGGCGCTTCCGAGGCATCGCCCAGATCGCGCGAGGTGCCCGGCATCGCCCGCTCCAGATCGCGCACCGCGTCCATCACCCGCTCGGCGGCCTGTGCATAGGCCGCGCGCGCGGTCTGCCCGTCCGACACCCATGCGGGCGACACGATCGTGACATCCCCCTTCACCCCGTCCAGCACGGCAACAACCGAGGGCCGCAGCATCAGCGCATCGGGCAGACCCAAGGGGTCGGGGTTCACATCCGGCAGGTGTTCTACCAGCCGGATCATGTCATAGCCGAGATAGCCAAACAGGCCCGCCGCCGCCTGCGGCAGATCTTCTGGCAAATCAATCCGGCTTTCCCCGATCAGCGCGCGCAGCACATCCAAAGGGTTGCCGTCCGCCTCCTCGAACGCCTCCGCATCGTAGCGCGCGGCGCGGTTGATGGCCGATGTCTCGCCCCGGCAGCGCCAGATCAGGTCCGGCTTCATCCCGATGATCGAATACCGTCCCCGCACCTCGCCGCCGGTCACGGATTCCAGCACGAATGCATTCTCCGCCGCCCCCGTCAGCTTCAGCATCAGCGAGACGGGCGTATCCAGATCGGCGGCAAGCCGCGTGTAGACGATCTGGTTGCGCCCCTCGGCATAGCCGCTGGCGAAAGTGTCGAAATCCGGGGTCAGCGCCATGGGATGCCCTTAGGGGAAGTTCACATGCACGGCCTGCAGCGCGCGCGGATCGACTTGCGGCCCGGCGCGGCGCACCACGTCATCGGCGTAGATGTTGAACAGATCCGCCGCCAGAGTCTGGTTCAGCTGCGCGTTCAACTGCGCCAGCAGCGCGGCACTCTGCGCATCCTCGGAGGCGGGCGTGATCTCATCAAGGCGCACCACCACAACGGAGCCTTCACCGGGCAGAACGGCCACGCCGCCCGCCTCCAGCTCGAAAACCTCGGCCATGAAGCCCGGAGGCGTCCCGTCAACGAAGGCATCGCGGGTCATGTCCGTCTCGACGATCGCATCAAGGCCCGCGGCCTCGAAAGCGCCTTCGGTGACCAGCGTGCCGATCAGATCGTTGACCTGCGCGCTCAGCGCGGTGACAACCTGCTCTTCCTCCCATGCCGCCCGGACGTCGTCGCGCGCATCCTCGAAGGGGTTGGGGCGTTCCTGCAGTTCCTCGTCAAGCCGCATCGCGTAGATGCCGCCGTCGTCCAGCTGCTCGATCTTGGGGAAATCGCCGATCTTCAGCGCGCTCGCCGCCTCCCGGAAGTCATTGTAGGCCGCGATGCCCTCGTCGGTCTCGGGCGTCCAGTCGATCCGGCCCAGTTCCATCTGGGTTTCCTCGGCCAGTTGCTCGACCGTTGCACCGCCCGCGAGGCGGTCGTCGAATTCCTCGGCCCGCGCCTCGACCGCGCGGACGGCGCGGCTGATCGCCAGTTCCTGCTGCAGCGCCGGGCGGGCCTCCTCGAAGGAGACGTTCTGCGCGGGCAGGATACCGTTCACCCGGAAAAGCGCCGGGCCAAGCGGGGAGGGAAGCGGGCCCACGACGGCACCCACCTCGGCGGCGAAAACCGCCTCACCCGCCGCGTCAAGCTCAAGCCGGCCCACGTCGCCAAGGTCGATATCCGACAGGCTCAGTCCCCGGTCCTCGACCAGCGCGCGGAAGGTCGTGCCGCCCACTTCGAGGTTGGCGGCGGCCTGTTCTGCTGCAGCCTCGTCCGAGAAGACCAGACGCTCGACAAGGCGGCGCTCGGGCTGGTTGTATTCATTGGCGCGCGCGTCGTATTCGCTGCGCAATTCGTCCTCTGGCACCTCGATCTCGTCGACCAGCGCATCGGGGGTCAGGAGCGCGTAGGTGATGCGCTTGGTTTCCGGCAGCACGAAGAGATCGGCGTTGGCCTCGTAAAAGGCACGCAGGTCCGCATCGGTGGGCTCGGGCAGGGGCGCGGCAAGGGTGCTTTCGTCCAGCAGGCTCCAGGTGAAACTGCGCTGCTCGCCCACGTAGTTCACCAGCGTCTCGCCATAGGCCGTGGGCATGCGCACACCGCCCAGGATCGCGCCCTGCAGCAAGGTGCGCGCGGCCTCCTCCCGCAAGGAAGTCTCGAACTCCGCTTCGCTCAGCCCGCCCTGTTGCAACGCAAAACGGTAGGCCTCGCGGTCGAACTCCCCGTTCACACCCTGAAAGGCGCTGATGGCAAGGATTTCCTCGCGCAGTGCCGCGTCCCCGATGGACAGGCCAATCTCGCTTGCCTCGTGATCGAGCGCGCGGTTGCGCACCAGCCGCTGCAGCACCGCACGGTCCAGCCCGATCTCCTGTGCGCGCGCGAACGGCAGTTGCTGGCCGGTCTGCTGTTCGATGGCGCGGATCTCGTTCTGCAATTGTCGCGCGTAGCTGTCCACCGGGATCGACTTGCTGCCGACGGTGCCGATGCTGCGGATGTTGCCGCTGAGGTTGACCGCGCCGAAACCGCCCAGACCCAAGATCAGCAGACCCATGAGAACCCACATCGCGGTCTTGCCGATGCCCCCGCTTTTTGCCATCGCTGCCGTCCTCCTGTCGCGACTTTGCGCTTGTCTATGCGCTGCCGCGGGTCGGGGCAAGGGCTCAGGTCACGGGCAGGGCCGCCAGCCTTTCAAAGAGCCGTGAAATACCTCGCCCGTCCAGATTGGCGAAGGCGATGCGCAGTTGCCGCGCACCGCTGGGATCGTCTTCGGGGCAGAACATCGTACCGGGCAGGCAAAGGATCCCTGCGTCCCTGACCAGACGCTGCGCAAGTGCCGCGGAGCTTTCGGCAAAGGGATGCTGCATGTAGGCAAAGTATCCCCCCAGCCCCAGCAACTCCCATCCCTGCGGTGCAAGCCGGGGCATGTTCTCGGCAATCGCCGCCCGGCGCGCGAGGATTTCGTCCCGCTCTCCCGCCAGCCACTGACCGAGGTTCTGCATCCCCCAGAGCGCTGCGTGCTGGCCCAGCTGGCTGGGACAGATCGCGACGGTATCGAGAAACTTCTCCACCTCCCGCAGCCGCGCGGCACTTGCCACCATCGCGCCCACCCGGTGCCCGGTCAGCCGGTAGGCCTTGGAGAAGGAATAGAGATGGATCAGCGTGTCGTCCCAGTCAGGGTCCTGGAATAGCGCGTGCGGCGGGCCGGAGCGGCTGTCGAAGTCGCGGTAGGTCTCGTCGGTGATCAGCGCGATACCCCGTGCGCGTGCCAGATCGAAGAAGGCCTGTACCAGATCGGCGGGGTATTCGACGCCCGCCGGGTTGTTCGGTGTGACCAGCGTGATCGCGCGGGTTCGGCTGGTGATCAGGCCCGCCGCCCGGTCCGGATCGGGCAGCAGGTCGGGCCCTGTGGGCAGTGCCACGCTGCGCACCCCCGCCATGTCGAGCCACATCTTGTGATTGAAATACCAGGGGGTTGGCAGGATAACCTCATCCCCCTCGCCGCAGAGCATCGCAATCGCGGCCGCGAAGGCCTGATTGCAGCCCGAGGTGATACAGACCTGCGCCTCCTCCACCGCGCCTCCGTAGAGGCGCGCTGTCGTCGCCGCGAGCTCCGCCCGCAGGGCGGGCAGGCCGAGGACCGGCCCGTAGAGATGCGCATCGTCCCTGGTGAGCGCGGTCTGCGCGATATGTTCGCGCAGGGCCCGCGTGGGCGGCTCTACGGGGGCGGCCTGGCTGACGTTCATCAGCGGGCAGTCGGCGGGGTGGGTGACACCCTCCAGCCAGCGGCGGGCTTCCATCACGGGCGGGGCGAAGGTGGCGGCGGTGCGCGGCATGCTCATGCGTCGGCTCCTTTGGAGGGGGCGGGAGTGCCTCCGGCGGGGACTTTATCTGGCCAGAAAGAGGAGAGGGGGCGCTTCGATCCGGGCGTCAGTCCCGTCCGCGATAGGGTTCCACGTATTGCAGGGCCATGTCCCAGGGGAAGAAAATCCAGGTGTCCTGGCTGACGCCGGTGATGAAGGTATTGACCTGCGGCTCGCCCTCGGGCTTGGCGTAGACGGTTGCGAAATGCGCCTGCGGGTAAAGGCGACGCACCAGTTCCAGCGTCTTGCCGCTGTCGACGAGGTCGTCGATGATCAGGATACCGGTGCCGTCGCCCATCATCTTTTCATCCGGACCCTTCAGCACCTGCGCCTCGCGCCGCTGGTCGGCCTTGCCGCCGCCCGAATGGTAGGACATCACCGAAATCGTATCGACGGTGCGGATATCGAGCTCGCGCGCCACGATCATCGCGGGGGCCATGCCGCCCCGGGTGATCGCCACCACTGCGCGCCAGGCGCCATTGTCCGGACCCTTGCCGTCCAGCCGCCAGGCGAGCGCGCGGCTGTCGCGGTGGATCTGGTCCCAGGAAATGTGAAAGCCCTTCTCGTGGGGCAGGCGATCCGTCATGTCATTTCTCCAGAATGAGGCGCAGGCCAAGCGCGCCGAGCAGGGTGGCGGCAACCCGGTCCAGCACCGGCTTGAGGCGTAGATAGCCGCGCCGCGCCGGCCCGGTGTCCAGCAACAGCGCGAAACCGGCGTAGAAGGCAAGCTCCAGCAGCCAGTGGTTCAGGGTGATCACCGCGATATCGGCAGGTGCCAGACCCTGCGGAAAGACCACGACGATGACGGCGGCGGCAAAGAGCATGGATTTCGGATTGCCGAGGTTCAGCAGCAGTCCCGACAGAACCGCCCGGCCACGGGGGGCAGGGGCATCGCCCAGCGGCATGCGGGCATGTCGCCAGGTCTGCACTGCGATCCAGATCAGATAGGCGGCCCCGCCGAGCTTGAGCGCCGTGTATGTCCAGGGAAAGAGGGCGAAAACCGCCTCCAGCCCCAGCAGCGCCGCCAGCGTCCAGAGTGCCGCTGCCGTGCCAAGGCCCAAGCCAGTGGCGATCCCCGCCGCGCGGCCCGAGGCCACGGTGGTCTTGACGAAATAGAGCAGCGCCGCCCCCGGCGCCGCGATCGCCGCGATCAGCACCGCATTGAAGGCCAGAAGGTCAACGAGGGTCAGGCTCACGCTCATTCCTTGGCCATGTCGGGGGCGTCGACCGCCTTCATCCCCACCACGTGATAGCCCGCATCGACGTGCAGGTTTTCACCCGTGGTGCCGCTGCCAAGGTCCGACAGCAGGAAAAGTGCAGCCTTGCCCACGTCGTCGATGGTCACGTTGCGGCGCAGGGGCGAATTGTACTCGTTCCACTTCATGATGTAGCGGAAATCGCCGATACCGCTGGCCGCCAAAGTCTTGATCGGACCGGCGGAGATGGCGTTCACGCGAATGCCGTCCTTGCCCAGATCCTCGGCAAGGTATTGCACCGACGCCTCTAGCGCCGCCTTGGCCACGCCCATGACGTTGTAATGCGGCATGACTTTCTCGGCCCCGTAATAGGTCAGCGTCAGCGCGCTGCCGCCCTCTTTCATCATCTTTTCGGCCCGCTGCATGACAGCGGTGAAGGAATAGACCGAGATATCCATCGACATGGCGAAATTCGCGCGGCTGGTATCCACGTAGCGGCCGCGCAACTCGTTCTTGTCCGAGAACCCGATGGCGTGGACCACGAAATCCAGCGTGCCCCAGCGCTCTTCCAGCTCCGCGAAAAGCGCGTCGATGGACGCCTCGTCACCCACGTCGCAGGGCAGCACGATGTCGCTGCCCAACTGGCCCGCCAGCGGATCGACACGTTTCTTGAGCGCCTCGCCCTGGTAGGAAAAGGCAAGCTGCGCCCCCGCATCCGCCAGCGTGCGGGCGATGCCCCAGGCAATCGACTTGTCGTTGGCAAGGCCCATGATAAGACCCTTCTTGCCCTGCATCAGATCGTTCGCCATGGCCGCGTGCCCCCTGTCTTTGCGTCATTTTCGTTTAGGCCATTGCGTGCAGGCCATCAAGGCTGCTGCGGCACGTGGCGCCCGGAACTGCGGCAGCCATCGCGCGTACGGCCACTTTTTCTCTTTGATGTTCAGCTTTTAGTTGTCGCGCCCGTGCTTTTCCTGTAGCGCGTAACGAAACATTTTATTTCATTTTTGCGGCAGCCAGTTTCTCGGGGCAGGTGGACATCATGTCAGGTCGATCAGGCATATTTGCGGGCGATGACCCGTTCGTGATCGCGCAGACCTGGTATGCCGAGGCGGAGAAATCCGAGATCAACGATCCCAACGCCATCGCGCTTTCGACAGTCGATGCGGATGGCCTGCCCAACATACGCATGGTGCTGCTGAAGGAGATCGAGGCGGATGCCTTCGTCTTCTACACCAACTACGAAAGCAAGAAGGCGCAGGAGATCGACCAGGCGGGGAAGGCCGCCTTCGTCATCCACTGGAAGTCCCTGCGCCGCCAGATCCGCGTGCGCGGTACCGTGACCCGTGAGGACGGTCCGCAGGCCGACGCCTATTACAAAAGCCGCGGGCTCCAGAGCCGCCTTGGGGCCTGGGCCTCCCGACAATCCCAACCGCTGAGCAGCCGCGCGGCCCTGATGGCCGAAGTCGCAAAGGTCACGGCGACAAAGGGGCCCAATCCCCCCCGGCCGCCCTACTGGGGCGGCTACCGGATCACCCCGGTCGAGATCGAATTCTGGGCCGACGGGGCGCACCGCCTGCACGACCGTTTCAGATGGACCCGCACCGCGCCCGGCTCCGACTGGGATGTGACCCGCCTAAACCCCTGATTTGCCTAGACGACAATATGACCCCGATGACCCATTCCAGAACCGCGCCGAGCGCGGCATTGATGAAAAAGAGATAGAGTACAACGAAGGGCACACGTGGCTGAGGATCTAAGCAACACCGCCGATGGCATGATGTCGGGCCTTGACCAGAGGCCGGTCAGCGGCGTGGTCAAATGGTTCGACCCGATGAAGGGCTTCGGCTTCGTTGTCGCGGATGGGGGTGGGCCGGACATTCTGTTGCACGTGAATGTCCTGCGGAACTTCGGACAAAGCTCGGTTGCGGACGGCGCGCGGGTTGATCTGGTGGTTCACAATACCAGCCGCGGCGTCCAGGCGGCCGAAGTCGTCGCCATTCATCCGCCCCGGGAGGCGGAACCCGCGGCGCTACCCGATCTCGCCGGTCTGGACGACGAAGCGCTGCGCGACGTCCCGATCGAGCCCGCCCGCGTCAAGTGGTTCGACAAGACCAAGGGTTTCGGCTTTGCAAATGTCTTCGGCAAGCCCGAAGATGTCTTCGTGCACATAGAGATTCTGCGCAAGTCCGGGTTGTCCGACCTGCAGCCGGGCGAGGCGGTGGCGCTGCGCGTTATCGCGGGTAAGCGGGGCAACATGGCGGTTGAGGTACAGGCATGGGAAAAGGTGCTTGGAGGGCATGGCGGACCGGACGACGGATCGCGCCGCTGATCGCGTCGCTTTTCGTCGCGGCCACGGCAGTTGCGGCACAGGATACCTGCGAACCCGGGACGGTGATCCTCAAGGGGGACTGGGGTGCGGCGCGCTTCAGCGTCGAGGTCGCCGATGACGACAGCGAGCGTGCACAGGGCCTGATGAACCGCGAGGAGCTGGCGCTGGGGGCGGGGATGTATTTCGTCTACGACCGCCCCCGCCGCGCCAGTTTCTGGATGCGCAACACGCTGATCCCGCTCGACGTGCTTTTCATCGATCCCCAGGGCGTCGTGCGCCACATCCATCACGAGGCGGTGCCCCTCGACGAGACGCCGATCGACGGGGGCCGGGGCATCCTGACCGTGCTCGAGATCAACGGCGGCCTCGCGCGGCGCCTCGGCATCACCGAGGGCAGCCTTGTCCGCCATCCCGCCCATGCGGCGTGGGACCCCGCCTGGCCCTGCTGAGATCGGCAACCGAAGGGCTTTTCTTTCCACGGACATGTGTCTAAAGAGACGCCAGTCGGAGCGTGGCGCAGCCTGGTAGCGCACCTGTTTTGGGTACAGGGGGTCGGAGGTTCGAATCCTCTCGCTCCGACCACTTGATCGAATCCTGCTTGGACCGGGTCGCTACAGCGGCGCGTGATTATCTGAAACGCTGCCTCCGCATCGCGTTATCTATATCTGGTATTTTCGCCGACAAATCTCACCTTCTCTAGTGGTTCCCGTCCGTTGATTCTGTCCACTTTCGGGGCTGGAGTGTTGCAGATTTGTGAAATCTCCCGGCGCGCGTCGAAAAATTTCCAACCCGGCACCCCTCCCTTATCCCGGCGATCGGAATCTGTGGATAACTTCAAGCTTTGGGTGAGCGGATCGGCCTAAACACCCCGCAACTCTCGACTATTCCGTCTGCGGTTGTCAGCCCGGTCTGCGGATGCTTCTGGGGATATTAATCACATGAATCATGCGAGGGTGGCCGCACCAAAAAATGCCCGCTGCGTCAACCAAAAGAATTCGAAAATTTCCTAAAAAGATCGTTGACCGATCGGGGGCACATACGTCAATTTGTGCGGGCTGAAGTTGCTGCCACAACATGTAGTGGTAAACACTAAGGGCAGCATCAGGGCACGGCGCAGGGGAAAGACGGCACAAGTTCAGTCAGAAACTGCAGGGACACCGCCCATTCGAGGGTCGGTGAACGGGATTTCCGTGTCCGCTTGGCGAAGGAAGGGGTGGGCGCAAGCTGCGAAAAAGGCAAGCGGCGCTCTGGAAATTAGGACAGTTAGCTAGAGGCAGCGCAAATGAAAATCGAACGCAAATTCACCAAGGCCGGCAAGGATGCCTATGCAGACCTGGATTTCGTCCACACGATCTCCGAAATCCGCAATCCCGACGGCTCTGTTGTCTTCAAGCTCGACAACGTCGAGGTGCCCGCAAGCTGGAGCCAGGTTGCCAGCGACGTGATTGCGCAGAAGTACTTCCGCAAGGCAGGCGTGCCCTCGAAGCTGAAGAAGGTGAAGGAAAAGGGCGTGCCCGAATTCCTGTGGCGTTCCGAGGCCGACGAAGGCGCGGAACTGGGCGGTGAAACCTCCTCCAAGCAGGTGTTCGACCGCCTTGCCGGTGCCTGGGCGTACTGGGGCTGGAAGGGTGGCTATTTCTCGACCGAGGAAGACGCCCGCGCCTACTATGACGAAATGCGCCACATGCTTGCCTCGCAGCGTGCCGCACCGAACTCTCCGCAGTGGTTCAACACCGGTTTGCACTGGGCCTACGGCATCGACGGCCCCGCGCAGGGCCACTACTATGTGGACTACAAGACCGGCAAGCTCACCCGCTCCAAGTCTTCCTACGAACACCCCCAGCCGCACGCCTGCTTCATCCAGTCCGTGCAGGACGATCTCGTCGGTGACGGCGGCATCATGGACCTCTGGGTGCGCGAGGCGCGTCTCTTCAAGTACGGCTCGGGCACGGGCACCAATTTCTCCTCCCTGCGGGCCGCGGGTGAGAAGCTGTCGGGCGGCGGCAAGTCGTCCGGTTTGATGGGTTTCCTCAAGATCGGCGATCGTGCGGCCGGCGCCATCAAATCGGGCGGCACCACCCGCCGCGCGGCCAAGATGGTGATCGTCGACGCCGACCACCCGGACATCGAGGAATTCATCAACTGGAAGGTGCTCGAAGAGCAGAAGGTGGCAAGTATTGTCGCCGGCTCCAAGATGCACGAGCGCCAGCTCAACGAAATCTTCGCCGCCATCGGCGCCTGGGACGGTCTTGAGGCCGACGCCTACGATCCGGCCAAGAACGAGCAGCTGAAAACCGCGATCCGCGCCGCGAAAAAGGCTGCGATCCCCGAGACTTACATCAAGCGCGTGCTGGATTACGCCAAGCAGGGCCATACCAGCATCGAATTCCCGACCTACGACACCGATTGGGACTCCGAGGCCTACAACTCCGTCTCCGGCCAGAACTCCAACAACTCCATCCGTGTCACCAACGCCTTCCTCAAGGCCGTGGAAAAGGACGCCGATTGGGAACTTACCGACCGCGTCACCGGCAAGATCGCCAAGACCGTGCGCGCCCGCGACCTGTGGGAGCAGGTGGGCCACGCCGCATGGGCCTGCGCCGATCCGGGCATTCAGTACCACGACACCGTGAACGACTGGCATACATGCCCCGAAGACGGCGAAATCCGCGGCTCCAACCCGTGCTCTGAGTACATGTTCCTCGACGACACCGCCTGTAACCTCGCCTCGATGAACCTGCTCACCTTCCTCGAGGACGGCACGTTCAACGTCGAAGACTACATGCACGCCACGCGCCTCTGGACCGTGACGCTGGAAATCTCCGTGCTGATGGCGCAGTTCCCCTCCCAGGAAATCGCACAGCGCTCCTACGACTTCCGCACGCTGGGCCTGGGCTACGCCAACATCGGCGGCCTGCTGATGAACATGGGCTACAGCTACGACAGCGACGAGGGCCGCGCCCTCTGCGGTGCCCTGACGGCGATCCTGACGGGCGTCTCCTACGCCACTTCCGCCGAAATGGCGGGCGAGCTGGGCGCCTTCCCGGGCTACGCCAAGAACGCCGAGCACATGCTCCGCGTGATCCGCAACCACCGCAACGCCGCCTACGGCAGCACCAAGGGCTATGAAAAGCTCGCGGTGAAGCCCGTGCCGCTCGACCACGACAACTGCCCGCAGCCGGGTCTGGTGGACGTGGCCATGTCCTGCTGGGACGAGGCGCTGAAGCTGGGGGAAAAGCACGGCTACCGCAACGCGCAGGTCTCCGTGATCGCCCCTACCGGTACCATCGGCCTCGTCATGGACTGCGACACCACCGGCATCGAGCCCGACTTTGCCCTCGTGAAGTTCAAGAAGCTCGCCGGCGGCGGCTACTTCAAGATCATCAACCAGTCGGTGCCCGCCGCCCTTGAAAAGCTCGGCTACGGCTCCGCCCAGATCGAAGAGATCATCTCTTACGCCGTGGGCCATGGCACCATCGGCAATGCGCCCGGCATCAACCACACCACGCTCATGGGCCACGGTTTCGGCCCGAACGAGCTGGCCAAGGTCGACGCCGCGCTCAAGCAGGCCTTCGACATCCGCTTCGTCTTCAACCAGTGGACGCTCGGCGAGGAGTTCTGCACCGGGGTGCTGGGCATCCCCAAGGAAAAGCTGAAAGACCCCACCTTCGACCTGCTCAAGTCCCTCGGCTTCTCCCGCAAGGACATCGAGGCCGCCAATGACCACGTCTGCGGCACCATGACCCTCGAAGGCGCCCCGCACCTCAAGACCGAGGACTACGCCGTCTTCGACTGCGCCAACCCCTGCGGCAAGAAGGGCAAGCGATTCCTCAGCGTGGACAGCCACATCCACATGATGGCGGCCGCCCAGTCCTTCATCTCGGGCGCGATCTCCAAGACGATCAACATGCCCAACGATGCCACCATTGAGGACTGTCAGAAGGCCTACGAGTTGTCGTGGTCCCTCGGCATCAAGGCCAACGCGCTCTACCGCGACGGCTCCAAGCTGAGCCAGCCGCTGGCCGCAGCACTGGTGGAGGACGACGACGAGGCAGCCGAAACGCTCGAAACCGGGACGCCGCAGGAAAAAGCCGCCGTGCTGGCCGAAAAGATCGTCGAGAAGGTCATCGTCAAGGAGATCGTCAAGTCGCACCGCGAACGCATGCCCCAGCGCCGCAAGGGCTATACGCAAAAGGCCATCGTCGGCGGGCACAAGGTCTACCTGCGCACCGGCGAATATCAGGACGGCTCCCTCGGCGAGATCTTCATCGACATGCACAAGGAAGGTGCCGGTTTCCGCGCGATGATGAACAACTTCGCCATCGCGGTGTCGGTCGGCCTGCAATATGGCGTGCCGCTGGAGGAATTCGTCGACGCCTTCACCTTCACCAAGTTCGAACCGGCGGGCATGGTGCAGGGCAATGACAGCATCAAGAACGCGACCTCTATCCTCGACTATATCTTCCGCGAACTGGCGGTCAGCTACCTCGACCGTACGGATCTGGCCCATGTGAAGCCCGAAGGTGCCACCTTCGACGCCATCGGCGCGGGCGAGAAGGAAGAATCGGTCGGCAACGTCTCCGAACTGTCCGAGACCGCCGCCGCCAACTCGCTGGAGGTGCTGCGCCAGATCAGCTCGACCGGCTATCTGCGCAACCGCCTGCCGCAGGAGCTGCTGGTGGTGCAGGGGGGCATCGATGCAACGGCAAGCCTCGCCCCGGAACTGAGCCAGGGCGGCATCGTTGCCGAGATGACGGCGACCACCGCCGTCGCTACCGGAGCCGTGACGCTGGATGCACGCACCAAGGCCAAGATGCAGGGCTACGAGGGCGAGGCCTGCGGCGAATGCGGCAACTTCACCCTGGTGCGCAACGGCACCTGCATGAAGTGCAACACCTGCGGCGGGACGTCGGGGTGTAGCTGAGGGACTTCGGGGCGCTGAAAGGCGCTCCAACTGAGACCGGGTGGGTTCTCGCGTATCGCGTTGCGATACGCTGCCACCCACTCGTCGCCCCGCGACGCGGGGCGACGGACACGGAGCGGGTGCGCTCGCTCTGGACGACGTTCAGGCCGCAGGCAAAAAATACCGAGCGGTTAACATATTGAGCCTGAACGGCGAAACTCAACGGAGGGCTTCGGTCCTCCGTTTTTTCTTCTCACTGCTCCAAACCGGACAAGCCCCCCTTTAGCCAAAGCGTCTCAGCCCGGCCCGGATGACTGACAGGCAAGAGACATCCAAACACGCTTCGATGTCCCGGCTCTCCCGTTTGTCTTTTGCCCCGACATGCCCCTCTTTCTGGCCATATAAAGTCCCGGGGGTTGCCCATTGTGCGCCATTGCTCAAGCGCAATGGGCGACGGCAGAGCCCCAGTCCGCCCCCGCAACCAGCCCAGGCGTTCAAAGCAACTCCACCACCGACCCCTCCAGCCCAATCTCCACCCGCAACCGCGCCCGCGCTCGCCCCAGTCGCGACATCACCGTGCCCACGGGCAGCCCCAGCCGCCGGGCCAGCACCTGCGGGCTCGTCTCGCCGCCCATCACCAGCCGCATCAGCAACGCCTGGTCCTCGGGCAGCCTGTCAATGGCCGCGCAAAGCTCCGCGCAGGCGATGCGGGCAGGGGCAAGGGGGGCGGCCTCGACCATGTCCTCGGTCAGCTCCTCCGTCACCTGCCTGCCACGCCAGCGCTGGCGCGCGATGTTGCGCAGCATGGTCATGGCATAGCGCTCGGGTGCCTCGATGCGGCGCTTCTCGACCAGCACCTGCCAGAGCCGCAGCGCGGTTTCTTGGGCCATGTCCTCGGCCTCCTCGGACCGGGCGCTCAGCCTGCGCGCGCGGCGCAGAAGCTTGGGCATGAGGTCCGACAGGGTCCCGGGCCCATCCTTCCTCTCGATCTTGCTCATGGTCACCTCCGATCATTTGCGCGGAGGATGACGCACCTGCGGCTCGCAATCACCGCGGGAGATTCCGCCGATCGCGCGGCAGGGCCCTTTTTGGGCGGTGCCTTGCCCATCGCGACAGCGCCCATCGGCGGCGCGCTGCAGGGGGGCCAGCCGGCCGGGATGGAAGCGGCGGCTCAGGCATCTGACGGGGTGAAGGCGGCAAAGCCTTCGAGCAAACCAAACCCCAGAAAGGGAGTATCCAGATGACCAAGACGATCAAACTGACCTTCGCCGCCCTTGCGGCTTCCTGCCTGCCGGCCTTCGCCATGGGCGCAGGCGCCGCGGAAGTGGACGCCAACGGCGACGGCATCCTCAGCGCGACGGAAGTGCAGGCCGTCTATCCCGATGTCACCGCCGAGCAGTTCTCGGCCATGGACCTGAACGCGGATGGCGCGCTGGACGATGGCGAGGTGCAGGCCGCGCAGGAAGCGGGCCTGATGCCCGCGCCCTCCGAGGGGTAGGGGTCATGCGGTGCGGTGGGGGCGCGGCAGTTCAGCCGTCGCCGCAACGCATGAAAGAGGCCCGGCACCCCCAGCGCCGGGCCTCATTTATTGCGTTTCCAGTGCCTTACGCGGGCAGGTGAATGTTGAACCGCGCCCGGATCGCCCGATCGGTTTCGGCATCGAACCGCGCGCGTGACCGCTGCGCTAGGATTTCTTCCTTCTTGGCCGTGGCATTGCGCACCAGCTCGGGCTTGCCCAGCTCGTCCCATTCCTTGGGCGAAGACCGGTTTCCCAGACGCGGATAGACGTGATCCGTCTCCATGCGGCTCAGCGTCTGCTCGGTGCCGAGGTAATGACCGGGCCCGCCCAGACAGACCTCGCGCATCTGGTCGAGCGCCAGCGTCTCGTCGTTCACCTCGATCCCCCGCACGCAGCGCAGCGCCTGTCCGATCAGATCGTCGCCCAGGATCAGCGATTCGTGACAGAACCCCAGGAGCGAGGCATGCATGCCCGCCGCCTCGTAAACCATGTTGAGCCCTGCAAGTCCGGCCATGACGTTCGAGCACATCTGCTCCCATCCCGCCTGCATGTCGGGCATCTTCGCATCCGCGATCCCGCCAGCGGCGCCGCCCGGCAGCCCGTAGAAATGGTGCATCTGCGCACAGCCCGCCGTCAGCAGCGCCTGTTCGCCCGAGCCGCCCGTCATCGCGCCCGACCGCAGGTCGAGCCCGAAGGGCCATGTGCCGAAGATCGTCGGATGCCCCGGCTTGACCGCGTCCACATAGACCAGCCCCGCAAGGCATTCCGCGACCGCCTGCACGATGGCCCCCGCGACGGTCGAGGGCGCGGTGGCCCCTGCCATGCCCGCCGACAGCAGCAGCACCGGCATGCCGCCCTTGATGCATTCCTCCATCACCCGGCAGCTTTCGGTGGCGAATTTCATCGGTGGGACAACAAAGCAGTTGGAGTTCGACACGAAGGGCCGCTCGCGCCACTTGTCCTCGCCGCCCGCGATCATGTGCAGCAATTCCAGCCCGTTGGCCACGAAGTCGGGATCGGTGAAGGAGACGCCGACATGTTTCATCGTGCCCGCGCAGCAGGCGTAGATCGAATTGAGGTCCATCTCGCGGTTGTCGGGGATGTCGCGGCAGACCATGGGACGCTGCAGGAAGTGGATGTTGTCGAGCGTATCGGTGATCCGCGCCGCATCGTGCAGGTCCTGTACACCGCATTCGCGGTAGCTGTTGTCCTCCACATCCACCAGATGCACCGCCGCACCCGCCGTGCCGTAGTGGACGCGGGTACCAGAGAGTTCCAGATCATGTGCGGGATCGCGGGCGAATAGCGTCACCGCCCGGTTGGCGCGCGCCAGCGCGTCCTCGACAAGTGCGGAAGGGAATCGGATGCGCCCGTCATCCCCCTGCACAGCACCCGCCTCGGTCAGGTACGCCACGCCGGTTTCCGGCGCATCGGCAAGGCCGATCTCTTCTAGCGCGGTCAGCGCCGCGCGGTGGATGGCCTCGACGCCGGCTTCGGTCAGGGGTTTGTAGGTGCCGCCCTCCATGCCGGGGCGAATGGGGCGCATGTGGTCGGGCAGCGCCTTGGCGCGGGCCGCACGACGGGCGGCACGGCCGCCACTGCGCAAGGGGGTCTGGTCTGTCATTGTCATGGTCCGGATAGGGTCAGGGAAAGGGGGGCGGTTCAAACCGCCAGGGGTCTGCCGCGCGCCGCGCGACCGCGATCCGCACCGATGGTCCGGCTGACCCTGCTGATGATGCAAATATCCGCTTTCATCCCGCGTTCCCTTTTGATCGAAACTGCGCAACCGGGCCGCGACATTCTGTCCCGTTTGCGCCACCGCCGCCTGTTTGCGACCCGTGCAGGTGCAGCACTGGCACCGGCGGCACTCCGCCGATCTCCGGCCCGTACCCCTTGCTGCGCTGGATTTGGCCGATGTCCGAGGCCCTCCGGCGCAACTTCCCGCCCATCGCAAGGCCGTGAGGTGAAAGCCTGGAACTCTCCGACTATCTCGGGGATTGCCCGGATGATCCCGCCGGAAAAGGCGGGGCAGAGACTGAGCGCTCGACAAGATAAGGAAGGAGCAGAATGATGAATTACAAAGCGACACTGAGCATCGCCGCCCTGCTCGGCGGCATGAGCATCGGCGGCAGCGCCCTCGCAGGGAGCCTGCAGGACCCCGTCGTGGAAACGCCGGTCGCCGCACCGCCCGTGGCGGTGCCCGTCAGCGGCGACTGGACCGGGTTCTACACCGGTCTGCAGCTTGGCTATGCCGATGTCGACGGCGACGCGGGGCTGGAGGGTGACAATGGCATCTTCGGCTTTCACGCGGGGTATGACTACGACTTCGGCGATTTCGTCCTCGGCGGCGAACTGGACTACGATCAGGCCGACGTTGATCTCAACGGCGGGGTGGAGACGCTCGATTCGGTCGCGCGTCTGAAGCTCAAGGGCGGCTATGACCTCGGCAATACGCTGATCTACGCCACCGCGGGCGTGGCGCGTGCCGATACCTCGCTCGGCGATGAAACCGGTCCCTTCGCGGGTCTCGGGATCACTTACCGGGTGACCGACCGCTACACCATCGGTGCCGAGATTCTGGAACACCGTTTCGAAGACGTGGGCGGCACGGCGGGCGCCGATGTCGACGCCACCACGATCACGCTGCGCGGTTCGCTGCGGTTCTGAGGACCGCGCCGAGAACGTGGCAGAGCAGCGAAGGCCGGCGCGTTTGGCGTGCCGGCCTTTCCCGTTTCAGATCAGGCTTTCGGCAAAGGCACAGAGCGTGCGCAGCGCGCCCTCGAAGGCCCGATCCTCGATGGTCATGGCCACGCGCAGATGGCCTGCCGCGGCCTGACCGAAGCTTTCGCCGGGCATCACGGCGATGTGGTGTTTCTCCAGCAGCGCCAGCGCGAAATCCTCGCCGCTCATACCGGTGCTGCGGACGTCGAGCATGAGGTACATTGCCCCCTGCGAGGGTACCAGCGCCACGGCGTTCTGCGCCGCGAGAACCTTTTGCGCCAGCGCGCGGCGGCGGCGGAAGGGTTCTGCGATTTCCGCCTCGAAGCCCGGCCCCTGACCCAGGGCAAAGACGGCGGCATCCTGGATGAACCCCGGGACGCCGTAGGTCGTATGGGTGCCGAGGTTGATCAGGTGGCCGATCACATCCGCCGGCCCGATGACCCAGCCGCAGCGCGAGCCGGTCATGGCGTGGCTCTTGGACATGGAGCCCACCACCAGCGTCCGCTCGGCCATGCCGGGCAAGGCGCGAGGCGAGAGGTGTTCGCCCTCCCAGACCTGGCTGTCATAGACCTCGTCCGAGATCAGCCAGAGATCATGGTCGCGGCAGACCTGCGCGATGCCCTCCAATGTTCTTTTCGAATAGACGACACCCGTAGGGTTGTTGGGCGTGTTGATCAGCAGCGACGCAGCACCCTCCGCATGCGCGGCAATGTCTTCCGCGCGCGGTTGGAAAGCGTCTTCGGCCCGCGTCTCAACGCGCACTGGCTCGGCGCTGGCACCGCGCAGGGTGCCGGGGTAGGTGGCATAGTAGGGATCGAGGTAAAGCGCCCGGTCGCCCGGATCGCAGGCCGCGATATGCGCAGCAAAGAGGGCCGACTGCCCGCCCGGCGTGATCATCACGTTCTCGCGCGCCGTCGGCACCCCCGTCATCGTGCTCACCCGCGCCGCCACCGCGTCCCGCAAGGCGGCCACGCCGGGGATCGAGGCATAGCCGGTATGCCCATCAATGGCCGAGCGGTGCATTTCCTGAAGAATCGGCGCGGCGGTGCGGATGTCATGCTCGCCAATCGTCAACTCCGTTACCGGTATGCCGGAAGCGATCATCGCGCGGGCCTTGTTGAACACGTCCCAGCCGTCCGAACCTCCGCCGAGAAGGTTCTCTATCCGCTTCGATGCCTGCATGCCGCCCTCCGTTATTGGCGGGCAGGGGCGCAGAGGCGTCTTGATTCGTCAATCAACTGTTGACCGGCAGCGGCCGCATCGGCTACGCCTCTGGCATGGCAATGACGATGTGCACAATTACCTGCGAAATTACCTGCTGAGAGATTTCTCGCGGGCCGTCATCCATGTCGTTTTCATTCAGATAGATATGTGGCAAGCCCGCGGGAGCCTTCCGCGAGGATGAACCATGACGATGATCAAGCTTTACAACACCGCGACCCGCCGCAAGGAGGTGTTCGAGCCCATTCGCGCCGATGATGTGCGCATGTATGTCTGCGGACCCACCGTCTATGACCGCGCCCATATCGGCAACGCGCGGCCCGCGATTGTCTTTGACGTGCTCTACCGGCTGCTGCGCCATGTCTATGGGGCCGATCACGTGACATACGTGCGCAACTTCACCGACGTCGATGACAAGATCAACGCGCGGGCGGCGGAAAGCGGGCGGCCCATCAGCGAGATCACGGCGGAGACGACGCAGTGGTATCTTGACGACATGGCGGCGGTCGGCGTGCTGGAGCCGTCGATCCGGGGCGCGCGCCACGAGGACGCGATGCCGCGCGCGACGGCCTATATCGGCGAGATGATCGCGATGATCGAGGATCTGATCGCTAAGGATCACGCCTATGCCGCCGAGGGGCATGTATTGTTCCGTGTGCGGTCCTATGCGGACTATGGCAAGCTGTCGGGGCGGTCGGTCGACGACATGATCGCGGGCGCGCGGGTCGAGGTGGCGCCCTTCAAGGAAGACCCGATGGATTTCGTACTCTGGAAGCCCTCGGACGACGACACGCCCGGATGGGACAGCCCCTGGGGCCGGGGGCGTCCAGGCTGGCATATCGAATGCTCGGCCATGGCGCATGAATTGCTGGGTGAGACATTCGACATCCACGGCGGCGGGAATGACCTGACTTTTCCGCACCACGAGAACGAGATCGCGCAGTCGCGTTGCGCAGGCCACGGGTTTGCGCGGTTCTGGATGCACAACGAGATGCTGCAGGTCGAGGGCAGGAAGATGTCCAAGTCCTTGGGCAATTTCTTTACCGTGCGCGATCTGCTGGATCAGGGGGTGCCGGGGGAGGTCATTCGCTTCGTGTTCCTCTCCACGCATTATCGCAAGCCGATGGACTGGACCGAGAAGAAGCGGGCCGAGGCGGAGAAGGTGTTGCGCAAGTGGTATGAGCAGGTGGCGGGGGCCGAGACGGCAGAGCTTCCACAGACGGTGATCGCGCTTCTGGCCGATGACCTTAACACCCACGGGGTGCTGGCAGAATGCCACCGGATGAGCGGCGAGGGCGACATCGGCGGCTTGCGCGCGGCGCTGGGTATCTTGGGGCTGCTCGATGAAAGAATTCCCGAATGGGCGGTCGAGAAAGCCTTCGATCTGACCGACCTCGAAGCCTTCCTCGCGGATGCGCGGGCCACCGCGATGGAGACCAAGGATTTCGCGGAAGTCGACCGGATCAAGGCGGCGCTGGTCGCTGCCGGGATCGAGGTGCAGATGAGCAAGGAGGGCGTCAAGCTGACCGCCCCGCCGGGGTTCGACCGGGCGCAGCTGGAGGGGGTGTTGTGAGCGGTCTGGCCGGGCAGGGGTGGACGGGGCGTCCACCTTACGGGGGGTCGCGTAAGGTGCAGTTCACTGCACCCGCCGCCGCATTTGTTTCGCGCGCGAAACATTCGGGTAAACAACGGGTTAACCGGAGGGCGCTGCCGTGAGCAAGGAACGCCTCTACCTTTATGACACCACGCTCCGCGACGGGCAGCAGACGCAGGACGTGCAGTTCTCGACCGAGGAGAAACAGCAGATCGCCCGGGCGCTCGATGCATTGGGCGTCGACTACATCGAAGGCGGCTGGCCGGGGGCGAACCCCACGGACAATGCGTTCTTCGACGCGGCACCGCAGACACGGGCGCGGATGACGGCCTTTGGCATGACCAAGCGGCCGGGGATGTCGGCGCAGAACGACGATGTGCTGGCCGCCGTGCTGAACGCCGGGACGCAATCGGTCTGTATCGTGGGCAAGACCCATGATTTCCACGTGGAGACCGCGCTGGGGATCACGCTGGAGGAAAACCTCGGGCTGATCCGCGACAGCATCGCGCATCTGGTGGGCTCGGGGCGGGAGGCGCTCTTCGATGCGGAGCATTTCTTTGACGGCTACAAGGCGAACCCCGGTTACGCGCTCGACTGCCTCAAGACGGCGCTGGAGGCGGGGGCGCGGTGGGTCGTGCTCTGCGACACCAATGGCGGCACGCTGCCGGCGGAGGTGCACGAGATCACCAAGGCGGTGATCGACGCGGGGATACCCGGGGAGAAGCTGGGTATCCACACCCATGACGACACGGAGAACGCGGTAGCCTGTTCGCTTGCCGCCGTAGACGCGGGAGCGCGGCAGGTGCAGGGCACGCTCAACGGGCTGGGAGAGCGGTGCGGCAATGCCAACCTGACGGCGCTGATTCCGATCCTGATGCTCAAGGAACCCTATGCCAGCCGGTTCGAGACGGGGGTGAGTGCCAAGGCGCTCAAAGGGCTTGTGCGCACCAGCCGGATGCTCGACGAAATCCTCAACCGCGTGCCGCGCAAGCAGGCGGCTTTCGTGGGGGCTTCGGCCTTTGCCCACAAGGCGGGGCTGCACGCGAGCGCGATCCTGAAGGACCCGTCGACCTACGAGCATATCGACCCCGCACTGGTGGGCAACGCGCGGATCATCCCGATGTCGAACCAGGCGGGCCAGTCGAACCTGCGCAAACGGCTGTCGGAGGCGGGGCTGAAGGTCGAAAAGGGCGATCCGGCTTTGGGGCGCATCCTCGAAGAGGTCAAGGCGCGGGAGGCTGAGGGTTATGCCTATGACACGGCACAGGCGTCTTTCGAGCTCTTGGCGCGGGATGCGCTGGGGCAGATGCCGGACTTCTTCGAGGTCAAGCGCTACCGGGTGACAGTGGAGCGGCGCAAGAACAAGTACAACAAGATGATCAGCGTCTCGGAGGCCGTCGTGGTGGTGAAGGTCGATGGCGAGAAGCGCCTCTCGGTCAGCGAGTCGATGGATGCGGCGGGCAGCGACCGGGGACCGGTGAACGCGCTGGCGAAGGCTTTGGCGAAGGACCTCGGGCAGTATTCGGCCATGCTGGAGGATATGCGGCTGGTGGATTTCAAGGTGCGCATCACGCAGGGCGGCACCGAGGCTGTCACCCGCGTCATCATCGACAGCGAGGATGGCGAGGGGCACCGCTGGTCGACCGTGGGGGTGAGTGCGAACATCGTGGACGCGTCCTTCGAGGCGCTGCTCGATGCGATCCGCTGGAAGCTGGTGCGTGACATGGGAGGGAAGTCGGCGTGAGCGATGATACTCCAAGACTGGACATGACCGCGTTTTTCACGCTTCACCGCGACTTGCCGCGGGAGGGGCCGGGGGAGCCTGCGGATATCGAATGGGCGGCGGGTGTCGCGGGCACGCCCCGCAACGCACAGATGGCCGATGTGGGCTGCGGCCCCGGGGCGGATATTGGATCTCTTCTGAGCGTGGCACCGGAGGGGCATGTGACCGCGCTCGACAAGACGGCGCAGTTCGTCGAGGCCGCGCGGGAGCGATACGCGGGTGACGGGCGTGTGACGATCCTGCGGGCGGATATGGCGCGGATCAAGAATCAGTACGATCTGATCTGGTGCGCGGGGGCGGTTTATTTTCTCGGCGTGACCGAAGCGCTGAGCGGCTGGCGCAAGTCGATCCTGCCGGGCGGTGTTGTCGCCTTTTCCGAGGCCTGCTGGTTCACCGAACAGCGCCCTGAACGGGCGCAGGCCTACTTTGCGGCAGAGTACCCGACGATGACGGATGAGGCTGGCGTGTTGGAGAAGGTGAGCGCGGCTGGTTACGAGGTGCTGGGCACGCGGCGGCTGCAGGACGCGGCGTGGGAGGCCTATTTCCAGCCGATCGAGGCGCGGATCGCGATGCTGCGTGCGGGGGCGGATGCGGCGCTGACGGAGGTGCTGGACGAGGCCGAAGAGGAAATTGCGGTCTGGCGCGCGCACCGGGATGCCTTTGGCTATCTGCTGACGGTCGCGCGTCCTGCATGAGTTTCGACGCGGACCTCAACGCCTGCGCGGCCTTGGTCGAACGCGCGGACCCCTGGCGCTTTCGTGCGGCGATGGCGGCCCCGGTCGCAGCGCGGCGGGTGCTGTTTCCGCTATATGCCTTCAACGTCGAGGTGGCCCGCGCGCCCTGGGTCACGCAGGAGCCGATGATCGCCGAGATGCGGCTGCAGTGGTGGCGGGATGTCTGCGAGGAGATTGCGGAGGGCAAACCGGTCAGGCGGCACGAGGTGGCGACACCTCTGGCGGCGGCGGTGACGGCGGAGGATGCCCGGCTGCTGGATGAGCTTGTCGCCGCAAGGCGTTGGGATGTCTACAAGGATGCCTTCGAGGACGAGGGGCATTTCACCGAGTACATGGACCGGACGGCGGGGCATCTGGCCTGGGTCGCGGCGCGGCGTCTGGGGACGGCGGAGGAGCGCGTGGTGCGGGATGCCGCCGTGGCGGCGGGGATTGCCGCCTGGCTCAGGGCGATTCCAGAGTTGGAGGCGAGCGGGCGGATACCGCTTTTGGATGGGACGCGGGACGGCGTGGCGCGGCTGGCGGAAGGCGCGCTCGATCGGCTGGCGTCTGCGCGCAAGGACCGCGCGAAGGTGTCGAGTGGCGCGCCGGCGGCCCTGCTGCACGTGGGGGCGGCGGAGCCGGTCTTGCGGGCGGCGGCGCGCGATCCAGTGGCGGTTGCCGAGGGGAGGTTGCCCGATCCGGTCGAGGCGGACCGGATGAAGCTGGCTTTCAGGGCGCTGACGGGGCGCTGGTAGGGATTCAGGCGGCCGTGGTCTTGGGTCGCATGACCAGCCAGATGAGCGAGGCTCCGGCCAGCATCAGGAAGGGGATCATCGCCATGTTCACGGCGGCCCAGCCGGTGACCGCATCGCCGCCCGAGCAGTTCATCAGACCGCCCGAGGCCAGCGAGGCGAAGGTCACGCCGCCGAAGACCAAAAGGTCGTTCAGGCCCTGCATCCGTCCGCGCTCGTGCGGGGCGTGGGCCCCGGCGAGCATGGTGGTCGCCCCGATGAAGCCGAAGTTCCAGCCGAGACCCAGGAGGACGAGTGCGACAAAGAAATGCGGCAGGTCCACGCCGCTGAGCGCCACGGCGCCGGCGGCGGCGAGGATGGCGATGCCGAGGCCCATGATCTTTTCCACGCCGAAGCGGGCGATCAGGTGACCGGTGAAGAAGGAAGGCGCGAACATCGCGAGCACGTGGCTTGTTACCACGTTCGAGGCATCGGCGACGGCAAAACCGCAGCCGACGACGGCGAGCGGGGTGGAGGTCATCACGAGGTTCATCAGCGCGTAGGAGACCATGCCGCAGATCACCGCGACGGCGATGCGGGGGGTGGTGAGAAGCTCCATCCGGCTGCGGCCTTTGGGGGCGTCGACGCTGGGCACCGGGGGCTTGGGGATGTCCAGAAGGAAAAAGAGCGCCATGCCGAGAACGTTCAGCGTCATCGCGGCGAGGTAGACCGGGAAGAAGCGCATGACGGTGGCGTCAGGGCCGGCGGTAAGGACAGAGACGAGCTGCGGGCCGATCACGGCGGAGATGAGGCCGCCTGCCATGACGTAGGAGATCGCCTTGGGGCGGAAGGCGTCCGAGGCTGTGTCGGCGGCGGCGAAGCGGAAAAAGCCCTGCGAGGACATGTAGATGCCGGTGAGGTAGCTGCCCACGAGAAAGACCCAGAAATTCGAGATCGTGAGCGCATAGGCGCAGATCGCGGCACCGATGAGGCCGCCCGAGGCGCCGATGAGGAACCCCGTGCGCCGTCCGTGGCGCTGCATGAGCGGCGATAGCCATGGCGCGGTGGTCATGGAGCCGAAAACGATCATCGAGATCGGCAGGGTGGCAAGGCAAACGATGGGGGAAAGCTGCTGACCGGCGAGGCCGCCGATCACGAAGATCATGGTGATCTGGCTGCCCAGAAAGGCCTGTGCGGCCACGAGCACGGCCACGTTGCGCTTGGCGCGGGTATCGTCGATCATGCAGGTATTCCTTTTCGTGAATGCGATACTCCGACGCAGGGTCAGGGGCAACCCCCGGTGGCTGCGGCACTTGTGTGCCGGGAAGGCGCGGATATGGTCGCGGGGATGCGGGACTTGGGCGGGATGGGGCGCATGACGTGGCAGGTGCAGTGACGGCGGAAGGCAGGGTGATCCGCTGCGAGGCGGATGTCGCCGAAGGGGCCGAGTGGCTTGCGGCGCGGGAGGTGCGGTTTGCCGAGGCGCTTGAGCGTTGCGGGCCGCTGCCCTTGAGGTTGCGGCCGGACGGGTTCGCGGGGCTGCTCGATATCATCATCAGCCAGCAAGTCAGCGTGGCCTCTGCCGATGCGATCCGGGCGCGGATGGTGGAAGGGGGGCTGACCTCGGAGAATGCGGTTCTTGCGGCGGGCGACGAAGGGTTGCGCGCGGCGGGGCTCAGCCGGCCCAAGGCGCGGTATGCGCTGATTCTTGCGGAAGAAGAGGTCGATTACGCGGCGCTGCGCTCGATGCCGGATGCGGCGGTCCTTGCGCGGCTCACGGCAATCACCGGGATCGGGCCATGGACGGCGCAGGTCTATGCGATGTTCTGTCTGGGCCGGGCGGATATCTTTCCGGCAGGCGATCTGGCCCTTCAGGTTGCAGCCGAGGGACTATTCGGTCTGCGCGAGAGGCCGCGCCCGGAGGCCTTGTCCGAGATGGCACAGGACTGGTCGCCTTGGCGGTCTGTTGCAGCCCGCGCGCTGTTTGCCTACTACCGGGTGATGAAGAACAGGGAAGGGCTGTGATGACACGTGTATTGAACGCAGAGCGCCGCGCGGCGAAATCGGGGGAGACCCGGTCGATCGTTGTCTTCCTGCATGGCTACGGGGCCAATGGTGCGGATTTGCTGGGGCTGGCCGATCCACTGGGCGAGCATCTGCCCGACACGATGTTCGTGGCCCCCGATGCGCCCGAGAACGTGCCTGGCATGATGGGTGGCTACCAGTGGTTCCCGATCCCCTGGATCGACGGGTCTTCGGAAGAGGAATCGATGCGCGGGATGGAGCAGGCGGTGGTGGATCTCAACGCCTTTCTCGATGCGCTGATGGTGGACGAGGACGTGCTGCCCGAGCAGGTGGTGCTTTTCGGCTTTTCCCAAGGAACGATGATGGCGCTGCACGTGGCACCGCGCCGCGAGGATGCGGTGGCGGGGATCGTCGCTTTTTCCGGGCGGTTGCTGAACCCAGAGACGCTGGCGGAGGAAGCGCGGGTCAGGCCACCGGTGCTGCTGGTGCATGGAGATGCCGACGACGTGGTGCCGCCCCAGTCGCTGCCACAGGCGGCCGAAGCGCTGCAGGAGGCGGGCTGGCAGGACGTCTATGCCCATATCATGAAAGGCACCGGGCACGGCATCGCGCCCGACGGGCTGAGCGTGGCGCTGGCCTTCATGCGGGACAAGCTGAGCCTCTGAGCCCGCGCATCGGGAAACTGTCAAAAAACAGTTACGTATCGCCGCTAGGTCTGTCCGCGACATCTTGTGCCAAGCTTTGTCTTGCCAGAGCAAAACCACGAGATATAGTCGAATAAAAGGGGCAGAGGACGCAGTCACATGGATGGCGATTTCAGAACCGAATTCACCCGGCAGCCCGCGGGGCTGAAACACCGGCCCGCGCTGGTGCTGAACGCGGACTACCGGCCGCTCAGCTACTATCCGCTGTCGCTCTGGCCCTGGCAGGAAGCGATCAAGGCCAAGTGGCTGGACCGGGTCGATATCGTGGCCGAATACGACGATGTGGTCCGAAGCCCGACGATGGCGCTGAAGATACCCTCGGTCGTGGTGTTGAAAGACTATGTGAAACCTCAAAAGCGCGTGGCCTTCACGCGCTTTAATTTATTTCTGAGGGACGAATTCCGCTGCCAGTATTGCGGCGCGCGGGGGGAGTTGACCTTTGATCACGTGGTGCCGCGCTCGGCCGGCGGGGTGACGTCCTGGCAGAACGTGGTGGCGGCCTGTTCGCCCTGCAATCTGAAGAAGGGCTCGAAGCCGCTGCACCGGACGGGGCTGCACCTGCGCAAACCGCCGCGCCAGCCAGGGGCGGAGGAATTGCGCAACATGGGGCGGAAGTTCCCGCCGAACCATCTGCACGAGAGCTGGATGGATTTTCTCTACTGGGATGCGGAGCTGGAGGCCTGAGGCGGGGCTCATCGCGCCCCTGACGGGGGCTCTTCGCCGGTTCGGCGAAGTTGTTGACGGTGTGATTGTGGCCGGTGGTGCGGGCGCTGCGGGACCCACCATCTCAGAGACGGACCCGCCCTTGATTGATCCCCTGTCTGGCAGAAGGCCGCCGCCTTCCCAAGGGAAATAGCGGTATCCCGGCAGAGCCGGGTCCCTCCGCGATTTCCCTTGGCAAGCCGCCGTCCTTCCGCCCGCCTGATGCTCAAGCAAGGGCGGCTCCATCTCAGAGCGGGTTTGGGATGGGCCGTGTCCAGAGAGGGCCTAACCCTTGGCCCTCTGCAGCATGCCGAAGAGGTCGCGCGGGTCGTCAGGGTCGGCCAGCAGGTCCAGGGGGTGGAAGAGATCGGTGCCCGCGATGCGGTCGCGGACGTAGCGCAGGGCGGAGAAATCCTCGACCGCGAAGCCCACGCTGTCGAAAAGCGTGATCTGGCTGTCGCTGGTGCGGCCCTTGGCGGCACCGGTCAGAACTTGCCAGAACTCGGTGACCGGGTGGTCGGGGGCGAGTTGCTGAATTTCGCCCTCGATCCGGGTCTGTTCAGGATATTCCACGAAGATCGCGGAGCGGTGCAGGATCGCGGGGGCAAGCTCGGTCTTGCCTGGGCAGTCGCCGCCGATGGCGTTGATGTGTACGCCGCTGCCGACCATGTTGTCGGTGAGGATCGTGGCGTATTGCTTGTCGGCGGTGCAGGTGGTGATGATCTCGGCCCCCTCCATCGCGTCCTCGGCGGAGGTGCATTCGGTCACGCGCAGGCCCTGGCCCTTGAGGTTGGCCGCGCATTTGCGGATGGCGGCGGGGTCGATGTCGTAAAGGCGCACTTCCTCGATGCCGACGATGCGTTTCATGGCCAGCGACTGGAACTCCGACTGGGTGCCGTTGCCGATCATCGCCATGCAGCGGGCGTTCTTGGGGGCAAGGACGCGGGCCACGAGGGCGGACATTGCCGCCGTGCGGAGTGCTGTCAGCAGGGTCATTTCGCTGAGCAGCACGGGGTAACCCGAGGCGACCTCGGCCAGAAGGCCGAAGGCGGTGACGGTTTGCAGGCCCGCCTTGGTGTTGGAGGGGTGGCCGTTCACGTATTTGAAGCCGTAGACATCGCCGTCCGAGGTGGGCATGAGCTCGATCACGCCCTTCTCGGAGTGGCTGGCGACGCGGGGGGTCTTGTCGAAAAGCTCCCAGCGTTTGAAATCGGCCTCGATGTAATCGGCGATGCCGGCCATCATCTCTTCCACGCCGATGTGGTGGATGAGCTTCATCATGTGATCGACAGAGACGAAGGGCACGAGCGCCTTGTCGGAAGGGGTGAGGGCGGGCATGTGAGCGGTCCTTAGAAGGCGCGGGTGGGCCGGTCGAAGACGCGGCGGCCGAGGGCGGAGGCGGCGAGGTCGACCATCAGCTGTGCGGTGCGGCCGCGTTCGTCGAGGAAGGGGTTGAGTTCGACGAGGTCGAGCGAGGTCATCAGGCCACTGTCGTGGAGCATTTCCATGACGAGGTGGCCTTCGCGTACCGTGGCACCGCCCGGCACGGTGGTGCCGACGGCAGGTGCTACGGAAGGATCGAGGAAGTCGACGTCGAGGGAGACATGCAGAAGGCCGTTGGCGGCTTCGACCCGGTCGAGGAAGGCCTGTAGGGGGCGGGCGATGCCGTTCTCGTCGATTTCGCGCATGTCAACATGGGTGATTGCGGTTTCCTGAAGGTCCGCGCGTTCGGCCGGATCGACGGAGCGCAGCCCGATGATGGCGACGTTTTCCTGCGGGACGGGCGTGCCGATGGCGGGGAAGCCATCGAAGTCGGGGCGGCCTGTCACATAGCCGAGGGGCGTGCCGTGGAGGTTGCCGCTCTCGGTCGTGACGGGCGTGTGGTAGTCGGTATGGGCGTCGAGCCAGAGGATGAAGAGGGGCCGCGAGACGCTTTCAGCGTGGCGCATGACGCCTAGCACGGTGCCGAGTGAGAGCGCGTGATCGCCGCCCATGAAGATCGGGGTGCCGTCGGCCATGGCGGCCTCGGCGGCATCCGCGAGCGCTTCGGTCCAGGCGATGGTTTCCTCGAGCGCGATGAGCTTGGGGTGATCCTTGGGCGTGAAGGGGCGGGGCGCAACGTTGCCGCGGTCCTCGACCGTGTGGCCGAGGGTGCGCAGTGCTTCGGGCAGGCGCGCGGTGCGGTAGGCGTCGGGGCCCATCAGGCAGCCCTTGCGGGTCTTGCCGCTGTCCATGGGCGCGCCGATCAGGATGCAGTGCTGTGCCGTCATGGGATGTCCTTTCGTATAGGGTTGCCTGCTGGATATCGTGCGCATCTGGCCATCGACAAGGGATCATCTTGGCCGTAACGTGCATAGTCTGATCATATTGGAGGAATGCTTGGACGATTTGGACAGTCGAATCATCGCGGCCCTGCGTCACGACGCGCGGGTGCCGCTGTCGGACCTCGCCACCGCTCTGGGCGTGTCGCGGACCACCCTCAGGGCGCGGATCGCGCGGTTGCAGGAACGGGGCGAGATCGTGGGGTTCACGGTGCTGACGCGCGCCGATGTTCTGCGTGATCCGGTGCGCGGGCTGATGATGATCGGGATCGAGGGGCGCGGTGCGGAGCGCATCATCCGGCAGCTGGGTGGCTTGCCCGAGGTGCGGGCGGTGCATTCGACCAACGGACGCTGGGATGTGATCGTGGAGATCGGTGCGGAGACGCTGGAGGCGTTCGACGCGGTGCTGACCCGGATCAGGCGGCTTGACGGGATCGTGGCGAGCGAGACGAACCTGTTGTTGAAAACGCGAAAGGCGGGCTAAGCCCGGCGCGCTGCAGCGATCCAGAGGGCCATGAGGCCGAAGGCGATCACCGCGTTCCAGCCGGCCATGGAGAGGCCGAGGAACTGCCAGACGATCTCGTCGCACATCACGACACCGGTGGGGGTGTCGAGCGACAAAAGCGCGTTGCCGTCCATTGCGCCGAGGTCGGCGCCGCCGCCTGAACAGGAGGTCGGGCCCTCCCACCAGCGCCATTCCACGCCTGCGTGATAGGCACCGATGGCACCTGTGGTTGCGGCAGCCAAAGCGCCCAGCCAGGCCAGAAGGCGTGGGCCGCCTGCGAGGACGATTGCGCCGATGAGAACCGCGGCCCCGTGCGGCCAGCGCTGCCAGATGCAGAGCTTGCAGGGGGCAAGGCCGCCGATGTGCTGAAAGCCCCATGCGCCGAGCAGGAGGGCCGCAGAGCCGAGGGTGGCGAGGAGGATCAGGGAGTTGCGTGTCATAGGAACTTGATCGCCATGAAACCGCCCAGGAGGAGGACCACAAAGAGGGTAAACATCAGGCCGAGGCGTTTTTCAATGAACTCCCGGATGGGTGCGCCAAAGCGCCACAGCAGCCCTGCCACGATGAAGAACCGCAGGCCGCGCGCGAGGATAGAGGTGGCGATGAAGGTCCCCAGGGGCATGGCCGTCCAGCCTGACATGATGGTGATGACCTTGTAGGGGAAGGGCGTCACCCCCGCTGTCAGCACCGCCCAGAAGCCTACGTCGTTGAAACGGTCCGAGAAGGCCTCCATCGCGTCGGCCTTTCCAAGGGCGGCGAGGATCGGCTGGCCGATGGTCTCATAGGCGAAGGCACCGATGGCGTAGCCGAACAGCCCGCCGAGGACAGAGGAAACAAGAGCGACGAAGGCGATGAGGAACGCGCGGTCGGGGCGGGCGACGATCATCGGGATCATGATCACGTCGGGCGGGATCGGGAAGAAGGAGCTTTCCACGAAAGAGACCGCCGCCAGTCCCCAGAGGGCGTGGTGGTGCCGGGCAAGGCCCATGGTCCAGTCGTAGAGGCTTTTCAGCATGATATGGCTGCCCGAATTTCGTCCCCTTGCAACACCATGTCGCTTGCGCAGGGTCAAGCCCGCACAGCGTATCCTCCGGCAAATTGATCTTGCCGCCTGCGACGCGGCGCGCTAGACCGCAAGGCGTGCCCAAGTGGCGGAATGGTAGACGCAGGGGATTCAAAATCCCCCGCCTTCGGGCGTGCCGGTTCGAGTCCGGCCTTGGGTACCATCCAGATATCTGTCCTCAGAGACCGCTGGATCTTTCGCAATTTTCCGCTCGATTGCCGCCTATGCCGCCCTTGGCAGGCGTTGCGCCACGATAGCCTTCGCGCAGGGGCTGAGCGGGGCGTCTCATAAAATTGTTCTCAAAAAGGGCCGTGTTTTTCGCCGCGATCATGCCGCTGCCCCGCTGCAACCCCTCATGGTTAAGCCGAAATTAAGCAATCTGTTTCCAGGGTGAGAGGCAATTGAAGAGAGTTTGTGGCAATTCGCAGCATGAAAGAAAACCCATTCGTTACCACGTTTTGGTTCCGGCACGGCTTCGTGTCTGACGCTGCCTTCCTGCCGCTGCATAGGAGATTCAGCCGATGATCAGGACCATCGACTTCAACGCCTTTCCCGCCGGCACGCTGATCGACGACGACTACCTGCGCCCGGACGGTGTGCGGGTCTCGGCCACCGATCCGGTGGCGCAGGCGATGATCTTCGACAGCGAGAGCCCGACAGGCGATGACCGCGGCCTCGCCTCGGGGACCTTGGGCGGAATGTTGATTCTGTCCGAGGACGGCGATGGCGCAAACCCGGACGCAAGCGCGGCGGGGGGCAGCATCTTTTTCGATTTCGAGCAGAATGTGCGGATCAAGAGCCTGTCCTTCAAGAACATCCTCGACCCGGTGGGCGAGGGGACGCGGATGATCTTCTACGGCGCGGATGGGGCGGTGATGGAGAACCATTTCGTCGATCCCACCGGAGAGGGCGGCGAGCGTACGGTCCAGCTTTTCGTGGAGGGCGTGGCCCGGATGGAGGTTCGGCTGGAAGGGGCGGGGGCCATCGACAACCTGACCTTCGTCGATGACAGGTCCGGTGAGGGGCCAGTCGCGGTGGACGATACCGCCGTGACTGCGGCAGGCACGCCGGTGGTGATCGACCTGCTGGGCAACGATGTCGACCCGGATGACGACCGGACGGCGTTGCGGATCGGTGATTTCATCAGTCCCGACGGAACGGTGGAGGACAATGGCGACGGCACGGTGACGTTCACGCCGGATGCTGATTTCACGGGCGCGGCGGTGTTTACCTACCGCGTCACGGACCCCGAGATGAACGCTGACAGCGCCAAGGTCACGGTGATGGTCGGGGCAATGCAGAACGCACCGGTGGCCGGGGACGACGTCATCGGCACGCCCTATGGCACGCCGGTCGAGAACATCGCGGTGCTGGCGAACGACCAGGACCCCGATGGCGATGCGCTGCGTGTCGTCGGCGCGATGAGTGCGGCGGGCGCAGTGACGGTGAACCCAGACGGGACGCTGAATTTCACGCCCGCGGCCGGTTTCTCGGGTCCGGCCGAGATCACCTACATGATCTCGGACCGGCCGGAGGGCGATGCGGAGGCGCTGACGGACACCGGCCTGCTGGTCGTCAACGTCGGCGCGCCGGGCGCGCGGGACGGCATTGTCGAGGGGACGGAGGGGGACGATCTGATCGATCTGGCCTATACGGGCGATCCCGATGGCGACTGTATCGACAGCGGTGATGCGGTGATCGGCGGGCAGGGGCCTGACGACGATATCGTGCTGGCCGGTGCGGGGAATGACACGGTCGAGGCGGGTGCGGGGGACGACAATTTGAGCGGCGGCGACGAGGACGACCGGCTGATCGGTGCGGCGGGGCGCGATACGGTCAGCGGTGGGGCGGGCAACGACGAGATCGACACCGCGAGCGGCGATCTGGCCCCGGACAGCGGCTATCCCTTCGCGCCAGAGCGTGACCCGCTGGGCTATGCGCCCGATGTGGACCCCGAGGACGACCGCGACAGCGTCAGCGGCGGCGATGGCGACGATACGATCAAGACCGGGGATGACCGGGACAGCATCTCGGGCGGTGCCGGGGCTGACCGGATCGTCGGGGGGGAGGGCAGCGATACGCTGATGGGCGGCACGGGCGACGACACGATCTTTGCGGGCAATGACCCGGACCGTATCCCCGATGTGGTCGACATTCCCGACCGGCTGAGCGCCGATGCGCTCTTTTCGCCAGACCGCAACCCGTTGAACGGACGCGATTTTGTCGATGGCGGCGGGGGCGACGACCTGATCTTTGGCGCGGATGACGGCGATACGCTTCTGGGTGGGGCGGGCGACGACACCATCGATGGGCAGACCGACGACGACGTGATCTTTGGCATGACCGGCAGCGACAGCTTGCTGGGCGGCGGGGGTGACGACAGCCTGAGCGGGGGGCAGGACGAAGACACGCTGATCGGCGGCACCGGTGCGGATTTGTTGCGCGGGGAGCGGGGCGATGACCTGCTCTTCGGCGGCGCGGGCGGCGACCTGCTCGATGGCGGGGAAGAGAACGATCTGCTCGACGGGGGCGCGGACGAGGATACACTGCTGGGCGGCGAGGGTGACGACACGCTGCGCGGCGGCCTCGGGGCAGACGTAATGACGGGCGGCGCGGGACGCGACCTTTTTGACCGGGTGAACGCAGGCGACAGCGTGGACGGCGGATCGGGGGCGGAGGATATCGATACGCTCGATCTGCGCGGCTCGGTTGTCGAAGGCGGGCGGCTGGAGGTGACCTATACGTCGGACGACCGGGAGGACGGCTTTGTCACCTATTTCGATGCCGACAATCGCCCCGAGGACCGGGTGCTGGTCTTTCAGGAGATCGAGAACGTGGTGCCCTGTTTCACCCCCGGCACCCGGATCGCCACGCCGCAGGGCGAGCGGCTGGTCGAGGATTTGCACGTAGGCGACCGGGTGATCACCCGTGACAACGGCATTCAGGAGATCCGCTGGGTCGGCGCGCGGCGGATGAGTGCCGCGGCGTTCGAGCGGGCGCCGCACATGCGTCCGGTGCTGATCCAGCGCGGCGCACTGGGGCAGGGGCTGCCGGAGCGGGATACGATGGTGTCGCCCAACCACCGTGTGCTTGTCGTCAGCGACATGAGCGCGCTCTTCTTCGAAGAGCGCGAGGAGCTGGTGGCGGCCAAGCATCTGACGGGGATGAAGGGGGTCGACCGGGTGCATGTTTCGGCCACGACCTACATTCACCTGCTCTTCGATCATCACGAGGTGATCCTGTCGAACGGGTCATGGACGGAGAGCTTTCAGCCCGGGGACATGTCGCTTGCCGGTGTCGGGCAGGCGCAGCGGGGCGAGATTTTCGATCTTTTTCAGGGGCTTGCGACGCCGGAGGGGATCGAAGGATATGTTTCGGCCCGGCGCGCGCTGAAGAAGCACGAGGCGCGGCTGCTGATGGGCTAGGCGAACTCGGGGCTGCCCTTCAGCTTCCCTCGCGCTGCGCGCGCCAGTCCGCCCAGTCCTCGGGCGTGTCGAGGTCATTGCGGGCGCGGGTGCCCGCAAGCGGGATCAGCTTCACCCGGCCCTTCGCCCGCGCGATCACCTCGCGCCCGCCGCTGTCCCCGGTGAGGCTGGCGAAGACAGGAAAAAGGTCGGATCGGAAAACGATGGGATGGCCGGGCGCGCCTGTCTCGGTCACACCGCGCCAGACCAGCGTGTCGGTTTGCAGATCGACCGCGCCGCCCACACGCATCAGGTCTTGGGCTGTCAGATCCGGCAGATCGGCCAGCAGTACCATGGCGCAGGGGGCGTCCCCGGGTAGGGCCGCGAAAGCCGCGCGCAGGCTGGCGTTCATGCCTTCTGTGGCATCCGGGACGGGGACCAGCGCGACGTCGAGACCCTTGAGTGCGGCGTAGCGCGGATGCGGCGCGGGGGGCAAGGCGACGATAACGGGGCCGCCGCTTGCCGCGATTGCCTTCAGCGCCTGGAGCCGCAAGAGCGGTACGCCGTCTACCTCCTCGAGCAGCTTGTCGCGGCCACGCATCCGGCTGGAACTGCCCGCGGCAAGGAGGATGATCGGAAAGGAAAACCGGGCCATGGGCGACAGTCTATGCTTGGGAACCGGATGAAGAAACCTATCCGCGCATCCGCGCGCCGTCGGCGTCGAAAAGCGGGGTGACGAGCCGCCGGGCGGGGCGCATCTGGCCGAGGATTTCGATCTCGACCGTAAGGTCATTGGTGGCGCGATCCCGGGGGACGAAGCCCTGCGCGATGGATTTGCCCGCGTAGTGCGAATAGCCGCCCGAGGTGCAGAAGCCGACGACCGTGCCGTCGAGCCAGATCGGCTCGTAGCCGTGGACGTCGGCGTCGTCGGCATCGACCTCAAAGGCCACGAGGAGCCGCGCGGGTGGCGTGGCGCGCTCGGCTTCCGCTGCTGCGCGGCCGATGAAATCGGCGTTCTTGGCAAAGCTGATGAACCGGCCGAGGCCGGTTTCGGCGGCGGTGTAATCGGGCGAGAATTCAGCCATCCAGGAGCCGAAGAACTTGTCGAGGCGGAGCGACATCATTGACCGCATGCCGAAGGGGATCATGCCGTGCGGCTGACCGGCGGTCCAGAGCGTGGACCACAAGGCGCGCTGGTCCATGGGATCGCAGTAGATCTCGAAGCCCAGATCACCGGTGTAGCTGACGCGCTGAACGATGCAGGCGGTCTGGCCGACGGTGATTTCCCGCACGTCGAGAAAGGCCATGCCGGAGATGTCGGTGAGGGTGCAGGCCTGCAGAACGTCGCGTGCCTTCGGCCCCGCGATCTGGAAACCGGTACGGCGATCCGAGATGTTTTCGACGTGAACACCGTCTTCCGGATGATTGAGAAACCAGCGGAAATGGTAGGCTTGCGATCCGTAGGACGCGGTGAGCTGGAAGCGGTCCTCGGCAAGGCAGGAGACGGTGAAATCGCCGATGAGCTTGCCTTTCTCCGATAGCATCGGGGTGAGCGACAACCGGCCCGGTTGGGGGATTCGGCCCGCCATGATCCGGTCGAGCCATGCGCGGGCGCGCGGGCCGGTGACGCTGTATTTGCCGAAGTTCTGGACCTCGTTGATGCCGACGCCGTTGCGCACGCCCATAACCTCGCGGCCCGTCGCCGCGAAGGCATCGGAGCGGCGGAAGGACGGGGTTTCATAGGTCGGCTCATCCCCTTGCGCGAAGTAGTTGGCGACCTCGAGCCCGTATTGCTGCCCCCAGACGGCGCCCATTTGGGTGAAGATGTCGTACATCGGCGTCGTGCGGTGGGGGCGTGCGGCGGGGAGTTCCTCGTTCGGGTAGGAGACGGAAAAGCGCTTCTGGTAGTTCTCGATGACCTTCGGGAGCGTGTAGCCCGGGGTGATCCAGTCGCCGAAGCGGGCGACGTCCATCGCCATGACGTCGCGCTCGGGCTCCCCTTCGATCATCCATTGGGCAAGCGTCAGGCCCACGCCGCCGCCTTGGGAAAAGCCCGCCATGACACCGCAGGCGGACCAGTAGTTGCGCATGCCGGGCACGGGGCCCACGAGCGGGTTGCCGTCGGGGGCGAAGGTGAAGGGGCCGTGGATCACGTTCTTCACGCCCGCGCGTTCCAGGTCGGGGAATCGGCGGTAGGCGAAGGCGATGCTGTCCTCGATCTTGTCGAAATCATCCGCCAGCAGGTCCTGACCGAAGGACCATGGCGTGCCGCCCACGGCCCAGGGGCGGCATTTCTGTTCGTAAAAGCCGATGCAAAGCCCCTTGCCTTCTTGGCGCAGATAGCTTTCGCCAGCGGGGTCCATGACGTGGGGATGTTCCTTGCCGTCGGCCATCATCTCTTCGATCAGCGACACGGGTTCGGTGACGAGGTATTGATGCTCCATCGGGTGCAGGGGGAAATAGACGCCCGCCATCGCGCCGACCTCGCGCGCCCAGAGGCCGCCGGCGTTCACCACATGCTCGGCGTGGATCGTGCCCTTGTTCGTGACCACGTCCCAGGTGCCGTCGGGGCGCTGGTTGGTTTCCTGCACCATGCAATGCGTCTCGATCGTGGCCCCGCCCATACGCGCGGCCTTGGCATAGGCGTGGGTGGTGCCGGAGGGGTCGAGGTGGCCGTCGAGCGGGTCGTAGAGTGCGCCGATGATGCCGTCGACGTTGGTGACGGGCGCGATGCGCTTGATTTCCTCGGGACCGACGATCTCGGTATCCAGCCCCATGAACCGGTGTTTGGCGCGTTCGGCAAGCAGCATGTCGAACCGGTCGCGGTTGTCCGCGAGCGTCACGCCGCCCACGTGGTGTAGCCCGCAGGACATGCCGGTGATCTCTTCCAGCTCCTTGTAAAGCCGGATGGTGTAGCCGTGAAGCGCCGCCATGTTGGTGTCGCCGTTCAGCGTGTGAAACCCGCCCGCCGCGTGCCAGGTGGAGCCGGAGGTGAGTTCCGAGCGCTCGACCAGCATCACGTCGGACCAGCCCAGCTTGGTCAGGTGGTAGAGGCAGGAGGCCCCGACGACGCCGCCGCCGATGATCAGAACGCGGGTTGTGGTTTGCATGGGCTCGCTCCTTGACTGCTCTGGCCGACATTGCCGCCCGCCTGAGGGTGCATCATGCGGGTTTCCGACAAGTCGTGTCGGTAATGGCTTGTGATCAAATGCTTATCGGCCCTGTGCGGCGGGCCGTCGCATGCTATGTCACTGGTTATGGACCTCAGCCGCTTCGCCCCCATGACCCTGATCCGCAAAGCGCGGGAATATGCCCGCAGGCTGTGGGTGCGCGTGTCGATCATGGGACTGCTGGCTTTTGTCGCCCTTGGGCTGACGCAGTTGATCGAACCGCTGGTCCCCGAGGAGATCGCGACAAGTCTTACAGGAAGTGCAGCCGACCGGCTCTTGCAGATCATCGCCAACGCGATGCTGTCGGTGACAATCTTTTCTCTGACGGTGATGGTGACGGTCTACCGCTCGTCCTCGACCCAGTGGACGCCGCGGGTGCACCGGCTGATCATCCAGGACCGGACGACGCAGAACACGCTGGCGGTCTTCATCGGGGCCTATGTCTATGCGCTGCTTGCCATCATCCTGCGCGAGCTGGGGGTGTACGTGGACGAACGGGCGCTGGTTTTGTTCGCGATGACGGTGATCGTGCTCGTGGTGATCGTCGTCTACCTTATCCGCTGGGTGCTTCATTTGCAGACCTTCGGAAGCCTCATCGACACAACGCGCCAGATCGAAGACGTCACGCGTGCGCAGTTCCGCGACCGGCTGGAAAACCCCTGTTTGGGGGCCAATGCCCTGACGCAGGAGGTGCCTGAGGCGGCAGAGGCGGTCTGCGCCAGCCAGAGCGGCTACATCCAGCACATCTACCCCGAGGCGCTGAACAACCTTGCCAAGGCGAAGGGGCTGGATTTCTACATGACGCGCAACATCGGGCATTTCGTGTTTCTCAACGAGCCCCTGATGATGGTGGTCCGGCGCGAGGATGCCGAAGGCGACGCCCCGGACATGGAGACGCTGGCGGAGGATATCCGCGAATGCATCGTGATGGGCGATCTGCGCACCTACGACCAGGACCCGCGTTTCGGGCTGGTGGTCATGGGCGAGGTCGCGTCCAAGGCGCTGTCGCCGGGGGTGAACGATCCGGGGACCGCGATTGACGTGATCACCCGGATCGGGCGAATCCTGTCGGATTACTCGGACGAGGTAGGCCGAGACCGGGAGACCAAGCTCAAGCATCTCTACGTGCGGCCGCTGGACCCGCGCGACCTGATCGACGACGGTTTTGGGGCTTTGGCGCGCGACGGGCGGTCGGTGGTTGAGGTGCAGCAGCGCTTGCAGGCGATCCTGTCGGGGCTGATGCGGCATCCCGACGAGGGGCTGAGCCGCGCCGCACGGGCGGCAGCCGAGGACTTCCTGCGCCGCACGCTCCATGCCATCGACTTCGACCCGGATCGCAAGCGGGTGATGTCTTCGGCGCGAGAGGATGTGCAGGACGCGGTGGGGCGGGCCATCGCCGGAGCCGAGTGAGCGCCCGGATCGGCCAGACTTGACCAGCGGCGACGGCGCATGTCGTGAACGGGCATTCTTGTATGCGGCTGCGGGTCCAGATTGCGGGGCAACGCGTCACCTAACCGGAACCCTCACATGCGCACCCATGCCCAGGCCGTAGTCATCGGGGGCGGCGTCATCGGCTGCTCCATCCTTTATCACCTGACCAAGCTGGGCTGGACCGACGTGGTGCTGCTGGAGCGGTCGGAACTGACCTCGGGTTCGACCTGGCATGCGGCGGCGAACATCCACGGGCTGCATGACAACAACAACATCACGCGCATTCAGAACTACACCATGGACCTCTACAACGCGCTTGAGGCCGAGACGGGGCAAAGCTGCGGGGTATTCCAGCCGGGATCGCTCTACCTCGCGCAGACCGAGGCGCGCGAGCACCAGTTGCGGCTTCAGGCGGCCAAGGCGAAATACTACGGTTTGCCCTTTCGCGAGGTGAGCCGCACCGAGGCCGAGGCGCTGCACCCGCTGGTCGATTTCGACGGCATCCGCTGCATTATGTTCGAGGAAAACGGGGGCAACGTGGACCCGTCAGGCGTGACGAACGCCTATGCCGTGGGGGCACGGCAGAACGGGGCCGAGATCGTGCGGTTCTGCCCGGTCACGGGGACGGAGCAGCAACCCGATGGCTCATGGATCGTTCGGACGGAGAAGGGGGATATCGCCACGCAGTGGGTGGTGAATGCCGCCGGGCTCTGGGGGCGCGAGGTGGCGGCACTGGCGGGGCTGAAACTGCCGCTGCAACCTACGGAACACCAGTATTTCGTGACCGAGACCATCGCCGAGATCGCCGGGATGGATCGGCGGCTGCCGTCGGTCGCAGACCGGGACGGGGAGTATTACCTGCGGCAGGAGGGCAAGGGGCTGCTGGTTGGCGCCTACGAGAAGAACCTCAGGTTCTGGGCGGAGGAGGGCACACCGCAGGGGTTTGGGCACGAGCTTTTCGCCGACGATCTGGAGCGGATCGAAGACAACATGATGCGTGCCATCGCGCGAGTGCCTGCGGTGGGCGAGGCGGGGATCAAGCGGGTGATCAACGGGCCGATGATCTGGTCGCCCGATTCCAACGTGCTGTTCGGGCCGGTGCCTGAGTTGCGCAACTATTTCTGCTGTAACGGGATCATTCCGGGGTTCTCGCAATCGGGTGGCATGGGATTGCTCGCCGCCGACTGGATTGTCACCGGGGAAAGCCGCTATGACATGTTCGCCTGGGACGTGGCGCGTTTCGGGGCCTGGGCGGATGCGGCTTTCACCAAGGCGCGGGTGGGCGACCAATACGCGAACCGCTTCAAGATCCATTTCCCCAACGAGGAACGGCAGGCGTGGCGGCCCATGCGTCAGCGGCCCGCCTATGACGCGCAGCGCAAATTGGGGGCGGTCTTTGGCCTGAACTATGGCTGGGAGCACCCGCTCTACTACGGCTTCCCGGAGGGGGCGGTGGATGAGACCCACGGCTTTACCCGGCAGGGCTGGTGGGAACAGGTAGGCCGCGAATGCCGGATGCTGCGGGAGAACGCGGGCATCATCGATATCTCGAACTTTGCGAAATACCGCTGCAAGGGGCCGGGGGCGGAGGAATGGCTGAACAGTCTCTTTGCCAACACCATGCCCAAGGCGATGGGGCGGTCGTGCCTCACGCCGCTGATTGGTGTGCGGGGCGGGATCGCCGGGGATTTCACCGTCACGCGGCTGGCCGAGGATGACTTCTGGATCATCGGCTCGGGCATGGCCGAACGCTATCACCAGCGGTTCTTCCGCGCGGTGCCGCTGCCCGAAGGGACGACCTTCGAGAGCCGGACAGAGGCGATGTGCGGCTTCAACGTCGCGGGGCCCAAGGCGCGCGATCTGTTGCAGCGGCTGACCAATGCTTCGCTGGCGACGGCGGATTTTCCGTTCATGCGCTCGCAATGGATCGACCTGGCAGGGGTGCGCTGCCTTGCCCTGCGGGTCAGTTTCACGGGCGATCTGGGGTGGGAGCTGCATTGTGCGACGGAGGATCAGGCGCGGTTGTTCGACGCCTTGATCGCTGCGGGTAAGGAACACGGCGCGGGGCCGGTGGGCAGCCGTGCACTGATGTCGCTCAGGATCGAAAAGGGCTATGGCTCTTGGAGCCGGGAATATTCGCCGGAATACTGGCCGCAGGAAGTGGGCCTCGACCGGCTGTGCAAGATGGAGAAGGATTTCCTGAACAAGGCGGCGGTGGCCGAGACCTTGGCAAGGCCCGCGCGGGAGCGGCTGGTGATCCTGTCGCTCGATGCGGCACAGACGGACGCATCGAATGCCGATGCCACGGGCGGCGAGCCGATCTTCAAGGATGGCAAGGGCATCGGGCGGGTGACCTCCGGGGCCTATGGCTATTCCGTGGGCCAGTCGCTGGCGCTTGGGTTCGTGAAGGATGCCGCCGCAGGAGACACGGTCGAGGTTATGGTGCTGGGGCGGCCGCACCGTGCGGTGATCCTGTCCGAGCCGCCTTTCGATCCGGCAGGGGCGCGGCTCAGGGCATGATCCTGTCACGCCTGCGGCATGCGCCCGATGCCGAACCGGCGTGTTGCGCGGCTGGTGCCCTTGATGACGGAGAAATCGTAGCGGGCCGGTATCTCGGACGCCGCAAGGAGGTCGCGCATCTGGGGCAGGTCGAGCGGCGTCGTGAAAAGCAGACTGCAGTCGTCCGACAGATCGCGCATGAGCTTTGCGCCCAGTTCCGCGTCGGTCGGCCGGACCGTGCAATAGGTGCCCGCGCTTATCCCGGCAAGGGGGTCGAAAAGGTCTGGCGCATCGGGTGTGAAAACGCAGCCGTATCGGCCCAGGACGGTGATTCTTCCAGGTACCGCCTCCATCATGCAGTGCAGTTCCGCCGGGACCTCGCAAATCCGCCGGTTGCGCCGCAGGACCCGGGCCACGAGCAGCCCGTAGTGGGCCAGCAAGGCGAGGGCTGCCGCACCGGCTATCCCGGTAAACAGCCGGGCCAGCGTACCAAACTGAAAGCTTTGCTGCAGGAATTCACGCTGCGCCAGTGTCAGCACGGGTTTCTCCCGCGACCCGAGTTCGAGTGACTTGTATGTCCCTCTTGCCGCCGTCGCTGCATCACCCTGCGTTGCCGCATTGCTTGCCGCTCCGGCGGACGTGGCGCTGCCGCAGGCGGTGTCGGCCACGGTCCGGGCGCGGCGCAGGTCTTCTGCCATCTGGTCGGTGAATTGATAGCGGCCTTGATGCGCGGCAGCGCTCAGGAATTTCAGCTGGGTCAGGAAGTTCCGCAGATCGCCGAAGGCGTAGGCCTGCCCCGAGCCCTTCAGCGCCAAAAGCAGCGCATCGTTGTTCATGCCGCTGATCGTCGTGTTGAGTGCCCGCAGTTCCGCAGGCTGCGATGATTGCCCATCGCCAAAGTTCCGCTCTGCCAGTTCAATGCTCTGCAACAGGTCGGAACAACCGGCGACTGCCCCTTTGGCAAGGGCCCAACACAGTGCGCAGGCGCAGATTATGGTGGACAAGACACGCACTTTTCCCGCTCTCTTCACCGGACCGCCCTCGGTCCGGCGGGAGCCTAGCGTCCCGAGTCTTTCCGCTGGCTTAACCGGTGCAAGAAAGGGTCAGAGCGGCCTGATCTTGAGCTGCGTGATCCGGTTGCCGTCCCGCGCGGTTACCTCGAAGCGGAAGCCGTGGAAGCTGAAGACCTGGCCGGGGGTGGGGATCATCTGCGCCTCGTGAATGACGAGACCCGCGACGGTGTTGGCCTCGTCATCGGGCAGCGACCATTCTGTCGCGCGGTTGAGATCGCGGATCGTCATCGCGCCGTCGACGTAGTAATGCCCGTCCTCCGCCGGGGTCAGCGGATGGTCGGCATCGGGGTCGAATTCATCGGTGATCTCGCCCACGATCTCTTCGAGGATGTCTTCGAGGGTGATGAGACCCTGCAGGGAGCCGTATTCGTCCACCACAAGAGCAAAGTGCGTGCGGCGGCGCAGGAACTGGCGCATCTGCTCGTCCAGCGTCGAGGTCTCGGGCACGAAGTAGGGCTTCATCGCGACCGAAGAGACGTCGAATTTCTTCAGCGCCGAGGCATCGCCATCCGGCCCGCCAATGAGCTTGTACATGGCGCGCAGCAGGTCCTTGGCGTGGATCACGCCGATGATGTTCTCGGGATCGTCGCGAAAGACCGGCAGGCGCGTGTGGTTTGATTGCAGACACTGGCTGAGGATGTCGGAGGGATCGCTGTCGGCGTCGATCATTTCGATACCGGAACGATGAAGCATGATCTCCTCGACCACCCGCTCGCGCAGGTCGAGCGCGCCGAGGATGCGGTCCTTGTCTTCTTTTTCGACAACGCCTTCGGAATGGCCCAGTTGCAGGGCACCCGCGATCTCCTCGCGCACGGCGAGGATGTTGCTGTCCGGGTCCACCTGCACGCCCATGAGACGCAAGACGCCACGCACGAAGAGCCGCACCGCCGAGACGACGGGGGCGAAGACGAGGATCACCAGGCCGATGGGGCGCGAGACAAGGGCGGCCGCGCGTTCGGCATTGGTGATGGCATAGGTCTTGGGCAGCACCTCGGCAAAGATCAGGACGAGGAATGTCATGACCAACGTGGCCAGCGCCACGCCGCTTTCGCCGAAGAGGCGGGTAAAGAGGGCCGTGGCGAGCGATGCCGCGAGGATGTTGACGAGGTTGTTTCCTAGAAGCACCGAGCCGATCAGCCGCTCGTTGTCCTCGGTGATTTTCAGCGCCCGATCCGCGCCGCGTGAGCCCTTGTCGGCCTGGGTGCGCAGCTTGCCGCGCGAGGCGGCGGTGAGCGCGGTTTCCGAGCCGGAGAAGAAGCCGGAGAGGATCAGCAGGAACAGGATGATGCCTGCGCTGAACCAGAATGCGCCGTCAATCAGCGCGGGGGCGGTTTCCATTGGTGCCAAGTCCGTGGTTTAAGTTGGTTCATAGGGTTATGGGGCCGCGCGCCCCGGCGTTCAAGGGCAGGGCGGGGAGCATTTGGTCACGCATCGCGATCTGGGAGTGCTGGACGGGCCGCTGTTGATCTTCGGCGGGCCCTATTCGAACGCGCAGGCGCTGGCGGCCTTGGTCGACGTGGCGGAAGGGCACCACATCCCGCCCGGGCAGATGATCTGCACCGGTGACGTGGTGGCCTATTGCGGCGCGCCGGTGGAGACGGTGGCGCGGATGCGGGCGCTTGGCTGCCCGGTGGTCGCAGGCAATTGCGAGATACAGTTGGGCGGGGGAGCGCAGGATTGCGGCTGCGGCTTCGAGGCGGGCACCGCCTGCGATTTGCTGAGCGCTGGCTGGTACGGATACGCGCGGCGGGTGCTTGGACCCGACGATACGGCCTGGATGGCGGGCCTGCCCAATCTCCTGAGCTTTCGGCATCAGGGCGCGCGCTATGCGGTCATCCATGGGGGGCTCACGGATGTCGCGCGGTTTATCTGGCCGGTGTCGGAGCCGGGTGTCTTTGCCGAGGAATTCGCGGCGGTGTCGAAGGCCATCGGTCCGGTGGAGCGCATCATCGCGGGGCATTGCGGCATTCCGTTCATCACCGATACGCCCGGCGGTCAGTGGATCAACGCGGGCGTCATCGGCATGCCGCCCCACGACGGGCGGCAACAGACACGCTACGCGATCCTGGATGGCGGAGAGGTGCGTATCGGACGGCTGAGCTATGACGCGGACGCGGCGGCGGCGGACATGGCGCGGGCCGGTTTGCCCGAAGGCTACCGGCGCGGGCTGCTGACGGGTTACTGGCCGTCCGAGGATGTCTTGCCGCCCGGTTTGCGGGTGCCTTCCTTGGCCAGCGGGTGACGTTCGAGCACCAGTTCGGACAGGCGTTCCTCAAGCACATGGGTATAGATCTCGGTCGTCGCCACGTCGGCGTGGCCCAGCATGGTCTGGATCGCGCGCAGGTCGGCACCATTGGCCAGCAGATGCGTTGCGAAAGCGTGGCGCAGGGTATGGGGGGTGACCTTGGAGGGTTCGACCCCGGCGGCGACTGCGAATTCCTTGATCAGCAGGTAGAACCGGTGCCGCGTCAGATGCCCGGACTTGCCGCCCGAGGGGAAAAGGAAGCGCGAGGCGGGCTTGCGCTTGACCCGGTTGTCCTCGTCCTGCCGGTCGCGCACGACCAGCCATTCCGCCAGCGCAGCACGGGCCGGTGGTGACAGCGGCACCATGCGTTCCTTCCCGCCTTTGCCGAGGATCAAGAGCAGGCGCGGATCGCCCCGGGTGGCGGCGATGGGCAGGCTGACCAATTCGCTGACCCGCATGCCGGTGGCATAGAGCAATTCCATCAGGCAGATGTTGCGCAGCTGGTCCGTCTGGTTGCGGCCCGAGGCACGGGCGGCGTCGAGCAGGCGGTCGACCTCTTCTTCGCTGAGGATCTTCGGCAGGCGCTTGTCCTGTCCCGGCCCCGCGATCTGGATTGCCGGATTGTCCTCGCGCAGACCTTCCTCGAAGGCGAAGCGGTAGAGCTGCTTGATGGCCGACAGGCGCCGTGCGCGGGTGGATTTGGCAAGGCCCTTCGCGTCGCAATAGACAAGGTAGTCCTCCACATCCCCGCGCGTGGCATTGGCGAAATTCCGGTCGTGCTGCGCGAGGTAGGCATCGAAGTCCTTCAGATCGCGGCCGTAGGCAAGCTGCGTGTTGGTCGCGGCACCGAGCTCGGCGGCCTGTGCCTCGAGGAAATTCGATATCCAGTGAAAGGTGGCGGTTTGCATCCCTAGCGCTCCAGCAGCAGGATCTGCAGCGCCGCCCGGCGCGCGGTGTCCTCGAGCCCCAGCGCGCGCAGGGTTGCAAGCGCATCGGTCAGCGCGCGCGCCTTGCCGCCCGCACCTTCGTGAAGCATGTCTAGCACCTGAAGGATTGCCTCGCCCAGACGGTCCTCGGCCACCATGCCCACAAGGTCGGCGCGGGGCGGCGCGCCGGTGAAAGCATCGTGGATCGCGGCGGGGATCACGTCACCGGGCCGCTTGGACGGCGCTTCGCCAAGCGCGATCCGGGCGGCGAGCGGGTTTTCCAGGGCCTGCCGCCCCGCCACCTCGTAGGCGGGGGAAAGCAGCTGCACCTTCTCCGCGATATTGCCCGCCTCTCCGGCAAGCGTGTATGGGGCAAGCGGTTCGGCGAAAAGCGCGGCGAAGGTGACCTCCAGACCGGCCTCCTGCATGGCCTTCCAGACGGCGGGCAATGTCTTGGCCACCGCCTCGCTACTGCCGGAGGCCAGCGCCGTCTCGAACCGTTGCAGGGCCGAGACGCGGTCCCAGACGCCGCCCGAAGCGGCGGGCTTGCGATCGGTGTAGAGGCCCAGAAGGCGGTTGTCAGGCAGGGCGCCGGCGCGTGTCAGCCGTTCGGCCGCTTCGATCTGGGCCTTCCAGCCCGCGATGTCGCGCAGGTCCGCGACGGCATAGGGGCGGGGCAGGTTTCCGGTGGGCACAGGCTCGCCAATCGCTTCGAAAAGGCGGAATGTCAGCGGATCCATCTGGCGCGGGATTTCGGGTGCGGTCAGCCCGTCCGCCGTCTCCGGGTCAAGGAAACGGCCCATCACCTCGAGCGTCTCGGGCGGCATCAGGCCAAGCGCCTGCGCCGAGCCGTAGGTGAGGGCTGCATTCTCCCAGCGGCTGGCGCGGGCATCGCAGAACATGCGCGTGCCGTAATCCTGCGTCAGATGCGGTGCCGCGTCGAGCACGGCGCAGGCGCGGTCCTCGGTCCCGGTCAGCAGGCTGATGCGCATCCACAGCTCGAAATGCGCAGGGGTCGTTGTGACACCCGCCTGCTCGACAAGCGAGAGTGCGGGATCGAGCGCGCCGCGCGCCACCAGCTTCTCCACCCGGGCTAGCGCCAGTTTGTCGCCATCTGAGGGACGGTTGCCCGGCGCGCGCGCCTCGGCCAGCAGAACGGTATAGAGCAGGGCCTGAGCGGCGGGCAGTTGCAGGTCGGGCAGATCGGCGATGAGCCGGGCCAGCCGCGCGGGATCGCTGCCGGTCCAGAGGTTTTCGGGCAGGCCGGTCACGCTGGAGGGCACCAGACCGATCAGGCGCGGGCCACCTTCGCCGAGGGGCGTGACGTTGACGTCGGGTACCGTCGCCGTGCGGGCGACAGGGGGCTCGTCAGGATTGGCCAGTGCGGTCGGCTGAGGCGCGATTTGGCCTCCCTGGGCGCCCAGCCAGTCGATGACCGAAAGCGGCGCCTGGGTTTCCGCCACGGCCGGAGGTACGGGAAAGCCAAGCCAGCAGGCGCACAGTCCTGCCGCCGCCAGCCTTGCCACCCCGACGCGGACCATTCAGTCCGTCCCCAGTGTCACGGGCACCCGCGTCTCGGTCTGCTCTGGCGCGAATTCGGCCCCGAAGAACGGGCCGACATAGGCATAGGCCACCAGCCCGATGAACCCCACAACAATGAGGAAAATCAGAAGCTTGAATAGTCGACCCATGGGTTTTGCCTGTTCTTTGCGCGCTCTTTGTGCAATCTATATATGGCCTTTCGACCAAGATCACGTCATTCAGGCAAAAATGAGAGAAATTGAGCAATCCATGGCCGATGACCGAGCGTCAGCCCCCAGATACCACCTGAAAAAGACGGTCGTCATGGTGGGCATGATGGGCGCCGGCAAGACGGCAGTGGGCCGTGCGGTGGCGCAAAAGCTTGGCGTGCCGTTCCTTGACAGCGATGCCGAGATCGAGGCGGCGGCGAACCTCAGCGTGCCGGAGATTTTCGAGCGCGACGGCGAAGCGTTCTTTCGCCGCCGGGAGACGGAGGTGATTGCGCGTCTTTTGACCTCGACCCACGGGATCCTGTCGGTGGGGGGCGGCGCGTATCTGTCCGAAGTGAACCGCAAGATGATTTCCGAACGAGGCGTCGCGATCTGGCTGAATGCGGATCTGGAGCTGCTCTGGAACCGGGTGAAGCACAAGGACACGCGGCCATTGCTGAGGACTTCCGACCCCAAGGCGACGCTCACCGCGCTTTACGAAAAACGCGTGGCGATCTACCGGCTGGCCGATCTCTCGGTCTCCTGCGATCAGGCGCTGAGCATCGACGCCATGGCCGAGCGGGTGATCGCAAAGCTGGTGGAGCGGAAGGATGTGTTGGAGCGCGAAGATGCTTGAGAAAGTGCATGTCGATCTGCCGGGCCGGGCCTATGACGTCCTGATCGGCCCGGGGCTGATCAGGTCGGCGGGGGCGCATGTGGCCCCGCTTTTGTCCCGCAAGCGGGTCGCTGTGATCACCGACGAAACCGTGGGGGCCCTGCACCTCGACGCGCTGCGCGCGGGGCTCGACGCCTCGGGGATTGCCATGGAGGCGCTGAGCCTGCCGCCCGGCGAGGCCACGAAAAGCTGGGCGCAGCTTGAGCGCTGCGTCGACTGGCTGCTCGACCAGCAGGTCGAGCGGCGGGACGTGGTCGTGGCGCTTGGCGGCGGGGTGATCGGCGATCTGGTGGGCTTTGCCGCCGCCATCCTGCGGCGCGGCGTGCGCTTCGTTCAGATACCGACCTCGCTGCTGGCGCAGGTGGACAGTTCGGTGGGCGGCAAGACGGGGATCAACGCGCGACAGGGCAAGAACCTTGTGGGCGCGTTCCACCAGCCCGCGCTGGTGCTGGCCGATACCGGCATCCTCGGCACGTTGCGCCCGCGCGATTTCCTCGCGGGCTATGGCGAGGTGGTGAAATACGGGCTCCTCGGCGATGCTGCTTTCTTTGCGTGGTTGGAAGAGAATGGTCCGGCGCTCGCAAAGGGTGACGAAAAAGCGCGCATTGCCGCCGTGCGTCGGTCGGTCGAGATGAAGGCCGAGATCGTCATGCGCGACGAGACCGAGCAGGGGGACCGCGCGCTGCTGAACCTCGGGCACACCTTCTGCCACGCGCTTGAGACCGCGACGGGTTATTCGGACCGGCTGCTGCACGGCGAAGGCGTCGCGATCGGCTGCGCGCTGGCCTTCGAACTGTCAGCACGGCTGGGGCTGTGCCCGCAGGAGGAACCGAGCCGCGTGCGCGCGCATTTGCGCGCGATGGGGATGAAGACCGACCTGTCGGATATCGAGGGCGATCTGCCGGGGGCCGAGGCGCTGCTCGACCTGATGGGACAGGACAAGAAGGTGGTGGACGGGCGGTTGCGGTTCATTCTCGCGCGGGGGATCGGGGAGGCTTTCGTCACCTCGGAGGTGCCGCGCGACACGGTGCTGGACGTTCTGCGGGATGCGCTGGCACAGCGTCAGGGGTAGCGGATGACCATGCCGGTCTTGTCCCTGGCCGAAAACCCCATCGCCTCGTAGAACCCCACGGCATCACGCCCGACACCGGTCAGCAGCATGAGCTTGTGGGCATTGGCTTTCTGTGCTGCATCAAGGGCTGCCTGCATCGCCATCCGGCCGAAACCGCGCCGCTGGTGGGACGCCCGCGTCACCACGTTTTCGATCAGTCCGTAGGGCCTGCCAGACCAGACCGCATTGGGGAGCAGGTGCAACGTCACCATCGCGGCCAGCCTGTCCCCCTCGAAGGCTCCGAACACCTCAGTACCCTGATGCCCGATCACCGACGAAAAGACCGCCGGATCATCTGCCGGCGGTCCCACGGTCAGTTCGTTGTAGAGCACCAGCGCCTGTTCGGCGTCCGCCGCAGTGAGCGCCCGGACGCTGCGCGCCGGGGCCATCAGAACGGGATTTCGTCGTCCAGATCGCGCGAGGAGCCGCCACCGCGCGACGAACCGCCGCCGCCGTAGTCGCCACCGCCGCTGTCATAGCCGCCACCGCCGTAATCGCCGCCCGAGGAGCCGCCACCGTAATTGCCGCCGCCGCCGCCCTCGCCACGACCGTCGAGCATGGTCAGCTCGGACCGGTAGGGGCGCAACACGACCTCGGTCGAATAGCGGTCCTGCCCGGATTGGTCCTGCCATTTGCGGGTCTCAAGCTGACCTTCGATATAGACCTTGGAGCCCTTGCGCAGGTATTGCTCGGCCACGCGGATCAGGGGTTCGGAGAAGATTGCCACGCTGTGCCACTCGGTCTTTTCGCGGCGCTCGCCTGTGTTGCGGTCTTTCCAGTTTTCTGACGTGGCGATGCGCAGGTTACACACCTTGCCCCCGTTCTGGAACGACCGGACTTCCGGGTCGCGGCCCAGATTGCCGATCAAGATCACTTTGTTCACTGAGCCAGCCATACATCCCCCGTCGTCTTCTCATTCGCGCGGTAGAATCCGCGCCCAGGTTTTCAGGTGTTATATCGGCCCCGGCGAGGGGCTGCCATGCAAAATGAACCATTCGTGGTTAACAAAGTCCTGAGATTGCCGATCAATGGTCGCCGACCCAATCGAATGCTGGCGGAAATACGGTTTTCTGGTATAAGCGCCCCAAAGAAACGGGTGAGGGCGTCTAGAGGATGCTGAGATCGGGTGTTCTGGCAGGGCTTGCGGCCCTTGGGCTGACTTTGGGCGCGGTCGCCCCGGTGTCGGCGGATGTGTTTTCCTCCAAGAACCGCAAGGCGATCTTCAAGTCGCAGGCCAAAATTCTCGATAACCGCGCTTCCAAGCAATATTCGGCTTCGGTCCGGCTTCAGCCCCCGTCGGTCAATACGCCCAGCAAGTGGCAGACGCCGCGCTATACCGGCAAATACCGCGGCCAGTTCCTTGCCATGGCGAAACAGGCGGCGACGCGCCACGGCGTGCCGGTCGACCTCTTCCTGCGGCTGGTCCAGCAGGAAAGCAACTGGAACCCCGGAGCGGTCTCTCACAAGGGTGCGATTGGCCTCGCGCAGCTGATGCCCGAGACCGCAAGGCTCTTGCGGGTTGATCCGACGGATCCGCAGCAGAACCTCGATGGCGGCGCGCGCTATCTCAAGCAGCAATACCGGACCTTCGGCACCTGGCGGCTGGCGCTGGCGGCCTATAACGCGGGTCCGGGTGCGGTGAAAAAGCACGGGGGCGTGCCGCCCTACAAGGAGACGCGCAATTACGTGCGTATCATCGGCGGTCAGTAAGCCCCTTTAATACATACATAATTTTCGGTATTCGGCGGCATACCGCCGAAATCATGCCCCGGCCGGACCCTTGCCGGGGAACCGGTTTCGGGGTCATCCCGTTCTCCTGCCAATCCACCGGCGCGGCCTTCCCGCCCCGGAACATTGACAGGAAAGGAGCATGAAAATGTTCAAAACGATGAAGAAGCTGACCCTTGCCACAACCGTGAGCCTGATCGCGCTGAGCGGTGCCGTCGGGGCCAAGGAAATGCCGCTGGTCTCCGAGATCGACGTCAGCGCGTCATATGACGCGGCGCAGGACACCAACGCGCAGGAGATGTTCCCCGAGATCACCAGCGACATCGCGCTGGCAATCGCTGACCTCGTGCCGCAAAGCGATGACGGTGCCGATCCGATCATCCGTGTCGACATCCGCAAGGTTGCGCTGAACGGTGACACGGTGCTGCCCGACAGCAAGGAATTCAATGAGCTGGAAGGCGTGGTTTCCATCGAGACCGAAAGCGGCAATGGCGCGCAAAGCTTCCCCGTGGCCATCAAGGCGGTTGCCGCTGACGGTGCCGTGCCTCCAGGCTACACCGCGATCTCGCCCTCGCTCACGGATTTCTACAACGCGATGGTTGTGGCATTCGCCCAGAACGTCGCAGAAGAGTTTGCCGATCTGAACCTCGTGGGGGTCGGTTCGATCAACCGCTGACCCGGATCAAGGCAAAAGGACGCGGTCCCCTCCCGGGGGCCGCGTTTTTCGTTGGTCGGTTACTCGGCGGCAACGCCCACCTCGATCACCGGCTCCATCTCGGCCAGCTTCTCGTCGCTCAGGTGGCACTTGATCTGGTGACCGCCGCCCATTGTCCGCATCGGCGGCACTTCCTTTTCGCAAAGCGCACCCGGCACCTCCGATTTCCAGCGGCAGCGCGTCTGGAAGGGGCAGCCCGGCGGCGGGTTCATGGCCGAAGGGATGTCGCCCTCCAGCACGATGTGCTTTTTCTTGACCGAGGTATCGGCGATGGGCACCGCCGACAGCAGCGCCTCGGTATAGGGATGATAGGGCGGGGCGAAGACCTGCTCGGTATCGCCCAGTTCGACCACATGGCCAAGGTACATGACCATGACCCGATCGCTGAGGTAACGCACGATGCTGAGGTCATGCGAGATGAACAGCAGCGTCGTCTTCTGCTCGCGCTGGATTTCCATCAGCAGGTCCGTCACCGCCGCCTGCACCGACACATCGAGCGCCGAGACGGGCTCGTCCGCCACCACGATGCGCGCGTCTCCGGCAAAGGCACGGGCGATGCCCACGCGCTGTTTCTGCCCGCCCGACAGCTGGCGCGGCATGCGGTTCGCGAATTCGCGGGGCAGCTTCACCAGGTCCAGCAGTTCAAGCATCCGCTGCTTGCGCTCCGCCTCGTTCTTGCCGACCTTGAAGATCTCCAGCGCCCGGATGATCTGGCGACCCACCGTCATCGACGGGTTGAGCGTATCGAAGGGGTTCTGAAAGACCATCTGCACGTCAGCCACGTTCTTGGTCGTCCGCTCCTCGATGGGCACGCCGCCGATGTCCTGGTTGTCCAGCAACACATGGCCGTCCGTCGCCGTCTCCAGCCCCATGAGCACCTTGGCGAAAGTGGATTTGCCACAGCCCGACTCGCCCACGATGGCCAGCGTCTCTGATTCCCTCGCCTCGAAGGTGAGTTCCTCGTTGGCCTTGACGACCTTGGTGTCGCCGCCGCCGAACATGGCGTTGGCCGCGACCTGGTAGTATTTCTTGAGCTTCTCCATCTTGAGAACCACATCGCCGATCTCGCCCTTGGTCTTTATCTCGCCGACCTGCGGCGGCGCGCTCCAGTCGATCTCCTTGAACCGTAGGCAGCGGGTGTGGTGCCGGTCGTTGCCCGGCACCGGCGCCATGGCAATATCGGTGAGGTCACAGCGCCCGGCCTCGAAGTAATCGCAGCGCGGGCCGAAGTTGCAGCCCGACGGGCGCTCGTGGGGCAGGGGGAAGTTGCCCGGGATCGCGATCAGCGGGCGTGCGTTCTTGTCCGCACCCGGCAGGGGGATCGAACGGAAGAGCGCCTGCGTATAGGGATGCTGCATCTCGTTGAAGACATCCTCGATGGAACCACGCTCGACCGCCTCGCCCGAGTACATCACGCAGATCCGGTCGCAGGTCTCAAGCACCAGCCCGAGATTGTGGCTGATGAACAGCATCGAGGTGCCGTATTTCTTGCCCAGATCCTTCACCAGTTCCACGACCGCCGCCTCGACCGTCACGTCAAGCGCCGTGGTGGGTTCATCGAGGATCAGCAGGGACGGCTCGGACATCAGCGCCATGGCGATGACGATGCGCTGCTGCTGGCCGCCCGAAAGCTGGTGCGGAAAGGCGCTGAGGATGCGTTTGGGGTCGGGCAGCTTCACGTCCGTCACCACCTGCAGCGCGCGGTCATAGGCTTCCTTCTCGCTCATCCCCTGGTGGATCATCGGCACTTCCATCAGCTGTTTGCCGATCTTCATCGCCGGGTTGAGCGAGGCCATGGGCTCCTGGTAGATCATCGCGATCTCGGAGCCGCGTATGTCGCGCAGCTCTTCGTCGGACATTGTGCCCAGGTCACGTCCCTTGAATTTGATCGACCCGCCGACGATGCGCCCGTTCTTGCCGAGGTCCTGCATCACCCCCAGCGCCACGGTGGATTTGCCGCAGCCCGATTCACCCACAAGGCCCACCGCTTCACCCGGCTGCACGGTGACGGAAAAATCCATCACGGCGGGGATTTCCCGGAGCCGCGTGAAGAACGAAATCGACAGCTTGTCGATCTCTAGAATGGGGCCGTTATACGCCTCTTTGACCATTTCATTCTCCCAATCGAAAGATGGCGGACCCGGTCCAGCTTCATCTTTCAAAATACAATTCCGGGGGTCCGGGGGCAGAGCCCCCGAACAACACCCACATATCAGTCGCGCAACGACTCCTCACGCAGCCCGTCCGCCAGCAGGTTCAGCCCCAGCACGAGGCTCAGCAACGCCAGCGCCGGCGCAATCGCCGCATGCGGATAAAGCGACAGCAGCCGCCGCCCTGCGTTGATCGTCGATCCCCAGTCGGGGCTTTCCGATTCAAGCCCCAGCCCGAAGAAGCCCAGGGTTCCCAGAAGGATCGTGGTATAGCCGATCCGCAGGCAGAAATCGACGATCAGCGGCCCCCGCGCGTTGGGCAGGATTTCCCACAGCATGATGTACCAGGGCCCTTCGCCCCGCGTCTGGGCGGCGGCCACGTAGTCGCGCGTCTTGATGTCGAGCGCGAGGCCGCGTACGATCCGGAAGACCGTGGGCGAGTTCACGAAGACCACCGAGACGAAGACCACGAGGATGCCGGGGTCGATGTCGAAACCGTCAAGCATCGCAGGTATACCCGGGATCGTGTAGCTGTCGGTCGAGACGATGGTGCCGTTCGAGCTGACCATCGAAAGGTAGAGCCATCCCAGCACCCCGATGACGAAGATCAGCAAAGGCGTGCGCACCGAAGGCTGCGTGTAGAAGCGCGAGTTCAGCAGGATCGCCACGAATACGATGGGAAAGACGAAGAGGAACAGCGCCATGTAGTTCGGGATGCCTGTCAGCACGATCTCGGGCGTCACCAGTAGGTAGAACAGCAGGATCACCGGGAAGGCGAGAATGAGGTTCGCCAGGAAACTCAGGATCGTGTCGAGCTTGCCGCCGTAGTATCCCGCGGGCAGGCCCAGCGTGATCCCCACCATGAAGGCGAAAAGCGTGGCCAGGGGCGCGATCTGAACCACCACCCAGGAGCCCTTCACAAGCCGCGAAAAGACGTCGCGCGCAAGGTTGTCGCCGCCCAGCAGGAACCACTGGTAGTCACCTTCCTCGGCCCCGCGCAGCGGCGTGCCAGGTTCCTTGTTCTTCATCCCCGAGACCTGGCTCAGACTGTCGTGGGTGACGATCAAGTCGAAAAGCCCGCCGAAGATGCCGGTGTAGACCCAGAACATCACGATGGCGAAACCGATCATGCCAACAGTGCTGTCGAAAAGCTTGCCGTAAAGCCCAAGCTTGCGCTTGTAGCTGATCGACAACGCGAAGGTCACGATCAGCGCGATCCAGACCGGCAGGAACCGCTGCGCCATGCCGCCGAAGATCCCGGCACCCGTGCCCATGAAAATCCCGCCGACGAGGTAGACGAGGATCAGCGCAAGCGCGGCGTAGAAAAGGTAGCCCGTGATCATGTTGATGAAGCCGCTGGCCCCTTTTTCCGCGGCCAGCGTGCCGTCAGCGCCTATGGCCCTCGATCCGGAAGAGGGCGCAAGCGAGGCGAGGATCGACAGCGCGATGGTAATCGCCAGCAGGCCGATCACGATGTAGAAGACGATGTTCAATCCCGAAAGGGAGCCCGTCCATGTCAATGGTTCCATGTCAGAGCCTCCTTACGAAATCCGAATGCGGGGATTGAGATAGACATAGCCGATGTCCGAGATCAGCTGTGTCACCAGCACCACCACCACCGAGACGACCGAAACCGCCAGCAGCAGTTCGATGTCGTTGTTTGACGCCGCCTGCACCAGCAGCCAGCCGAAACCCTTGTAGTTGAAGAGCGTCTCGACGATCACCACGCCGTTCAGGAGCCACGGAATCTGCAGCATGATCACCGTGAAGGGCGCGATCAGCGCGTTCCTGAGCGCATGTTTCAGAACAATTTCCGAGAATTTCACGCCCTTCAGCCGCGCCGTGCGGATATATTGCGCGGTCATCACTTCGGCCATGGAGGCGCGGGTCATCCGTGCAATGTAGCCCATGCCATAGAGCGAGATCGTCAGCACCGGCAGGAAGAAATTCCAGAAGTTCGCGTCGTCCATCGCCGAGGTCGCCGAGCCCAGGAACAGCGTCTTGCCGTCGATCCAGCCCCATTCGGCCAGAAGCGGCGAGATGCCGAACTTCGACGAGGCGAGCACCGCGATGAAAATCACGCCCGAGACGTATTCAGGCGTTGCCGTTGTCGCGATGGAGAAGGTTGAGAGCGAGCGGTCCAGTTTCGAGCCTTCGCGCATGCCCGCCAGCACCCCGACAATCAGCGCCGAGGGCACCATCAGTAGCAACACGCAGAGCATCAGCTTGCCCGTCAGCGCCAGCCTTGTCGCCACCGTCGCGCCGACCTCGTCCTTGAAGACCGTCGAAAACCCCCAGTCTCCCTGGATCACCCCGCAGCGGGTGGGACGTTCTTCTTCCGGCGTGCCTTCGGCAAAGCAACGGCCAAAGACCTTGCCGTCCTCCTTTTCGGTCACCCAACCGGGCAGCACGCCCAGCCATTGGCCGAATTTGACCGGCATCGGCTGCAGGTAGCCGCGATCCCCGAGGTAGGAGGCGACGGCCTCGTCCGACATGCGGAAATTGCCCTGGGTCTTGGCCAGTTTTTCGAGGTTTGGATAGAGGTTGGTCAGCCAGAACACGATGAACGTCAGGCAAAGTGCCGTCAGCAACATCACGCCCAGGCGACGCAAGATGAATATTCCCATGTGGTGCCCCTGTTGGTGGCGCGGCGGGGTTTTCCCCACCGGAGTCTTGTCGGCCATTGGCCGTTGTGCGTGCGGGAACGGCCAACGGCCATCCGCGCGGGATCAAAGGTTTGTCGTTGAAGTGTCCCCCTTCCGAGCAAACGCGAGGCGGCGTCCTGTGACGCTCGTATCGTTGGCGTGCTGCGATCCCTGGGGACTATGAGGCACGACTTGCCTTCGCAGGTCAATGACTTCGACCGTCTCATGAGGTGCTTTTTGCGACAAAGGACTTGGCAAAAAACGACATGACCGGCGTCGCTTGAAGGGCGGCGGTTAGGATCAGGTGCCGCGCGATTTGCTGGGCGTGGCCCCGGTGTGGTGCTGGATGAAGCGGGTGAAATAGGCGGCAGAGCCGATCCCCAGATAGGCGGCGATCCGCTGTGCGGGCTCCGACGTGTCGGCCAGCAGTCGCCGGGCCTCGTGCAGGACACGCTCTGTCAGAAGGTCGGCGGCGGTCTTGCCGGTGGCGGATTTCACCGCGCGCGTCAGATGCGTGGGGGTCACGCCAAGATCGGCCGCGTAATCGGCCATCGTATCCCCCGAGCGATATCGCGTCGGCAGCATATCGCAGAAACGCTTGCTGAGCCGTGCCGCCGCGTTGCGCTTTTCGGGGATATGTTCGTCGGACAGGATCTGGCGGCGCAGCCAGACCGAGATCAGCGCCGCATGCGCCTCAAGCGCATCGTTCACAAGCGGGCGTTTCGCCGTATCCTCGCGCGCTGCGGCCTCGATCAGGCCGGTCAGCTCGGTCTGGGTCTGGACGTCGCGGATGCGCAGGTGCCGGGGGATCTGGGGCAGGTGCAGCGGCACCTCCTGCGGCAGAACCACCGCGAGCCCCGTGCTCTGGCGTCCAAGATCGAGCGCAAAGGGATGGCCCGCCGGAACGAAGATCGCGTTGTGCGCGCCGGTACCCCGCCTCAGGCCATCGAGGATGATCCGTCCCTGGCCTCGGGTGATCCAGAGCAAAAGGTGATGGGGCCGGTCGTGCAGAAGCCGCACGCGCCAGTCCTGCCCTTGCGAGAACCGTGCGAGGTTGCGGATCTGGATGTCTTGCGGGGGTGTTTGCATGGGTTGTTCTTTAAGTGCAAAAACTGGTCGTGAAAACTGCAAAAACCGGACAGAATGATAGGATTTTGAAAATAATCAATCCGGGCGAACGCGGTGCCAGCCCGCCATCTTGCTGCGCATCCAGGTGCGTTGGCGCTTGGCAAACTGGCGCGTGGCGATGATCGCGGCCTCTCGCGCCGCGTCGAGGGTCATCTCGCCCTTGAGGTGCGCCATCAACTCGGGCACGCCGATGGCGCGATGCGCGGGCAGGGAGGGGTCATAGACCGCCCGCTGTGCCGCGACCTCGTCCAGCGCGCCCTCCGCGATCATCTGGTCGAAGCGGCCTGCGATACGGGCGTTCAGCCAGTCCTTGGCGACATCAAAGACGACCGGATGGGTTTTCGAAAGCGGCAGCAGCGGGGCACCGGTGTCGTCCTGCCAAGCGGCAAGACCCTTGCCCGTTGCCTTCAAAACCTCCCACGCGCGCTGCACGCGGGCGCGGTTCTGCGTGTCGATCCGGTCTCGCGTTCCGGCGTCAAGCTGTGACAGCAGGGTGGGCAGGTCTATCCTGTCCCCCTCTGCCCGTATCTCGGCGGGTGTCGGCGGTATCTCGGCCAGCCCCTCGGTCAGCGCGCGGAAGTAGAGCCCCGTACCGCCCACGATGATCAGCCTACTGCCTTCTTGCAGCAGTGCCGCGACCTCGCGCAGCCAGTGTCCGGTGGAATAGGGCGCGGTCGCCGCGACATGGCCGTAGAGAGCGTGCGGCGCGCGTGCCTCTTCCTCGGGCGAAGGACGGGCGGTGATCACCCGCCAGCACCCATAGACCTGACTGGCATCGGCATTGACGATGGTGCCGCCCTGCCGTTCGGCGATCTCAAGCGCCAGCGCGGATTTGCCCGAGGCGGTCGGTCCGGCAACCAGCACATGCCGGTCTGCGGGGACTTCCCGCAGCGCTTCCGCCATGCTCTGGGATTTTGGCATTTCTTTTCCGACCCGCCCTGCCGCGCATTGAACCTTGCCGGTATTTGCGACATTTTGCGAGCGAATGTAATCCCATGCCCCGGAAAGCTGCGCCCATGTCCCTAGATACCCCGAAAGTGACCTTCAAACGCGTGATGCTGAAGATATCCGGGGAGGCGCTGATGGGGGACCAGGGCTTTGGCCTGCATCCGCCCACGGTCGAGCGGATCGCGCGCGAGGTCAAAAGCGTGCATGACCTGGGCGTCGAGATCTGCATGGTGATCGGCGGCGGCAATATCTTCCGCGGGCTTCAAGGATCAGCCCAGGGGATGGAGCGGACGACGGCCGACTACATGGGGATGCTGGCCACAGTGATGAACGCGCTGGCCATGCAGTCGGCGCTGGAGCAGTTGGGCATTCATACACGGGTGATTTCGGCCATCACCATGAACGAGGTGGCCGAGCCCTATATCCGCCGCCGCGCCGTGCGCCACCTCGAAAAGAAACGGATCTGCATCTTCGCCGCCGGAACGGGCAATCCCTATTTCACCACCGACACCGCCGCCACGCTGCGCGCGAACGAGATGAACTGCGAGGCGATCTTCAAGGGCACGAAGGTCGATGGCGTCTATGACAAGGACCCGGCAAAATACCCGGATGCGAAACGCTACGAGACGGTGACCTACGACGACGTGCTGGCCAAGCGGTTGGGGGTGATGGATGCCTCCGCCATCGCGCTGGCGCGGGACAACAACCTGCCGATCATCGTCTTCTCGCTGGACGAGCCGGGCGGGTTCAAGGGCATCCTGTCCGGGCACGGGACCTCGACCCGCGTTCAGGGGTGACTCCGTGCTGGGCCCTCGGTTTCCAACCAGAGCTGAAGGTCTGGCAGACGTCAGCACCGCGTTCCGGAACCGGCGCTTCAACGGAGGTGCGCACGAAATGCGGAGCAGAGCCTCGGCAGCGGCCACTTGGAGACAGGCGCGTTAGGCTCGCCTTCAGCATTTGACCATACGGTCGGCCGCAGGTCTTGCGATGGAGGGATATTCGCTGTTGCGCAATTTCCTGCCTGAGAAACGCTTTTGCCGGAACGCGCTTCGCGGGCTTACAATGCCGCGCGCATCACGTTATATCGGCGCAACAGAAAAGGCCCCTTTGCATTCGGAGATCCCATGTCAGACGACTTTATTCTCGACACCGACGATCTTGAGCGCCGTATGAAAGGCGCAATCAGCTCTTTGCGGACGGAATTCGCCTCCCTGCGCACCGGACGTGCCTCGGCATCGATGCTGGAGCCGGTGATGGTGGATGCATATGGTGCCATGACCCCGATCAACCAGGTGGGTACGGTCAACGTGCCCGAGCCGCGGATGGTGACGATCAACGTCTGGGACAAGGCGCTGGTGGGCAAGGTGGAAAAGGCGATCCGCGAAAGCGGTCTGGGGATCAACCCCCAGCTCAATGGCACGATCATCATGCTTCCGATCCCCGAGCTTAACGAGGAACGCCGCCGCGAGCTGACCAAGGTCGCAGGCCAATACGCCGAAAGCGCGCGCGTTTCGGTCCGCAACATCCGCCGCGACGGGATGGACCAGATCAAGAAGGGCAAGGCGGACGGCATGTCCGAGGACGACCAGAAGTTCTGGGAGAACGAGATGCAGGATCTGACCAACAAGTACATCGCGCTGATTGACGAGCAGCTTGAGACCAAGCAAGGCGAGATCATGCAGGTCTGAACAGCAAAAAGCCCTCCCGCCGGAGGGCTTTTGCCATTCTCGGGCCACGATCCTGAGGCAGAATGAGAACGAACAAAGCCGAGGCAGATCCGACATGAGCGCCATTCCCGATCCGATCCCGAGCCCCGATACGCCCCCGACGGGCCCGCGGCACGTGGCCATCATCATGGACGGCAACGGGCGGTGGGCCACCCAGCGCGGGCGGCCGCGGCTCTTCGGGCACCATGCCGGGGCCAAGCGCGTGCGCGAGATCGTCGAGGCCTGCCCGGATTTCGGGGTCGAATACCTTACTATCTTTGCCTTCTCGACGGAGAACTGGAAACGCACCCAGGCCGAGGTGGCAGGGCTGATGAGCCTCTTTCGCCGCTACATCACCAAGGAAACGCGGCATCTGCGTGAGCGCGGTGTGCGCGTCCGCTTCATCGGCGACCGGGTGCGGCTGGACGCCAAGCTCATCAGCCTGATGAACGAGCTGGAAGAGGCGACCGCGCACAACAGCACCGTGAACCTTACCATCGCGATCAACTACGGCGGGCGGGACGAGGTGGCGCGCGCCACCCACCGGCTGGCGCAAGACGTGGCAAGCGGCAAGCTGGACCCGGACAGCGTGGATGAAGAAACGCTGCCAAGATACCTTGATACCTGTGTTTTGCCCGATCCTGACCTGGTGATCCGCACCAGCGGCGAGGCCCGGATTTCCAATTTCCTGCTTTGGCAATCGGCCTATTCGGAGTACGAATTCATCGACACGCTCTGGCCCGACTTCACCCGGGCCGAGTTCGGCGAACTCTGCGCCTCCTACGGCGGGCGCGACCGGCGCTTCGGCGCCGTAAAGGCTTGAGACGGAACGGATGAAGGCACCTTCGGAACAATGGTCTGACCTCAATGCCCGTATGGGCGCAGGGGCGGCGATGGTCGTGATCGGCCTGATCGGCATTTGGCTGGGCGGCCATGTGTTTCACCTGCTGGTGGCGCTCATCTGCGGGCTGATGGTCTGGGAGCTGGTGGGGATGCTGCGCCCCGGCGTGCGCCATGCGCAGCTGCAACTGGGGGCGCTGACCGGGGCGGCCGTGTTCCTCGCGATCTATTTGCCTGTCGGTTTCGCGCTGCCGATCCTGCTGGCCCCGGCGCTGGTGGGCTTTGGGCAGCTTGAGCGGAACCGGACGATTTACATGGCCTTTACGGTACTGATCCTGTTGGCGGGCTACGGCATGATGCAGGTGCGCGACGACATGGGCTTTGGCTGGTTGCTGTGGCTGGTAATGGTCGTCGTTGTGACGGATGTGGTGGGCTACTTCGCGGGCCGCATGATTGGCGGACCCAAGTTCTGGCCCCGCGTCAGCCCCAAGAAGACCTGGGCCGGTACTGCCTCGGGCTGGGTCGGTGCGGCGCTGGTCGGGCTGCTTTTCTCGATCAACTCCGGCATCGGTCTGCAGCTGATGGGCATTTCCATCGCGGTCTCGATGGCCTCGCAGATGGGTGATATCGCGGAATCCGGCATGAAGCGGAAGATGGGGGTCAAGGACAGCTCGAACCTGATCCCCGGCCACGGCGGGCTGATGGACCGTTTCGACGGGATGCTGGGCGCGTCGCTTTTCCTGCTGGTGATCGGCCAGTTCATCGGCTTTCCGCCCGGTCTGGGATAGGCCGCCCCATGCGGAAAGTGACGATCCTTGGGGCAACCGGCTCCATCGGGCAGAATACCATCGACCTCATCGCGCGCGCGCCCGAGGAATATGACGTCGTGGCCCTCACGGGCGCGGGCAACATCGCACAACTTGCCGAAGACGCGGTGCGGCTCAGAGCCAATCTGGCGGTCACGGCACGCGAGGACCTGCTGGACGATCTGCGCGCGGCCCTTGCGGGCACGGAAGTCGAGGCTGCGGCCGGCACACAAGCCCTGATCGAGGCGGCCAGCAGGCCAGCCGACTGGATCATGTCCGCCATCGTCGGCGCGGCCGGGCTGGCACCGGGACTGGCGGCACTGGAGCAGGGGACCACGCTGGCGCTCGCCAACAAGGAATCCCTTGTTTGCGCGGGCGAGCTGGTTTTGCGGACGGCCAGGGCACATGGCACGCAGATTCTCCCCGTCGACAGCGAGCATTCCGCGATTTTCCAGGCGCTCATCGGCGAGGACATGGCCAGCGTCGAGCGGATCGTGATTACCGCCAGCGGCGGTGCCTTCCGTGACTGGCCGATTGAAAAGCTGGCCCAGGCGACCCTGGCCGAAGCCTCGAGCCACCCCAACTGGGACATGGGCCAGCGGATCACCATCGACTCGGCCTCCATGTTCAACAAGGCCATGGAAGTTATTGAAACCCATGAGTTCTTTGGCGTCGCCCCCGATCAGATCGAGGTGCTGGTACACCCCCAGTCGATGATCCATGCCCTTGTCGGGTTCAATGACGGCGCGCTCATGGCCCACGTCGGCCCGCCCGACATGCGCCATGCCATCGGCTTTGCGCTCCATCATCCCGAACGCCGCGCGCTGCCGGTCGAGCGGCTCGACCTCGCCGCCATCGGCACCTTCGAATTCCGCGCCCCGGACGAGGTCCGCTGGCCCGCCCTGCGGCTGGCGCGCGAGGCGATGCAGGCGGGCGGCATGATGGGCGCGGTCTTCAACGCGGCCAAGGAAACGGCACTTGACGGCTTCATCGCGGGGCAGATCGGTTTCACGGACATGGCCCATGTGGTCGAGGACGCAATGGCACGGATGAGCGCGTCAGATGGCCATATTGCTGACACCATGACCCTTGATAACGTGCTGCAAGTGGACCATCTGGCACGTAAGGCGGCTCAAGCCGCCATCGCCAAGAGAGCAGGATGACGTTTTGGATATTCTAGGACTTGTGCCGCAATTCGGCGGTGTGATCTGGACTTTGATCGCCTTCATCATCGCCCTGTCGGTGATCGTGGCGGTGCATGAATACGGTCATTACATTGTCGGGCGCTGGTGCGGCATCAAGGCGGATGTTTTCAGCATCGGCTTCGGTCCGGTGCTGTGGTCCGGTCATGACAGGCACGGCACCAAATGGCAGCTCGCAGCTTTGCCCTTCGGCGGCTACGTGAAATTTGCAGGCGATGCGAATGCGGCCTCCGGCAAGGACGAGGCGGCGATGGCCGCCGTGGCGAATGACCCCGAGGCGCTGCGGCACACCATGCACGGCGCGCCGCTCTGGGCACGCGCGCTGACCGTGGCGGCGGGTCCTGCCTTCAACTTCGCGATGTCTATCCTGATCTTCTTCGCCGTCGTCTTTACCTCCGGTGTCCCGCGCGAGCCGCTGACGGTGGGCGAAATGCGCCCGTTGCCGGTTTCTTTCGAAGGGCTGCAACCCGGCGATGAGATCACCGGGATCAACGGCAAGGAAATCCCGGAGGATACCGCGGAATACGCAACCTTCCTTCAGGAGTTGCCCAAGCAGCCGACGCTGACCTACGACGTCTTGCGCGACGGTCGCGCAATGTCGGTTGAGGGCCCGTTCTTCCTGCCACCGATCGCCTTGCAACTGGTGCCGCAATCCGCGGCGATTGATGCCGGTCTGCGGGTGGGCGATGTGATCACGGCGATCAATGGCGAGGATATCTTTGCCTTCTCGGAACTCAAGGAAACGGTCGAGGGATCGGAAGGCGCGCCGCTTGCGTTGCAGGTGTGGCGTGACGGCGAGACGCTTGATTTCACCATGGCCCCCAAGGTCGTGGACGAGCCGCAGCCTGACGGGTCGTTCCAGCGCTCCCTTCGGATCGGCATCGCCGGCGGTATGGCTTTCGAGCCCGCCACGGAGACGCCGGGCATCGGAGAGGCGCTTGTCGGCGGGGTTGAGAACACCTGGCGGATCATCACCGGCTCCATCTCGGGCCTGCGCGAGATGATCATCGGCAATATCTCGACCTGCAACCTCAGCGGACCGGTCGGCATCGCCCAGGCCTCGGGCGCCATGGCAAGCCAGGGGGCGCAGTCCTTCATCTACTTCATTGCGGTGCTGAGCACGGCCGTGGGTCTGCTGAACCTCTTCCCGGTGCCCGCGCTCGATGGGGGACATCTGACCTTCTACGCCTACGAGGCGGTTGCCGGAAAACCGCCCAGCGACAAGGCGCTGCGGGTGCTGATGTCTGTCGGACTGGCGCTGGTGCTGTCGTTGATGGTTTTTGCGCTGGGGAACGATCTGTTCTGCCCGTAAAGCGTGAGCGGCTTGCAGAAATGCGTGGCAAAAGGCGAAATGCCCCAAAATCGCCACATTTCGTCAAAATCGTGCCGGAAACCATGGCTAGCCTGATCGCATCAATTTGAGGACGGGCACATGCAAGCCATTCAAAGTTCATATCGCGGTCTCAGCCTGCTGATGGATCTCAACTGGGATCGCGTGCTTTACGTCGCGACCATTGCCTTCGCGCTTGCCGCAGGCGCCTACGTCGGGACGCTCGCCCACTGAGTGCCCGCGCGGGCAAGACCACAGCATGATGTTTGAGGAATGAAATGCACTGCAATATGCGGTGCATTTTCGCGTGTCTTGCTTTTGACAAACCGGGTTAACCTGCGTACTCAGGTTGGCAACGAAGTCTTAAGTATGGGTTGAAACCATGACGCGGACCACCTGGGGCAGTGCGCCGACTATTTCGGCGGGATTTTCATATGGCGGCAAGCTGCTGAGGTCGGCCTCGGTTTGTGCACTGTTATCAGTGGCTTGTTTTGCAACCTCTGTGCCGGTCGCGGCCCAGCAGTACCAATTCAACTCCGTCCAGATCAACGGGAACGAACGGATCGGCGATGCGGCGATCCTGCGGCAAGCCGGAATCAGGCGCGGCCAGCCGGTGACCGGCGGCCAGCTGAACGACGCTTACCAGAACTTGCAGAGCTCCGGCCTCTTTGAGACGGTCGAGATCGAGCCGCGCGGCGGCACGCTGGTCATCACCGTCGTCGAACTGCCGACGCTGAACCGCGTCCGCTTCGAAGGCAACAGGCGCATCAAGGACGAACAGCTCCAGCAACTGGTCGGCTCGACCGAGCGGCGCGTCTTCAACCCCGCGCAGGCCGAGGCGGATGCCGCCGCGATTGCCGAAGCCTACAGCAATCAGGGCCGGATCGCCGCGCGCGTGCAGCCCCGGATCATCAAGCGCGACCAGAACCGCGTCGACCTGATCTTTGAAATCTTCGAAGGCGACAACGTCGAGATCGAGCGCATCAGCTTTGTCGGCAACCGCCAATATTCCGACCGCCGCCTGCGCCGCGTGCTGGGCACCAAGCAGGCCGGCCTTTTCCGCCGCCTCGTGCAACGCGATACCTTTGTCGAGGACCGTGTCGAGGTCGACAAGCAGCTTCTGCGCGACTTCTACCTCTCGCGCGGCTACGTGGACATGCGCACCACCGCCGTCAACAGCGAGCTGACGCAGGAACGCGACGGCTATTTCGTGTCCTACAACATTGTCGAGGGACAACAATTCCGCTTCGGCGAGATCGACCTCGTTTCGGAAATGCCGAACGTCGACGCGGATGCCTACCGACAGATCATCAAGGTCCGCCCCGGTGCGGTCTATTCGCCGACGCTGGTCGAAAATGACATTGCCCGTCTTGAACGGCAGGCGATCCGCGACGGCGTGGACTTCATGCGCGTAGAGCCGCGGATTGAGCGGAACGACCGCGACCTGACCCTCGATGTGACCTACGTGATCTCGCGCGGGCCGCGGGTCTTCGTTGAGCGGATCGACATCGAGGGCAACACCACGACGCTTGACCGCGTGATCCGGCGCCAGTTCAACAGCGTCGAGGGCGACCCCTTCAACCCGCGCGAAATCCGCCAGGCGGCCGAACGCATCCGCGCGCTGAACTATTTCGAGACGGCCTCGGTCAACGCACGCGAAGGCAGCAGCGGCGAGCAGGTTGTCGTCGACGTCGATGTCGAGGAAAAGCCCACCGGATCGCTGAACTTCGGCGGCTCCTTCTCGAACAACGACGGCTTCGGCCTTGCCATCAGTTTTGCCGAGGAAAATTTCCTCGGCCGTGGTCAGAAACTGACGCTGTCGCTTTCGACCGCCGAGGATGCGACGCGCTACGGGATCAACTTCGTCGAACCCGCACTTCTGGGGCGGGACGTGGCCTTTGGTCTTAACCTCGATTACGCCGAGACGAACTCGTCGTTCTTCTCCTACGATACGAACCGCCTGGTCTTCCAGCCGTCGATCACCTTCCCGATCAGCGAAAACGGGCGCCTGTCGCTGCGCTACACCGCAGAAGAGATCGAGATGCTGGAGCGTGACCCGATCGAGAACGGCCTGACCGTCGCCGCCGATATCGCGGCAGGTGCGCAATGGTCGTCGGCCCTTGGCTATGAATACACCTATGACAACCGGCGCGGCGGGCTGAACCCGAACGCGGGCGTTCTGTTCCAGTTCTCGCAGGATTTCGCGGGTCTGGGCGGCGACAGCACCTTCATCAAGACCACCGCCAAGGTCATCGGCGAGCGCAAGATCCTCAACGAGGACGTGACCCTGCGCGCCACGCTCGAAGGCGGTGCGCTTGCCTGGCAGGAGGGGACGAACCGCGTGGTCGACCGTTTCCTCATCGGCCCGTCGATCCTGCGCGGCTTCGAGCCGGGCGGCATCGGCCCGCGCGACATCAGCGGTTCGGTCAATGATCCGCTGGGCGGCAACCTCTATGTCGCCGCGCGCTTCGAGGCGGAATTCCCCATCGGTCTGCCCGAGGAATACGGAATTTCCGGCGGCGTCTTCTATGACATCGGCAACCTCTGGGACCTCGACGACGTGGACCTGAATGGCGGCAATATCGTGGGCGAGGACGGTTCATTCCGCCACGTGATCGGCTTCTCGGTGTTCTGGGAAACCCCGGTCGGCCCCTTGCAGTTCAACGTGTCCAAGGCGCTGAAGAGCGAAGACTTTGACGAAGAGCAGACCTTCGAAGTCACGCTGCGCACGCAGTTCTGATGTGATGCGCGGCGCGCGACTTGCAGCCGTGGTCGCGCTGGCCGCCCTGAGTTCCGCGCCGTCCCTCCACGCCCAGCAGACCCCCGGCGCGGGGCTGGACCGCGGATCGGTGATCAGCCCGGTGCTGACCATCGATTCCGAGCGTCTTTTCCTACAAAGCGCCTTTGGCCGCCGCGTCGCCGCCGAGATCGAAGCGAAAGGGGCGGAACTGACCGCCGAGAACCGCCGGATCGAGGCCGACCTGGAGGCAGAAGAGCGCGAGCTCACCGAAAAGCGCGCCACCATGAGCCCCGAGGAATTCCGCGAACTGGCCGATGCCTTCGACAGGAAGGTACAGGACACCCGTCAGGCCCAGTCCGCGAAGGGACGTGCGCTGAACGCGCTGCTCGAGCAGGAGCGCGAGGTCTTTCTCAACGCCGCCGCCCCGGTGCTGGAGCGCCTGATGCGCGAGGCGGAGGCGGCGGTGATCCTCGAACGGCGCTCGGTCTTTGTCAGCGCCTCGGCCATCGAGATCACGGATGATGCCATCGCGTTACTCGATGAAACATTGGGCAGCGGCGATAACTGACGGCGGCTTGCCGGTTTGGTGCGAAGTTGATAGCCCTGAGAGACGAAATTCAGGCAAAGGACCCCGCATGAGCCAGGAACTGAAAAGCGCGGACATTCAGACGATCCAGCGCATCTTGCCCCACCGCTATCCCTTCCTTCTGGTCGACAAGGTGGAAGAGATCGACGGAACGGCCTCTGCCGTGGGCTACAAGAACGTCACCAATAATGAGCCGCATTTCCAGGGGCATTTCCCGGGCACGCCGATCATGCCGGGGGTGACCATTGTCGAGGCCATGGCGCAGACGGCGGGGGTGATGATCGGCGTTGCGCTGGACCTGCTGGACAAGGAGATGCTGATCTACTTCATGTCCATCGACAACTGCAAGTTCCGCCGCAAGGTGGTGCCCGGCGATGTCCTGCGGATGGACATCAAGACCCTGCGCGGCAAGCCCGGCGGCAAGATCTGGCGCTTCTCGGGTGTCGCCACCGTCGATGGCGAGATGGCCGCCGAGGCCGAGTTCATGGCCATGACGGACCTGCCGAAATGAGCAACATTCACCCCTCGGCGGTGATCGAGGAAGGGGCGCAGATCGACCCTTCGGCCAAGGTCGGACCGTTTTGCGTGGTCGGCCCCGACGTGGTGCTGGGGCCCGGCGTCGAGTTGAAATCGCACGCCGTCGTCACGGGCCGGACCGAGGTGGGCGAGGGGACGGTGATCTTCTCCTTCGCGGTGATCGGTGAGATACCGCAGGACTTGAAATTCAAGGGCGAGGCGAGCCGCCTCGTCATCGGCAAACGCAACCGCATCCGCGAGCATGTCACCATGAACTGCGGCACCGAGGGCGGTGGCGGTGTGACGCGCATCGGGGACGACGGGCTGTTCATGGCGGGCTGCCATATCGCCCATGACGCGCAACTGGGCGACCGGGTGATCATCGTGAATTCCGCCGCCGTGGCCGGGCATTGCATCATCGAGGACGACGTGATCGTCGGCGGCCTTTCGGGCATCCACCAGTTCGTGCGCATCGGCCGCGGCGCCATCATCGGCGCGGTGACCATGGTGACGAACGACGTCATTCCCTATGGCCTCGTGCAGGCGCCGCGCGGGGAGTTGGACGGGCTGAACCTCGTGGGGCTCAAGCGCCGTGGGGTCGCGCGCTCTGACATCACCGCGTTGCGGGCCGCATTCCAGATGCTGGCGCAGGGCGAGGGCACCTTTCAGGACCGTGCGCAGCGGCTCGGCGATGAGACAGAGAGCGACTATGTCCGCGAGATCGTCGCATTTGTCATGGCCGATACCGGCCGCCACTTTCTGACGCCGAAATGAGCCTCGCGCTGATCGCCGGGCGCGGGCGTTTGCCTGCCGAGGTGGCCGCCGCGCAGGCGGAGCCCCCGCTGGTCTGTGCCTACGAAGGCGTCGTGCCGGAGGGGCTGGAGGCTGACCTGACCTTTCGGCTGGAGACCTTGGGTTCGTTACTGGTGAAACTGGGTGAGAAGGGCGTCACAAAGGTCTGTTTTTGTGGCGGAATTGATCGCCCGGAGCTTGATCCCTCGAAGCTCGATGCCGAGACCCTGCCTTTGGTGCCGCTGTTCCAGAAGGCCTTGGCCGCAGGCGACAACGGCGCGCTGCAAATCCTGAAGGAGTTGTTCGAAGAGACCGGTTTCGAGGTGGTCGGCGCGGACGAACTGCTGCCCGATCTCGTGGCCGCACAGGGCGTACTCTCTGAAGCCTGGCCCGATGCCCAGATGCGCCGGGATGCGGCGCGGGGCGAGGCGGTACTTGCGGGCCTTGCCCCGCTCGACATCGGGCAGGCCTGCGTGATCGGCGCGGAACAGGTGCTGGGCGTGGAGGCCATGGGCGGGACGGATCACCTGCTCGCGACCCTGCCGCCCCGCGCGCGCCAGATGCGCGCGATCCTCTGCAAGGGGCCCAAGGAAGGGCAGATACGCGAGATCGACATGCCGACCATTGGCCCCGCCACGATTGAAGCCGCGCATGCTGCGGGTCTTGCGGGTGTGGTGGTCGATGCCGGTGACGTCATCCTGCTCGAACCCGAACGCTGTGCGGCGCTGGCCGATGAGCACGGTCTCGTGCTCTGGGTCCGAGAGGGGGGTGCGGCGTGAGGGTCTTCATCCTCGCCGGGGAGCCCTCGGGCGACAGGTTGGGCGGGGCGCTGATGGCGGGGCTGAAAGAGCTGCGACCTGACGTGAGGTTTGAAGGAATCGGCGGCCCGGAGATGACGGCGCAGGGGTTGCAAAGCCGCTTCGACATGTCTGAACTTAGTGTCATGGGGCTGGCCGAGATCCTGCCGCGCTACCGTGCGCTGATGGCCCGGATCAACCAGACGGCGCAGGCGGTGCTGGAGATGAAGCCCGACGTGCTGATCACCATCGACAGCCCCGATTTCTCGCTCCGCGTGGCGCGGCGGGTGAAGGCGCGAAGCGGTATCCGGACGGTGCACTACGTGGCCCCCACGGTCTGGGCCTGGCGGCCCGGGCGGGCGGAGAAGATGGCGCGCTATGTCGATCACGTGCTTGCGCTTTTCCCGTTTGAACCGCCTTATATGGAAGCCGCTGGCATGCGCTGCGACTTCGTCGGCCACCCGGTGGTGGCCGAGCCACAAGCCACGGTTGCGGAGGCCGAGATGTTTCGCGCGCGAAACAAACTCGGTGACGCGCCGCTCTTGCTCGTCCTGCCTGGCTCGCGTCAGAGCGAGGTGGCACGCCTGGGGCCGGTGTTCCAGCAGGTGGTGGCGCGGCTGCAGCTGGAGCGGCCCGAGATGCGTGTCGTGATCCCCGCAGCGGCACCGGTGGTGGCGGCTGTGCGGCGGCTGACGCAGAACTGGTCGCCCGCGCCCATCATCCTGAACCCTTTGGCCGAGGATGTGGCGGACCCGGCGGCGGAGAAGCGCGCGGCTTTCCGCGCGGCGGACGTGGCGCTGGCGGCGTCGGGCACGGTGTCGCTGGAACTGGCGGCGAGCGAGACGCCGATGGTGATCGCCTACGACATGAACTGGCTGAGCCGTCAGATCATCGGGCGGATGGTCAAGGTGGATACGGTGACGCTGGTGAACCTTGTGTCGGAGACCCGCGCGGTGCCGGAATTCATCGGGGCGAATTGCCGTCCGGGGCCCATTGCGGCGGAGGTGCTCAAGGTGCTGGCGGCACCGGAGGCGCAGCTGGAGGCGATGCGCGTGACCATGGACCGGCTGGGGCGCGGTGGCGAGGCACCGGGGCTGCGCGCGGCGCGGGCGGTGCTGGCGGGGATGTCGAACACTTGAGGGCTCTGCCCTCAAACTCCCGGGACTTTATGTGACCAGAAAGAGGGGCAGGTCAGCCCTTGTGAATCCACCCCCCGCCGAAGATGCGGGTGCTTTCGGGGTCGTAGAAGACGCAGGCCTGGCCAGGTGAGACGCCTTCCTCTGGGGTGAGGAGTTCGACCTCGGCAGTGGTTTCGGTTAGCGGGCGCAGGATCGCGTCGCGCGGGGGGCGGGTGGAGCGGACCTTGACCGCGATGGGCCATTCCGGGCGCGCGGTGAGCGGGGCGTCGCCCAGCCAGTTGATCTCTTTCACCGGGACGGTGCGGGTGGCAAGCATGCTCTTGGGGCCGACGACGACCTCCTTGCGGTCAGCGTCGAGCTTGATCACGTAAAGTGGGTCTGCAAGGCCGCCGATCCCCAGTCCTCGGCGTTGGCCGATGGTGTAGTGGATGATGCCCTCGTGCTGGCCGAGCACGTTGCCCTCTGTGTCGACGATGTTGCCGGGATCGGCGGCCTCGGGGCGCAGTTTGCGGATCACGGCGGCGTAGTCGCCGTTCGGGACAAAGCAGATGTCCTGGCTGTCGGGCTTCATCGCCACGCTCAGCCCGTACTTCGCGGCGAGCGCGCGGGTGTCGTCCTTGGACGGCAGATGCCCCAGCGGGAAGCGCAGATAGTCGAGTTGTTCGGGCGTGGTGGAGAAGAGGAAATAGCTCTGATCCCGGCTGGCGTCGGCGGCGCAATGCAATTCGGGGCCGTGGGCGCCCATCTTGCGCTGGATGTAATGGCCGGTTGCCATGCAATCGGCTTCGAGGTCGCGGGCGGTTTCCAGCAGGTCCTTGAACTTCACACGCTCGTTGCAGCGGATGCAGGGCACCGGTGTCGCCCCGCCGAGGTAGCTGTCGGCGAATTCGTCGATGACCGCGTCGCGGAAGACGTTTTCGTAGTCGAGCACGTAGTGGGGAAAGCCCATGTCCTCGGCCACACGGCGTGCGTCGTGGATGTCGATGCCCGCGCAGCAGGCGCCTTTCTTGGCGAGCGCTGCACCATGGTCGTAAAGCTGCAGCGTCACGCCCACGACGTCATAGCCTTCCTCGGCCAGCATGGCCGCCACGACTGAGCTGTCGACGCCGCCGGACATCGCGACGACCACCCGCGTTTCGGCGGGGGGCTTCGCAAAGCCAAGCGAGTTCAGCGGTGGGGTCTGATCGAGCGGCATGTCGGTCTCCGGGAGGTATCGGGGGGAATATAGGAAAATCCTAAGTACTCACAAGGGCGGGCTTCATGCCGCGTTAAGGGCGTGAGGTCAGATTGCCCCCGGTGCGAAACGAGGAATGCATGGGATGTACCTTAAGAAAGTCGATGGTCCCAGATCGGTGACCCTGGCCGACGGCAGTATCATGAGCCAGGCGGACCTGCCGCCCAAGAACACCAGGCGCTGGGTCGCGTCGCGCAAGGCCGCGGTGGTGCGGGGGGTGGTGTATGGGCTGATTTCCCAGTCCGAGGCGCTGGAGCGATACCAGATCAGCGAGGAGGAGTTTCTGGAGTGGGTGCGCGCGGTCACGGAACACGGTGAGGCGGCTTTGAAGGCCACGGCACTACAAAAGTATAGACAATCTTAAGTTGTGCCCATAGTTTTCCACACAAAGGTAACGGGTGGTTAACTTTTTTTGTTCACGATCCGGTCCGATATTGATGTCGTTGTTTGGAGACTGTGAATGCGCGTACTGCTTGTCGAGGATGACCCCACCACTTCCCGCAGCATCGAGCTGATGTTGACCCATGCCAATCTGAACGTCTATGCGACGGACCTTGGCGAGGAGGGAATCGACCTGGCCAAGCTCTACGACTATGACCTTATTTTGCTGGACCTCGACCTGCCCGACATGAACGGACATGAGGTTCTGCGCCAGTTGCGCCTCAGCCGGATCGAGACGCCGATCCTTATCCTCTCCGGCTCTGACGATACTGAGAACAAGATCAAGGGATTCGGGTTCGGGGCGGATGATTACCTGACCAAGCCTTTCCACCGCGAGGAGCTGGTCGCGCGCATTCATGCGATCATCCGGCGCTCCAAGGGGCATTCGCAGTCGGTCATCGAGACCGGCCAGATCGCCGTGAACCTCGATGCCAAGACGGTGAGCGTGGACAACCAGGCCGTGCATCTGACCGGCAAGGAATACCAGATGCTGGAACTGCTGTCGCTGCGCAAGGGCACGACGCTGACCAAGGAGATGTTCCTCAACCACCTCTATGGCGGCATGGACGAGCCGGAACTGAAGATCATCGACGTCTTCATCTGCAAGTTACGCAAGAAGCTGAGCCAGGCGACCGGCGGCGAGAACTATATCGAGACCGTCTGGGGCCGGGGCTATGTCCTGCGCGATCCGGAACCGTCGACGATCAAGATGGCGAAATCGGCCTGACCCGGGCAAGGTGAAATCGACCTAGACCTGAATTGTCGGGCGACCTATCTGTACTCCCCAAGGCAGTATCCGGGCAGGGGTGGGGTGCATGACGTCGAAGATCGCGGTCGAAGCGCTGACAAGGGATCAGGCGGCTGAGGAGCTTGCGCGGCTTTCCGAAGTTTTGCGGCAGGCCAATCTGGATTACCACACCGCCGACGATCCGACGATTGACGACGCGACCTACGATGCGCTCAAGCAGCGCAACGCGGATATCGAGGCGCGGTTTCCCGATCTGAAACGCAGCGACAGCCCCTCGGACCAGGTGGGGGCGACGCCGGCTGACGGGTTTTCCAAGATCACCCATGCGGTGGCGATGCTGTCGCTTGCCAATGCATTCGACCGGGAGGACGTGGCCGAATTCGACGCGCGGATCCGCAAATATCTCGGACTGGGGGCGGAGGCGCATCTCGACTACACGGCGGAGCCCAAGATCGACGGGCTGTCACTGTCCCTGCGCTACGAAGGGGGCAGGCTGGCCCATGCCGCCACGCGCGGCGATGGCGCGGTGGGCGAGAACGTGACCGCGAATGCGCTGACCATAGACGATATCCCCGAGCGGCTGGAAGGCGCGCCGGAGGTGTTGGAGGTGCGCGGCGAGGTCTACATGAGCCACGCGGATTTCGGGGCGTTGAACGCGCGGCAGGAAGCGGCGGGTGGAAAACCTTTTGCCAATCCGCGCAACGCGGCGGCGGGGTCTTTGCGCCAGCTTGACAGCGAGATCACGCGGTCGCGGCCCTTGCGCTTTTTTGTCTACGGCTGGGGGGAGCTTTCGGCACCGCTGGCCGAGACACAGTTGGGCTCGATTGAACGGCTGGCGGAGTTGGGATTTTCCACCAATCCGCTGACGGCCTTGTGCGATGGGCCGGAGGCGCTGCTCGCGCATTATGCGCGGATCGAAGAACAGCGGGCGACGCTGGGGTATGACATCGACGGCGTGGTCTACAAGGTGAACGACCTGCGGCTGCAGGAGCGGCTGGGGTTCCGGTCGACCACGCCGCGTTGGGCGGTGGCGCATAAGTTCGCGGCGGAGCTGGCGTGGACCTGGCTCAGGGCCATCGACATCCAGGTGGGACGCACCGGCGCGTTGTCGCCCGTGGCGCGGCTGCAGCCGGTGACGGTGGGAGGCGTCGTCGTGTCGAACGCGACGCTGCACAACGAGGACTACATCAAGGGGCTGGACAGCAAGGGGGCCGAGATACGCGGCGGCAAGGACATCCGCGTGGGCGACTGGGTGCAGGTCTATCGCGCCGGGGACGTGATCCCCAAGGTGGCGGATGTGGATCTATCGAAGCGGCCCAAGGATGCGGAGCCTTATGTCTTTCCCGATACCTGCCCGGAATGCGGCAGTGCTGCGGTGCGCGAACCCGGAGATGCGGTGCGGCGGTGTACGGGCGGCATGATCTGCCCGGCGCAGGCGGTCGAAAAGCTCAAGCACTTCGTGTCGCGCGCGGCCTTCGATATCGAGGGGCTCGGGGCAAAGCAGGTGGAGCTTTTCTACTTCATCCACTGGATCAAGGAGCCCGCCGATATCTTCACGCTGCAGGCGCGGGATGCGGGGGGCAGCAAGCTGAAGGATCGGCTGGAGGACTTTCTTGAGCAGCAGTTCAGCCAGTCCGAGCGGGCACAGGAGACGCGTCAGAAATACGCGGAGCTGCTTCGCGGCGTTGAGATTCCGGTGGACGAGACGGATGACGCGGCCCTTGAGCGGGCCATCCGGCACCTCGCGCAGAAGCCTCTGGCGCAGGTCAAGGGCTGGGGCGAGAAGTCGGCGACCAACCTCTTCAAGGCCATCGAGGACAAGCGGCGCATTCCATTGGACCGGGTGATCTTTGCGCTTGGCATCCGGCACGTGGGTGAGGCGGCGTCGAACCTGATCGCGCTGCACTACGGCACATGGGAGGCCTTCGAGGCCGCCATGGCCGAGGCGCGGGAGATGCAGGGGCCGGCCTGGGACGACCTGATGGGGATCGACGGGGTGGGCAGCGTCATGGCGTCCTCGCTCGTCAATGCCTTCGCGCAGGAGCGGGAGCGGGCGTCCATCGACCGGCTGATCGCGCAGTTGGAGGTGCAGGAGGTTGCGCGCGCGGATACTTCGGGGAGCCCCGTGGCGGGCAAGACCGTGGTCTTTACCGGCACGCTGGAGCGGATGACGCGGGCCGAGGCGAAGGCGCGGGCGGAGCGATTGGGGGCGAAGGTTTCGGGCTCGGTCAGTGCCAAGACGGATATCGTGGTTGCCGGGCCCGGCGCTGGGTCGAAGGCCAAGAAGGCGGCGGAACTGGGGATCGAGACGCTGGACGAGGAGGGCTGGCTCAGCCTGATCGGCGAGGCATGAGCCAGCGGCCCGAGCCTCTGTTCCCGCTCTTCGCGGGGCTCGAGACGCTCGACGGGGTGGGGCCCAAGACGGCGCAGCATTTCGCGCAGTTGCATGTCGAGACGCCGCGCGATCTGTTGTTTACATTGCCCTATTCGGGCGTTGATCGGCGCAGGCAGGACACGCTGAAGGACGCGGTGCTGCCTGCGACTTTGACGGTGGCGGTAACGATTGGTGCGCATCGGCCGCCCCGGAACAAGGGCGGGGCATACCGGATCCATGCGGAGGATTCGGCGACCAGTTTTCAGATCGTGTTTTTCCACGCGCGGGGGCCCTATTTGGAGAAATTGCTGCCGCCGGGGTCGCGACGGGTGGTGTCGGGGCGGGTGGAGCTTTTCGACGGGATCGCGCAGATGGTGCACCCCGATTTCGCCGTGCCGGAGGAGGAGGCGGGTGAAATTCCGGCCTTCGAGCCGATCTATCCGCTGACCAGCGGCATTTCTCAGAAACTGATGTACAAGGCCACGCGCGGGGCGCTGAAGCGCGTGCCCGAGATGGCGGAATGGATCGATCCTGCGCAGAAGGCGCGCGCCGGGTGGCCGGATTTCGGGGAGGCCGTGCGGACGGCCCATGATCCGCAGACGCTGGCGGATGTGTCGGCCACGGCCCCCGCACGGGAGCGGCTGGCCTATGATGAGCTTTTTGCGCATCAGATCACGCTGGCGCTCGCCCGGCAGCGGGAACGGCGCAAGAAGGGGCGAGTGACGAAAGGCGACGGGCATTTGCAGGCCCGCGTGCTGGCGTCGCTGCCCTACACCCCCACCTGGGCGCAGTCCCGCGCAGTGGCCGAGATCACCGGGGATATGGCCAGCCCCCAGCGCATGAACCGCTTGCTGCAGGGCGATGTGGGGGCGGGCAAGACGCTGGTCGCTTTCATGGCGCTGCTCTGCGCGGTAGAGGCCGGGGGGCAGGGCGTGCTGATGGCGCCGACGGAGATCCTTGCACGGCAACATCTGGAGGGGCTGCGGCCGCTGGCGGAAGAAGCGGGTGTGGTACTGGAAATCCTGACGGGCCGGGACAAGGGCAGCGAGCGGCAGGCCAAGCTTGCGGCATTAGCGCGTGGGGATATTCAGGTGCTGGTGGGGACACATGCGGTCTTTCAGGCGGATGTGGCGTTCGCCGATCTTCGGCTGGCGGTGGTGGATGAGCAGCACCGCTTCGGCGTGCGGCAGCGGCTGGAACTGGGGCAGAAGGGCGACCGGGCGGATGTGCTGGTGATGACGGCGACGCCGATCCCTCGCTCGCTGGCGCTGGCGCAATACGGGGACATGGATGTCTCGGTCCTCGACGAAAAGCCGCCCGGACGGCAGCCGATCAAGACGGCGCTGGTGAGCACGGACAGGTTGGACCAGGTGGTTGAGCGTCTGCGCGCGGCGATTGGCGAGGGGCGGCAGTGCTACTGGGTCTGCCCGCTGGTCGAAGAGAGCGAGGTCAGCGACCTGATCGCGGCGGAGGAGCGGTTCAAGCGGTTGCGCGCGGCCTTGGGTGAGGGGGTCGTGGGGCTGGTCCACGGGCAGATGCCGCCCGCGGAGAAAGACGCGGCGATGCAGGCCTTCGTGGAGGGGCGCACGCAGGTTCTGGTGGCCACCACCGTGATCGAGGTGGGGGTGAACGTGCCCAATGCGACGATCATGGTGATCGAACGGGCCGAGACCTTTGGCCTTGCGCAACTCCATCAGCTGCGGGGGCGTGTGGGGCGCGGCGAGGGGGCCTCGACCTGCCTGCTGATGTATCAGCAGCCCCTCAGCGAGGGCGGGCAGCAGCGGCTGGAGGTCCTGCGGGAGACCGAGGACGGCTTTGCCATTGCCGAAACCGATTTGCGGATGCGCGGGACCGGTGACCTGATCGGGACGGCGCAATCGGGGGTGCCCCGGTTCCGGGTGGCGGACCTTGAGCGGCAGGCGGGGCTGATGGCGACGGCACTGTCGGATGCACGCAAGCTTCTGGCGGATGACCCCGATCTGACGTCGGACCGGGGCAAGGCCGCGCGGATGCTTTTGTGGCTGATGCGGCAGGATGAGGCGATCCGTTTGATTTCAGTCGGTTAGGTCGCGCGTTCCACTTTGTTCGCGAATGTTCTCAAAAAGTTCTTTACAGGAGAGCCGAGAAATGAGAACAAAGAGGCAACAAAGACGGAGGCACCGATGACGACGCTCAGAACACTCAAGGCCATTGCCACACGCTCGCAGGACACGCTCTTGCAGGATGCGGTGGGTGCGGCGGCGCTGGTCTTGATGCTGGTTTTCGGTCTCTATCTTCCGTCTTTTGTTTGATTTCTGCCTGCGCTCTCATGCCGTTTGTGCCATTTGCATCCGTCCCGATCTGATGCAGCCGATCGACACTGCCTGTCCCTGATCGGCATTTGGGCACCGATGGGTCCCACATGAGAAACGCTTCCCTGCGCCGCCATCCGCTTCGGATGTGCGGCGCTTTTTTTTGGCTAGGGCGTATGGGGTGCCGGATTGGATGTTGGGGGTTTCGCGGCGCGATGTGACCTTGACCTGATCCGGGGCCTTGGCTTTCGGTATCAGTGGTCCCGGCGCAGAAAGCCTCTGTCTGAGGCTAGGCCTTGCCCACGCTCTCAGCAGCCATGGTGTTTTCCATGGCTTCCACGATGGCCTCGATGCTGAGCATGATCGAGGCGTGGCGGTTCTTGTAATCAACCGCAGGCTTCAGCACCTCGAACCCGTCGAAGGGCGCCTCCGGCACCTGGCCGCCTTCCTTCAGCATGGCGCGCAGCTGGTCGCGGCCGCGCGTGATCTGGTCAAACGTGGCCCCCATCGCACCCGCACCGGTCACGGCTGCGGCAGCCTGCCCCAATGCGCAGGCCTTCACGTCCTGGCCGAGATCGACAAGCTTTCCATCCTCGACGCGCACGTCGACAGTGACGGTGGAGCCGCAAAGCGGCGAGCGGCGCTTGACCGTCGCATCGGGGTTTTCCAGCCGCCCGAGGTGCGGAATATCCGCCGCGAGCGCCAGGATGCGCGATGAATAGAGTTTGATCAGGTCCGTATCGCCCGACATGGCTGTTCCCTTTGCTTGCCATTGCCTACATAAACCTGCGCAAGCGAGATGCAAAAACTTTTGAAGGGGAGCGACATCATGCCGTTCGATCCTGAGAGCCTGCGGTTCAACGAGGCGGGGCTGATACCGGCCATCGCGCAGGATGCGACCAGCAAGGATGTGCTGATGCTGGCCTGGATGAATGCCGAGAGCATCGCGCGTACGCTGGAGACGGGGCGCGTCACCTATTGGAGCCGGTCGCGGCAGGCCTTCTGGGTCAAGGGCGAGACCAGCGGGCACGTGCAGGAACTGGTGGATTTCCGGTACGATTGCGACGCGGATTGCCTGTTGGTGCTGGTGCGGCAGACGGGGCCAGCCTGTCATACGGGGCGGCCGAATTGCTTTTACCGGGCGGTGCGGGACGGTGAGACGGTTGAGTTGTCGGCGCCTGTCTAGGTGAGCTTCGCCTGCTAAAGGCCTACCATGACACGGATATCGTCGGGCGATTTCCCTTCGTCCCGGTAAAGGCGGATGGCGCGTGCGTCGTCACGCTTGGCAAGACGCTTGCCGGTCTCGTCTCGGATCAGGCGGTGGTGGTGGTAGACGGCCGTGGGCAGATCGAGCAACTGTTGGAGCAGAACGTGGATCGCGGTGGCCTCGAAGAGGTCTTCGCCCCGGACAACGTGGGTGATCTCTTGGGCGGCGTCGTCGATGACCACGGAAAGGTGGTAGGAGGTCCCCATGTCGCGGCGGGCGAGGACGACGTCGCCGACCTCGGTGATCAGGTGCTGAGCGGAGATGGTGATCTCGCCGGCGCGCGTGCCTGTTTCTGTGAAATGGAGCCTGTCGATCCCTTCCAGTGCCATGGCCATGTCGAGGCGCAGGGAGGTACCGGCAGGTCTTCGTCCGGTGCGGTCCGCGCTCTCGCGGCAGGTGCCGGGGTAAACCATTCCGTCAGGGCCCAGCAGCGGTGCGCCTTCCTGCGGGGCGGAGGCGGCGGCGGCGATGTCGGCGCGGGAACAGGTGCAGGGGTAGAGCAGGCCGCGCGACCAGAGCTGGTCGAGAACTGCGTCATAGGCGGGCTGCCGGTCGGACTGGCGCATCACGGGTTCAGGCCAGCGGATACCAAGCCAGTGCAGATCATCGTAGATCTGCGCCTCCCATTCCGGGCGGGCGCGGGATTGGTCGATATCCTCGATCCTGAGCAGGAAGCTGCCGCCAGCCGCCTGAGCCATGTCGAAGGCCAGAAGCGCTGAATAGGCGTGGCCAAGGTGCAGCGGTCCGGTCGGGGAAGGCGCGAAGCGGGTGCGGAACATCAAGCCTTTTCAAGAATATAGACGTTGGACTTCATGTTGAGGCCCGGCAGGTGGTCGCCGCGTTCGCGGAACAGGAGCCGCGCCGCGCCGCAGTCGGTCCATTCGCTGATGCGGGCCTCGTGGATTGGGTCCTCGAGCGTGTGGTCGTTGAAGGAAAAGACCAGCCTGCCGCCCTTGCCGAGGGATTTCATCAGTGTGTCGAGGGCTGATATCGGGGCCGCGCCGGAGCCGATAACGCCGATGGCGGCAATAGAGGGATAGGCCCCTTTCGGAAGCGCGGTGTCGCCCGCGATCTGCCATGTCTTGCGGTAAACGCCCTTCTTTTCGGCCTCTGCCAGCATCTCGGTCGACAGATCGACGCCGTCGATTGTCGTGAAACCTGAAAGCTTTAAGGCCAGCCCGGAGAGTCCTGTGCCGCAACCGAAATCCAGAATGGGAGCGCTCATGTCCTTCGTCACCCCAGCGAGTGCCCTGGCGCAGCGTTCAGGCGTGACATAGCCGTTCTCGGCCACTTCCTTTTCGTAGCTGGCCGCCCATGCGTCGTAGATCGCGCGCGTTTCGGCTTCGTTGCGCGCGGCGTAGACCTTGTCGAGAAAGCTGTCCGTCATGCCGGAAGCTTAGGCAGGCACGGCTTCCCTGTCCAGCCAGCCCTGCCAGTCGGCCTTGGCCCGGTCGGTGTAGGCCTTGTAGCGGTCCTTGCGCCCGCGGCGGCCGCCCTTGAGGCCCTCCACAGGCGGGAAGAGGCCGAAGTTCACGTTCATCGGCTGGAAGGTCTTGGCATCCGCGCCGCCGGTGATGTGGGTGATGAGTGCCCCCATGGCAGTGGTGTTTGGGGGCGGTTCGATGGGGGTGCTCATAATCTCGGCAGCGGCCATGCGGCCCGCGAGCAGCCCCATGGCGGCACTTTCGACATAGCCTTCGACCCCGGTGATCTGGCCTGCAAAGCGGATGTTGGGGCGCGCGCGCAGGCGCATCTGGTTGTCGAGTAGTGTGGGGGAGTTGATGAAGGAGTTGCGGTGGATGCCGCCGAGGCGGGCAAAGGACGCGTTCTCAAGTCCGGGTATCATCTTGAAAACAGCGGTTTGCGCGCCGTACTTCATTTTGGTCTGGAAACCCACGATGTTGTAGAGCGTGCCGAGCTTGTTGTCGCGCCGCAGCTGCACGACGGCGTAGGGTTTCACATCGGGGTCGTGCGGGTTGGTGAGGCCCACCGGCTTCATCGGGCCAAAGCGGAGGGTTTCGCGGCCGCGCTCGGCCATGACCTCGATGGGTAGGCAACCGTCGAAATAACCTGCCGTTTCGCCCTCGCGGAATTCGGTCTTGTCGGCGGCCAGCAGCGCGTCGATGAAGGCTTCGTATTGGTCCCTGGTCATCGGGCAGTTGAGGTAGGCTGTGCGCTCTTCTTCGGTCTCGCCCTTGTCATAGCGGGACTGCATCCAGGCCTTCGACATGTCGATGCTGTCGAAATAGACAATGGGGGCGATGGCGTCGAAGAAGGCGAGCGCCTCGGCACCGGTCTCGGCGGCGATGGCCTCGGCCAGAGCGCCGGAGGTGAGGGGGCCGGTGGCGATGATCCAGTGACCCTCGCGCGGCAGTTCGGTGATTTCGCCGTGTTCCACGCGCACCTTAGGATGGGCCATGAGCGCATCTGTGACCGATTGGGCGAAGGGATCGCGGTCCACGGCCAGCGCGCCGCCTGCTGGCAGGCGGTGCTTGTCCGCGCAGGACATGATCAGCCCGTTTGCCGCGCGCATTTCCCAATGCAGCAGGCCCACGGCGTTCTGTTCCGAATCGTCCGAGCGGAAGGAGTTGGAGCAGACCATCTCGCCCAGAAGCCCCGTCTGATGGGCAAAGGTGCCGACCTCGGGGCGCATTTCGTGCAGAACGACCTGCACGCCTGCGTTCGCCGCCTGCCAGGCGGCCTCGGACCCGGCCATGCCGCCGCCTATAATGTGAAGTTCCTCTGTCATAGGCGCGATCTAGGGCAGGGCGCGCGGGCGCGCAACAGGCTTGGCGTCGCAGCGGCAGTTCGTTTTGAGGGGAACTTTTGGGGTCGCCGCTGCGGGAATGGCCGATCAGTGAGAGGCTGATCTGGAGGGACCTTCCGCCGGCGGCGACCCAAATATTCGGTGGGCATCTGCCCTGACATAAACATGCCCCAATTGTGCCAGAATTGATAGAAGTTTGTTTTCAACAATCAGGACGCGAATTGGAAACAATCACTGATCCCAGTCGGGCGCGCGCTTTTCGAGGAAGGCGTCGATTCCCTCGCGGGTGTCGTCGCGCAGCATGTTCTGCACCATCACGTCGCCCGTGTAGGCATAGGCGTCGGCGGTGTTCATGGCGATCTGGTGATAGAACGCCTCTTTGCCGATCTTGACGGCAGCGCCGAGCTTGGAGGCGACGAGGTCGGCAAGCTTGGCCGTTTCGTCGGCCAGCGCCGGTTCCGGCACCACGCGGTTCACAAGGCCAAGGTCGCGGGCGCGCTTGGCCGAGATGAACTCGCCCGTGGTCAGCATCTCGAAGGCCTGCTTGCGCGGGATGTTGCGCGAGAGCGCGACCATGGGGGTCGAGCAGAAGAGCCCGATGTTCACGCCGTTGACACCGAATTTCGTGCCGTCCGCAGCGACGGCCATGTCACAGGTGGCGACAAGCTGGCAGCCCGCGGCGGTGGCGATGCCGTGGACCTGGGCGATGACGGGCTGGGGCATGGACTGGACGCGCGCCATCACACGGGCGCAGCGGTCGAAGAGGTCCTTGAAGGCGGCGGCACCGCCGTCCTCGGACTGGCGCATGGCCGTCATCTGGCGCAGGTCGTGACCGGCGCAGAACGCCTTGCCGGTGCCGGAGAGGGTGATGACGCGGGTGCTCTTGTCCTCGGCCAAGTCGTCAAGTGTTTCCTGCAAGGCGGCAAGCATCTCGTCCGAAAGGGCATTCAGCCGCTCGGGTGCGTTCATCGTCAGGTGGGTTACGGCGCCACGTTGCGTCACGTCCAGAATTGCCATCTTGCCTCTCTCCCTCGTTTCGCGCCAATCCTAGGCCAACGTTGAAGGGGAGAACAAGCATGACACCGGTGATGACCGCAGAAGAGCTCAATGAATTTATGCGGGAGGTCTTTCAGCAGGTCGCCGAAGACTTCAACGTGGATCACGTGGGCGAGGGGGAAGTCACGATGCGGCTGATCACCTCGGACAGGCATCTGCGTCCGGGTGGGACGATCTCGGGGCCGTCGATGTTCGGGCTGGCGGATGTGGCGGCTTATCTGGTGACGCTGTCGCAGATTGGCCCGCAGGCGCTGGCGGTGACGACGAATTGTTCCATTGATTTCATGCGCAAGCCGCAGGCGGGCGTGCCGCTGATTGCCAAGGCGCGGCTGTTGAAGCTGGGCAAGCAGTTGTCGGTGACGGATGTGCTGCTGTTCTCCGAAGGGACGGAGGCGCCGGTGGCGCGCGCGAGCCTGACCTACGCGATCCCGCCGCGCAGCATGGGATGAAAAATGGGCCGGGAAAACCCGGCCCAGTCTGAAGAGGTCTGGCGGCCCTAAACGGGGATGTTAGGACCACCAGAACACGCGACGGGATTCGATATACGCATCCCGCGGTGTCAGCCCCACATCGCGCAGCTGCCAGGGCTCCAGCCGGGAGAGGGCGAGCCTTGTGCGGCGGCGAGTGGCCCATGTGGTCACCAGAACCGCGAATTTCACCGCAAGCTGTGCCGCGACGGGTGTGCCGGGCTGGGCGAGGATGCCGAGCGCATCGGTCGGGATCGTTCTGGTGTGTGCCATGGGAAATCTCCTTACTTCGATTGTATTGACACAAAGCAGAAAATCACTACAGTCACACGATACAAAGATTGGTACAAAGTCGCTAGGGAAACATTGTAATGGATACAATTTGGTCGCCCGACGCCGTCGATGGCGCCAAACCAAAGTACAAAGCGGTTGTTACAATGATCCGGGACCAGATCGCCGCTGGCGGCCTGAAGATCGGGGAAAAGCTGCCCCCGGTGCGTGAATTGGCCTGGCAGCTCAAGATCACGCCGGGAACGGTGGCGCGGGCTTACACGGTTCTGACCGACAGCGGTGTACTGCAGGCCGAGGTGGGACGGGGGACGTTTGTTGCCGATCCCAAGGAGGTTCTTGAGGACAACACGCCGAGCGTGCCCCTGAATCTGATCGAGATCGATTCGGTGCGGCACAATTCGGCGGGCGCGGGCCAGACGATGAATTTCTTCTCGCCGCATCTGCCGAACGGGGGGCAGGCGGAGCTGATCCGGCACCTTTTGGGAGAGATCGCCCAGGACCCGCCATCGGGCGTGATGCATTATCCGTCGCGGCGCACCGCCACGGCGGCGCGCGAGGCCATGGTGCATTGGCTGAAGGGCTCGCCCATCGGGCGGATCGACGAAAGCGACATCGTGCTGTCCCACGGCGGGCAGAATGCGATCCTGCTGGTCTTTCAGACGATCCTGCGGGGCAGGCGGCCGACGATTTTCGTGGAGGAACTTGCCTATCCCGGGTTTCGCCGCGCGGCGGAACTGGTGCGCGCGGACGTGGTCGCGGTGCCCTGCGACAGTGACGGGATCGTTCCGGAGGCACTGGCCGAGGCCGCCGAACGCCACCCGGAGGCGCAGTTGATCTGCACCTCGCCGGAAGTGCACAGTCCGACCTGCGGTTTCACCCCGATGGAGCGGCGGCATGCGCTGGTCGAGGTGGCGCGCCGGGCGGACCTGCAAATCCTGGAAGACGATTGTTACCGGATGGGGCAGGCGGTGGGAGAGGGCTACCGCCTGCTTGCGCCGGAGCGGGGCTGGTATGTCACCTCGCTGTCGAAATCCATCACGCCCGCGTTGCGCATCGGCTGCGCGATCGGGCCGCGCGGCATGTCGGCGGCCTTGCACCGCTCGGCCGAACACGGGTTCTTCGGCCTTGCCACGCCGATGATCGACCTGACGGCGGCGCTTCTGGCGCATCCCCAGCTGCCGCAGATCATGGAACGGTCGCGCGAGGGTGTGGAGAAATACGTCAAGATCGCCGTCAACGCACTTGGCCGTTTCGACCTGCGCTGGCGCAAGGACGTGCCGTTTCTCTGGCTGCTGCTGCCGCAGGGCTGGCGCGCCTCGGCCTTCTGTCAGGCGGCGGAAAAGCAGGGCATCCAGATCAGGGCGGCGGAGGAATTCGCGGGCCGGGACGCACAAAGCCCGCATGCGGTGCGCATCGCCATCAACGGCGCAGTGTCGCTGAGCCGTTTCGAGCAGGCCATGGCATGCCTGCGCGATCTGCTCGACTCTCCGCCGGAGCAAATCAGCGTTTGAGTTGGGGTAATATATTACCTAAATTTTAACATACTGATTTTGCTTGAATAAATCGGATGTGTGCGGCTTGACGCTGCCTTTGCAATCCTTATAACCCGCCCATCACCGATGCGTGCCGTCCCCGGACGGCCCCGATCACCGTTTATAGGAAAAGCCGATGAAAACCTTTACTGCGACACCGGCAGAAATCGACAAGAAATGGATCATCATCGACGCCGAGGGCGTGGTGCTGGGCCGTCTTGCATCGATCGTTGCCATGCGCCTGCGCGGCAAGCACAAGCCGTCCTTCACCCCCCACATGGATTGCGGTGACAATGTCATCGTGATCAACGCCGACAAGGTGCAGATGACCGGCAAGAAGCGCGAAGAGCACTTCTACTGGCACACCGGCCACCCCGGCGGCATCAAGTCCCGCACCAAGGCGCAGATCCTCGAAGGTGCGCATCCCGAGCGTGTTGTCATGCAGGCCGTCAAGCGCATGCTGCCCGGCAACCGCCTGAGCCGCAAGATCATGACCAACCTGCGCGTCTACGCAGGTGCGGAACATCCCCACGAGGCGCAGAGCCCCGAAGTTCTGGACGTGAAGTCCATGAACAAGAAAAACACCCGGAGCGCATAAAGATGGCTGACGAAATCAAGACACTCGAAGACCTCGCCGAGGTCGTGACCGAGGACATCGGCGCGGTGCAGGGCACCCCCGCCGTCGAGGAAGTTTCCCGCGAGCCGGTCCGTGACGAGCTGGGCCGCGCCTATGCCACCGGCAAGCGCAAGGACGCCGTTGCGCGCGTCTGGATCAAGCCGGGTTCCGGCAAGGTCGTGGTGAACGGCAAGCCGCAGAACGAATATTTTGCGCGCCCCGTGTTGCAGATGATCCTCGCCCAGCCCTTCGGCATCACCAACACCGAAGGCCAGTTCGACGTGATGGCAACCGTCAAGGGCGGCGGCCTGTCCGGTCAGGCCGGCGCGGTCAAGCACGGCATCTCGAAAGCGCTGCAGCTTTACGATCCGTCGCACCGTGCAGCGCTGAAGGCCGCAGGCTTCCTGACCCGCGACAGCCGCGTCGTGGAACGCAAGAAGTACGGTAAGGCGAAGGCGCGCAAGAGCTTCCAGTTCTCCAAGCGTTAAGTCTTTTCCGAAGAATTCTGGGAAGGGCCGTACCGGGTGGTGCGGCCCTTTTTCGTTTGTTGCGCTTGTGTCGAGGTTGACTGGGGCGCTGCCCCAGACCCCGGGACTTTATGCGGCCAGAAAGAGGGGAGAGCGGCGCGCGCCGGTTCGAGATGTCTTTCATGTGCATCCCGGCGCGTCTATTTTGGCAGTGAAGGAGAGATTTTCGATGCAATATTCCGTTCTCGATCTGGCGCCTGTCCCCGAAGGCAGTGACATCCCGCAGGCGCTGCGAAATACCACAGATCTGGCGCAGATGGCGGAGCGGCTGGGCTATCACCGCTACTGGATGGCCGAGCATCACAATATGCCGGGGATCGCGAGTGCGGCGACCTCCGTGCTGATCGGGCATGTCGCGGCGCATACCAAGCGGATTCGCGTCGGCGCGGGGGGCGTGATGCTGCCCAACCACGCACCACTTGCGATTGCCGAGCAGTTCGGGACGCTTGCGGCTCTTTACGGGGACCGCATCGATCTGGGCCTCGGGCGTGCGCCAGGTGGGGATCATGCGGTTTACCATGCGCTGCGGCGGGCGGGGAGCGACGATTTTCCCGGCGATGTGGTGGAGCTGATGGGATATCTTGGCGATCCGCGACCCGGCGTGCCGGTGCGTGCGCTGCCGGGAGAGGGGAGCCATGTGCCGGTCTGGATATTGGGCTCCTCTTTGTACGGGGCGCAGCTGGCGGCGCATTTCGGGCTGCCCTATGCCTTTGCCTCGCATTTCGCGCCGGATGCGCTGGAACAGGCCATCGAGGTCTATCGCCAGACCTTCCGGCCTTCCGCCCATCTGGACGCGCCGCGCTTCATGCTGGCGGTGAATGTCTTTGCCGCGGACACCGACGCCGAAGGTGCCTATCTTCGCACCTCGATGCAGCAGGCTTTCGCGCGGATGCGGACGGGGACGCGCGGCAAGCTACCGGAGCCGGTGGAGGATATCGACGCGGTGATCGGTGCGGGCGTGCGGCGCAGCGTCGATTTGATGCTGCGCATCTCTGCGGTAGGCAGTCCCGATACGGTGCGTGCGCAGATAGACGCCTTTATCGCGCGCTTCGCACCGGATGAAATCATCCTGACCAGCCAGATCCATGATCACGCGGCGCGCAAACGGTCGCTGAGCATCGCGGCGGAGGTGTTGATGGAGAAGGTGGTGGAACCGGTTTCGGCTTAGTCGTCGGGCCGGATCAGGCCGAGGCCGCGCAGGTAGATGCCGATGCCGGTCTCCAGCAGGTCCTCGGGCGGGAAGGGCGAGGCGCGGCCGGGGGAGTTGCGGGCGAAGAGTTCGACCACCCCGTGGCTCATGGCCCAGATATGGGCGCTGAACATCGACGCGGGCGGGCGCTTGTCCTCGGGGATATGCTGGCTGAGGTCGGTGGCGGCCTTTTCCAGCACGGCATTGGCCCGGTTGGCCACATGCGCCAGTTCCGGGGTGCGGTTCACAGAGACGCCGCTTTCGAACATCGCGATGTAATGGCCGGGGTATTTCCGGGCGAAGGCGAGGTAGGCGCGGCCCGTTGCCTCGAAGGCCTTGAGGGCGGAGGGCTGGCCGGACTGGTAGGCGTATTCCATGAGGTCCGCGAAAATCTCGTAGCCCTGCTGGGCCGCTTCGGCGATGAGCGCCTCGCGCCCGTCGAAATGGCGGTAGACCGCGGCCGGTGTGACGCCCGCCTGTTTGGCGGCCTCAGACAGGGTAAAGCCCATCGGCCCGCGCGCCTCGATCAGCTCGAGGGCGGCGGCGATCAGCGCCTCGCGCAGGTTGCCGTGATGGTAGCCCTTCTTAGCCATTCCAGATGTCCGGTCCGCCGCAGATGCCTTTGTCGATCTCGCCGAGGGCGCGGGCGTCCTTGCGGGTGTAGTCGAAGGCATGCAGCACACAGCGGATGGCGTTGAGCCGCGCGCGGCGCTTGTCGTCGGAGCGCACGATGGTCCAGGGGGCGTGATCGGTGTGGCTTTTGGTCAGCGTCTCCTTGATGGCCTCCGAATAGGCGTCCCATTTCGCGAGGCCCTTCACGTCGATGCTGCTGAGTTTCCATTTCTTGAGCGGGTCGCTTTCGCGCGCGAGCATCCGGCGGAGTTGTTCGGCGCGGCCGACGTTGAGCCAGAACTTGAAGAGGTGGATGCCCTCGTCCACCAGCATCTCTTCGAAGGGACCGACCTGGGTGAAGAAATGGGAGCGCTGTTCGGGGGTGCAGAAGCCGAAGACATGCTCGACCACGCCGCGATTGTACCAGGAACGGTCGAAGAAAGCGATCTCGCCCGCGGTGGGCAAGTGCCTGACGTAGCGCTGGAAATACCATTCGCCCTGTTCCGTCTCGGTGGGTTTCGACAGGGCCACGACGCGGGCGGCGCGGGGGTTCAGGTTGGCGCGGAAGCGGTTGATCGTGCCGCCCTTGCCGGCGGCATCGCGACCCTCGAAGACGCAGGCGATGCGGGTGCCGCTTTCGCGGGCCCATGATTGCAGTTTGACCAGTTCGATCTGCAGCTGCTCCATCTCGCGTTCGTAGACCTTGCGCGCCATGCGTTCGGGATGCGGATAGCTCGACGACAGGATATCGTCCTTGTCCGTGCGCTTGATTGCCTCGCGGATGTCCTTGGGCGCGTCGTTCTCGAAATAGGCGCTGATCGCGCCGTCAAAGGGCAGGTCCATGGGGCCTCCGCTGGGGGTGTCTTACCCTCTCTATATGGAATGTTAATGGGATTAACGCAAACCCGCGCGTGCGGCGGCGCGGTCGATGACCGCGACGACCTCTTCGGGCGCGGTGTGCTGGGGCATGTGACCCTGGCCCGGGAGCACGGTCAGATTGCCGTTGGGGACATCGCCCATCAGCACCTCGGCGTGTATTTTGAGCGGCACGATGGTGTCGGCATCGCCATGGACCGCCTCGATGGGCATTGTGAGCGTGCCGTAGCGCTTTTGCATTTCGACCACGTGCGGGCGCAGGGCGTTGACCTGCTGGGCGTTGGCGCGGGTGCTTTCGCGGCGCAGGGTGAGGCCGACGCCGAGGTGTTCGGCATAGCCTTCGGGGGCCTCTTGCGGGGCGAAGATGCTTTCGATGCTGGAGGCGACATAGCTTTGCGGCAGGAAGGCCGTGATCAGTGGGACAAAGAGCGCACCGCCCAGGGTGGAGCCGTTGACGGTGTAGGTCCAGCCCAGCTGGCCCGGCCAGGGTTCTGCCACGCCGGAGACAAGGACGAGGGCGGCGGTGTCTTCGGGGCGTTCAAGCCCCCAGGCGAGGCTGACGATGCCGCCGAAGGAATGGCCGAGTACGATGGGGTTCTTGACCCCGATCCGGTCGGCGGCCTTTTGCAGAAGGCGCCCCTGTTCGAGCGGCGTTTCCTCGGCGTTGTTCCAGGGTCCGCCGTAGCCCGGAAGGCGGCCCGTCCAGCCAAGGCCGGGGCGGTCGAAGAGGATCACGCGGTAACGGTCGGTCAGCCGGTCGGTGAAGCCCATGGTGAAATCGTTCATGTTGCCGCTGGCCCCGTGGATCAGGACAAGGTCGGGGCCTTCACCTTTGATTCGGTAATGCACAGGTACGCCGTCGATCTCGATGATCTCGTGAGCGGGCGGATGGGCGCGCACCCATTGCCCTTCACGCACGCCCGCCCGCCATTGCGTCAGCACAACCACCGCGAGGACCAGAATGACGATATAGAGCATGGCGCGGTTCATCTCAGCCTTTGCCGATCTCTTCGAGGTCGAAGGGCGTGCCCTGGTAGATCTCGTTGATCCAGTTGCCGTAAAGCAGATGCGCATGGCTGCGCCAGCGATTGGTGGGTTTGCGGGTCGGATCGTCGTCCGGGTAGTAGTTGCAGGGCACGTTGATGGGCGTGCCCGCTGCCACGTCGCGGTCGTATTCCTGCTTGAGCGTGTCGCTGTCGTATTCGAAGTGGTTGAAGACGTACAGCGCGCGGTGCCTGGCGTCCTCGATCAGACAGGGGCCGACCTCGTCACTGGCCAGAAGCGTCACCAGATCGGGATGCTGGTCGACCTCGTCCTGCCGCATCTCGGTCCAGCGCGAGACAGGCATCACGCATTCATCGGAAAACCCGCGCAGGTAGGGCGAGGAGGGCACGAGGTTCTTGTGCCGGAAGCAGCCGAAGGCCTTGTGTTCCAGCAGGTGTTTCTTGACCCCGTGGAAATGATTGATCATCGCCATCCCGCCCCAGCAGACGCCGAAGGTGGAAAAGACGTTACTCTGGGTCCAGTCCATCACGCGCTTGAGTTCGTCCCAATAGGTGACTTCTTCGAACGGCATGTGTTCGATAGGCGCGCCGGTGATGATCAGGCCGTCGAATTTCTCGTCCCATGCCTCGCTGACGGGGCGGTAGAAGCTCTCCATATGCTCGGCGGCGGTGTTGCGCGTCTGGTGGTCGGTCATGCGCAAGAGGCTCAGCTCGATCTGCAAGGGCGTGGCACCGATCAGGCGGGCGAACTGGTTCTCGGTCTGGATCTTCTTGGGCATCAGGTTCAAAAGCGCGATCCGCAGGGGGCGGATGTCCTGCCGGGCGGCCATATCCTCGTCCATCACCATCACACCCTCGCGCGTCAGCACGTCGAAGGCGGGGAGGTTGGAGGGCAGTTTGATGGGCATCGGAGTTTCCTGAGCGTAGAGCGGTTTAGATAGACCGCTGTTCGGGAGCTGCCAAGGGGCGTTCACCGCAACGTGGTTGGTTGATCCCGAACGACTTTCGCCGCAAAGCTGCTATATGCGTCTTTTTTGCTTGTTATGGTTGGTATGTTTCGGGCTTGCCGGAACGGTCGCAGCGCAGGAGGACCCGATGGAGGTTCAGCGCTGCGTCTGGTCATGCCTCGCCAATTCTCCGGGCGTGCAGAGCCACGAATATCACCAATGCGTCGAGCGCTTCTGCGTAGCGCCGCGGGGTGAGGCAGATCAATCACCTTTACCGGTTCAGTCTGACTGGGGAAGCGGGGTGGCGACCGACGGGCGGCATCAGTTTGCCGGGACACAGGCGGAGCAGGGCTATGGGCTCTATTACTTCTGTTTCGCCGGGCAGAGTTTTCTGACCCTGAGCGAACTGCCGTTGCCGCCAGGGCAATACCGCATGTTGATCGGGACGACTGAGTACATCGTGCCTTTCGACATGACACGCGGGGCGCTCAGCGTGAATGTGCCGCCCGTATCGCCCTTCATGGCGGCGCTTCGCACAGGTGGCGAATGGGCCACCCTGCGCAGCATGGCGGGCGAGCATCTGATCCGCTTCTCGCTCCGCGGCGCGGATGCGCATATCGGACGCGCGGTTTCGGCCTGTTTCGGATAGGGGTCAGCCGCCGAGAGCGCCCGCGATCAGGTCTACGAAGTCGTCCTCGGATCGCAGGGCGGCGATCTGGTCGGCGGTCACGGTCACACCCCATTTGGACATGGCCTCGTAGCGGGGCTGGCGGTGGGCCAGTGCCTTGGCATAGGTCCAGCGGATGAAGGCGTCGGGATCGACCTCTGCCTCGGTGCAATCGTGCTGGCGCAGGTAGTCTTCCCAGACGGAGGCAAGGAATTCGGGCTGGTAGGCCATCGGTTTCGGCGCGCGGTCGAAGCGGCGGATCAGTTCCTGGGTGTGGGCCTCGTCCCCCTTGATCCAGATAAGAAGGCACTCACGCGCGAGTTCCGTCAGCAATTGATCCTGCGGGTTCTCGGCATCGACCCATTCGCAGATCGACCCGCCGGTGTCACAGATGAAATGGTCGTAGCCGTAAAGCTGCTTGGCCCGTTCGGCAAAATGCGCGGTGTCACGCAGCGCGCCGATTTCGCCCTGGCGGAAGGCTTCCTGTCGGCGCACGTATTCCGACATGGGCAGGCCGCCCTTTTCCGGGTTGCCGGGTTTACCCAGCCAGGTGGCGACGGGCTTGAGATTTTCGAAGGTGATGTTCGAGCCGATGTAGATGCTGTCGCTCATCAACAGCTCACGCAGGAAGGGCACCTTCATCGCCTCGGCCTTGGCGTTGTCGGCGATCAGTTCGCCCAGGTAGCGGGTGCCGATGCGGTAGTCGATGGAGTAATGAAACCAGTCGCCCGAGGCGCGCAGCAGGCTGCTGACATGGGTCTTACCCAGACCCGACATGCCGAAGACGAGAACCTTGCGGCGCTTGGCGGCGCGCCAGTCTTGGGCGGAGGCGTAGAGCATGGGGCAGGTCCGGAAGCTGACAGATCAGCCCTTCCTAGCGTGAAGGTTCCGGCTGCGCCAGATGCGCCCGTCGATCAAGGTCAGTCCAAGGGCAAGCAGGGCAAATCCGCCATAGGCCGCCGGGCGCAGGCTTTCCCCAAGCAATGTGGCACCCAGCACGATGGCGACAGGCGGAATGAGGAGCGTGACCAGCATCAGGTTGCCGCTGCCCGCCATGGCAAGGACGCGGTAGTAGAGCAGGTAGGCAAGTGCAGTGCCGGGGATCGCGTAATAGCCGATGGCGAGCATCGTGCGCGGGGCGAGATCGAGGGTGACAGGACCTTCGAGCATCCATGCGGCGGGCAGCATGATCAGCGTCGCCATGGTGACCATGCCCGCGGCGGCGACCTGCGGGGGCTGACCGGAGAGGGTTTTGCGGGCCCAGGCGCTCGCGAAGGCATAGGAGACCGTTCCGCCCAGAACGCCGAGTTGCGCAAGCGAGCGGAGATCGAGGGAACGCAGGTTCTCAAGGCCGATGGCCGTGGCCACACCTGCAAAGCCGAGGGTGACGCCGAGCCCCTTGCGCGCGGTGAGCCGTTCGTCGGCAAAGACGAGGGCCGCGACGAGGACGCCGAAGATCGCCGTCGTTGCGTTCAGGATAGAGGTGAGACCGCTTTCGATGTGCAACTGCCCCCAGGCCATGAGGCCGAAGGGGATGACGTTGTTGAGAAGCCCCATACCGAGGAATGCGCCCCAGACCTTCGGGTCGCGGGGCACGGGCAGGCGCATGAAAAGCACGACCAGCCACAGCACCAGAGCGGCCCAGCCGACCCGATGGGCCACCGCCGTCAGGGGGCCGATCTCGTCAAGGGCGATGCGGATCGAGACGAAGGAGACACCCCAGATCAGCGCAAGCAGCGACATCTCGGTCCAGGCGCGGGGGGAGAGGGATTTTTGCGTCATGGCAACGGTCTAGCGCCCATGGGGCGCCGGGACGATCCGGTTCATGCGGTTTTGCGCGTCTCGGACCAGATGTTGAGGTAGTTACCCGCAAAGATGATGACGGCACCGACGAAGACCCAAAGGTCCAGCGCCTCGCCATAGACCAGCACGGCGACGATGGCGATGATGGGCAGGCGCGCGAAGTCGATAGGGGCGACAACGGCGGCGGGCGCGATGGAGAGCGCCTTGGTGATGCAGAAATGCGCGAGCAGCCCGCAGACCCCCACCAGCAACAGCCAGGGCAGGTCGGGCAGGCCGGGTACCCTGATGTCACCGTCGTAGCCGGCCGCGATGATGCCAAAGATGAGCTGGAAGAAGGTCAGGTAGAACATGATCGCGGTGATGCTCTCGGTCCGGGTCAGCTTTTTGGTGAAAACGTAGGTCAGCGCGAAGAAAATGGCGCAGGTGGCAGCGGCGATCAGCCCCGCGTTCAGGCCAGACGGGTCGGGACGGGCGACGATCAGGATGCCCGCGAAACCCATCAGCGCGCCCACCGCCCGCATCGGCGTGAGCCTTTCACCGAGGATGAAGATCGACAGTACGATCACCCAGAGGGGCGTGGTGAATTCCAGCGCGAAGACCTGCGCGAGGGGCACGGCGGTGACGGCATAGAACCAAAGGTTCTGGCCTGCGAAGTGAAAGATGTTGCGGATGAAATGCAGCCGGATCGCGCCGACGCCGATCTGCCGCTGCGTGCCGAACCAGAAGGCGAGGGCGAGGACGATCACCACCCCGAAGACCGACCGCCACATCATGATCTCGAAGGTATCGAAGGTGCCGCCCAGCTCGCGCCCGGCAATGGCCATCATCGTGAAGCTGAAGATCGCCCCCAGCATCCACAGGGACGCGCGCAGGGTGGGGTTCATTCCAGGCCTTCGACCGTGTAGTCGCGGGCGATGCCTTTGGTCTCTTGCGCCCAGGCCGAGGCGGCAGCGCGGGCCTGATGGGCCTTGAAGGCTGCGGGGTCGGTGAATTCCTCGGCCACACGCCAGACCAGCGGGTCCTCCGTCGCGGTGACCTCGAAAGAGATGCAGCCCGGTTCGGCCCGTGTCAGGCGGATGTGCTCCTCCAGTGCGGCGCGCACGCGCGCGGCCTCGGCGTCGTTGGCGCAGCGCAGGTATCCGTTGAGGGTCACTCCCATTCGATGGTTCCCGGCGGCTTGGAGGTGATGTCGTAGGTCACGCGGTTGATGCCCTTGACCTCGTTGATGATCCGGGTGGCGGTCTCCCCAAGGAATTCATGGGTGAAGGGATAGTAATCCGCGGTCATGCCGTCGACCGATGTCACCGCGCGGAGCGCACAGGCGAAATCATAGGTGCGCCCGTCGCCCATGACGCCCACGGTACGTACGGGCAGGATCGCCGCATAGGCCTGCCAGATCTCGTCGTATAGGCCGTGCTTGCGAATCTGGTCGATATAGACCGCGTCCGCCTCACGCAGGATGTCGAGTTTCTCGCGCGTGATCTCTCCGGGGCAGCGGATGGCGAGGCCCGGCCCGGGGAAGGGGTGACGCCCGATGAAGGAGGGCGGCAGACCAAGTTCGCGACCCAGTGCGCGGACCTCGTCCTTGAACAGCTCGCGCAGGGGTTCGACCAGTTTCAGACCCATCTTTTCGGGCAGGCCGCCCACGTTGTGGTGGCTCTTGATCGTGACCGAGGGGCCGCCGGAGAAGCTGACCGATTCGATCACGTCGGGGTAGAGCGTGCCCTGGGCGAGAAACTCGACCCCGTCGATCTGGTCGGCGTATTTCTGAAAGACGTCGATGAAGAGCTTGCCGATGATCTTGCGCTTGGTCTCGGGGTCCGACTGGCCTTCGAGCTGACCGAGGAACAGCTCGGTCTCGTCGGCGTGGATGACCTGCAGGTTCATGTGGTCGCGGAACATGGCCACGACCTCCTGCGCCTCGTTCTTTCGCAACAGACCGTGGTCCACGAAGACGCAGGTCAGCTGGTCGCCCACCGCCTCGTGGATGAGGGCGGCGGCAACGGAGGAATCGACGCCGCCGGAGAGGGCGCAGATGACGTGCTTGTCGCCGACCTGCTCGCGGATCGCGGCCACCGCCTCTTCGCGGTAGGTGCTCATCGTCCAGTCGCCCTCGAAGCCAGCGAGGCGCACGAAATTCTCGTAGAGTTTCGAGCCGTTCGGCGTGTGATGCACCTCGGGGTGGAACTGCACCGCATAGAAGTGGCGCGCGGTGTCGGCGGTGATGGCAAAGGGCGCGTTGGGCGAGGTGCCAAAGACCTCGAAGCCGGGGGCGATTCGGCTGACATGGTCGCCGTGGCTCATCCAGACCTGCTCGCGGTCGGTGGCGAACCAGCCCTCCAGCAGATCGAGTTTCTGCGCACCGGGTGTGACATACGCGCGGCCGAATTCGGCGGTGCCGTGGCCGCGCTCGACCTTGCCGCCCAGCATTTCCATCATGACCTGCTGGCCATAGCAGATACCGAGGATCGGCACGCCCAGATCGAAGACCTTTTCGGGCGGGCGGGGGGAGCCTGCGTCGATGACCGACGCCGGGCCGCCCGAGAAGATCACAGCGCGCGGCGCGAAGTCGGCCAGAAAGGCCTCATCCACCGTGTTGAAGGGGTGGATTTCGCAATAGACCTTCAGCTCGCGCAGGCGGCGGGCGATCAACTGGGTGACCTGGCTGCCGAAATCGATGATCAGCAGGCGGTCGTGGTCGGCGGGGGCGGAGATGTCATTCATAGCGCCTGATTAGGTGTGCTTGGCACGGCTGGCAAGGCCGCATTGGGGCTCTGCCCCAAACCCCGGGACTTTATGGGGCCAGAAAGAGATGCAGGCGGGACGATGTCGCTTTTCACCGTTAAAGGCCGGTATCCGTTAGAGCGGTTCCGCGGATTTGGGATAGCAGAGTGCAAACTCTGACCAAAGGAACGGATTATGTCGGAAAGAGCACGGCGCGGACGGGGTGGCGGCGGGGCCGCGCGGCGCGCGGAACGCAGCGCGGTATCTTTTGAAACGGCGAAGTTCATCGAACGCAACATCCCGAATTTCGAGGTGCTGACCGAAGAGGCGCTTCAGATCATCGAGCACAACGCCGAGACGGTGCTGGAAGAGATCGGCGTTAACTTCATCAACAACCCCGGAGCGATCGCGCGCTGGCGCGAGGCCGGGGCCGACATCACCGGCGAGCGCGTGCGCATCCCGCGCGGTTTGGCGCGCAAGCTTTGCGCGACGGCTCCGTCCTCCTTCACCCAGCACGCCCGCAACCCCGCACGCAACGTCGAGGTGGGGGGCAATAACCTCGTGCTGGCCCCCGTCTATGGCCCGCCTTTCGTGCGCGATGCCGCCGGTGGGCGGCGCTATGCGACGATGGCGGATTTCAACAAGTTCGTGAAGTTGGGCTACATGTCCAAGTGGCTGCACCATTCGGGTGGGACGGTTTGCGAACCGACGGACCTGCCGGTGAACAAGCGGCACCTGGACATGCTGCACGCGCATATGACGCTGAGCGACAAGCCGTTCATGGGCTCGGTGACCGAACCCAGCCGCGCGCAGGATTCGGTGGATATGTGCAAGATCCTCTTTGGTGAGGATTTCGTGGCGCAGAACACGGTGATGACCTCGCTCATCAACATCAACTCGCCCATGGTTTTCGATGACGTGATGATGGGGGCGCTTGAGGTCTATGCGCAGAACAATCAGGCCTGCATCGTGTCGCCCTTCATCGTCGGCGGAGCCATGGCGCCGGTGTCGGTGGCGGGGACGCTGACGCAGGTGCTGGCCGAGACGCTGGCGGGCATCGCCTATTCCCAGCTGTGCAAGCCCGGTGCACCGGTGATCATGGGGGCCTTCGTGACCTCGATCGACATGAATTCGGGCGCGCCCACCTTCGGCACGCCGGAGGCTGCGCATATCACCTATGGCGCGGGACAGCTCGCGCGGAGGCTGAACCTGCCTTACCGGTCTGCTGGGTCCTTCTGCGGCTCGAAGCTGCCCGATGCACAGGCGGCTTACGAGACCGCGAACAGCCTCAACATGGGGCTGCTGTCCGGCGTAAACTTCATGCTGCATGCCTGCGGCTGGCTGGAGGGCGGGCTGGTGAGCTCTTTCGAGAAGTTCGTCATGGACGCAGATCAACTTGGCGTATTGCATCATCTCGCCAAAGGGATCGAGATGGACGAGAACGCCCAGGCCATGGACGCGATCCGCGAAGTGGGCCCCGGCGGGCACTACCTCGGCTGCGCCCATACGCAGGCGAATTTCAAGAGCGCCTTCTGGAAGTCCGACCTTCTGGACTACAAGCCCTTCGAGACCTGGGAAGACGAGGGCGCGCGCGACACCCAGGCGCTGGCCGCGCTGCGTGTCGAGAAGATGCTCGCCACTTACCAGCAACCGGACATGGACCCGTCCATCCGCGAGGCGCTGGATGCCTTCGTCGCACAGAAGAAACTGTCGGAGCCCGACAGCTTCATGTGACCGGCGCCGGGGCCTGCTGCGCTGCACGCAGCACGCGGGCCTCGGCCACCATCGCGATCAGCACATCAATATGGCGGACCAGGTTGTAGCCTGCATCCGACGCCTTGCGTTGCTGTTCGAGATCGGCCTCGATCTCCATGAGTTTCAGGAGGGCCGCCCCGTGGCGGGGCAGCACGCCGTATCCCAGCAGCCTCGGCAGTTGGACGGCGCGGCGGTAATCCTCGGCACCGATTCGCGCGGCGCGCATCATCAGTCGCGGGCGGTGCAGGGTGTTCAGCATGGTCAGGATGTCTTGCATCGGGCTCTCCTCGCGGTGTGGGCGACCGGGGATCTGGTCCCGATCAGATGCCACCATGGCACAACCTGAGCGGGTGTTGCGCGACGGGTCGAGAGCGCGCACGGCGCTTTCACCACTGTTGATGTTTTAGAAACAATGATTAAGAAATTGCCGGATTTTAACGATCAGGTAACAAATTCAATTTTAGGTTGTGTATAGGTCTGTGGATAAATGCCATCGACATATCATGGGGGATGATGGAAAGGTGACTGACCTTGATTTTGCAGGGCGGCAGGCTGCGGGCTTGCTGCCTGACTGGGTGCCCGCGGGGGCGCTTCACTACATCGCGCATACCGAAGGCGGACAGCCGATCCGGGCGCTTGCCCGGCAGGCGGGATGCCATGCCTCGACCATATTGCGCCAGATCCGCAAGGTTGAGATGCGGCGCGACGATCCGCTTGTCGATGCCGCGCTCCGCAAGCTCGGGACACCCCCTCAGATTATGCGCAAAGGCGCGAAGGACCGCCCGCCGATGACTTCACATTCCGCCCTGGACATGCCCGATGAAGAAACGCTGGCCCGCGAGGCCATGCGGGCGCTGCGGCGGCTGTGCGAGACGGGTGCGATCCTTGCCGTGGCGGCCGATCTCGACAAGGCGGTCGTCGTGCGCGACATGCCGGGCGGGGGCACGGCACGGACGGCCACGGTCGATGCGGCGGTCGCGCAGGCGATGGCCCTGAAGGACTGGATTGCACCTGCCAACAGTGGCCGCATCGTGCGGTACCACATCACCGGCGCAGGGCGCAGCGCATTGGGCGGGTTGCTGGACCGTTTCGGCGTGCCGCAGGACATAGGGGCAGAGGAGACCACGGCGCCGGTCCACGGCCAAGGTACGAATGCGGGCGAGGACGGCGATCCGGCGCGCCGCTCGCGCTACGGCATGGGGGAAAGCCCGCTCAGCGCGCTCGCACGGCGGCGCGACCGCGAGGGAAAACCGTTCCTGAACGAAGCGCTGGTCCATGCCGGCGAGCGGTTGCGCGAGGATTTCGAACTGGCGCAGATGAATGGCGGTCCGGCGACGGATTGGGAGCGGTTCGTATCCGCCATCCCGATGCCGGAGCCCGAGCCATCGGCGACGGAGGACAGCCGGTCGGCGGCCGCGCGGGCGCGGGTGCAGGGGGCGCTTGTGAACCTCGGACCGGGATTGTCGGAGGTCGCCTTGCACTGTTGCTGTTTCCTGGAAGGTCTGGAAACAACCGAAAAGCGGCTTGGCTGGTCGGCCCGGTCGGGCAAGATCGTGCTTCGGATCGCGCTGATGCGGCTCAGGCGGTACTACGATGAGACGGTCGGCGCGGCGGGTGCCATGATCGGCTAGGTTCCTGTCCTGATATGAGATAGATCAATGGCTGTGGAGGGACGCTCCGATACCCTCCCGACGTGTCACCGCAGGCCCGCCTAGGCCCGCCTGCGTCTCTTGGGAGGGCGGCGATGAAGACAAGGAACGAGATTGGCGGCTTCTGGCGCCGTTTGGCCCGCATTTCCGTGTTCGCTCTGGCAGCCTTTCTGGCCGGCCTTCCGGGTTACGCCGACGAGACGCGCCGCCTCTACCTTGACGCCTTTGGCGCAGTGCTGACCAAGAACACCTTCGAACAGGCGGTCGATCCTTTCGCGGTGGAGTTTGCGGATTCCTATCTGATCGGGGTCGGGATCGGCTGGGAGAGGCGTATCGCGCGCAGCCGTTTTCACTTTGGCGCGCAGTTTCAGGCTGTTGCCCACGCAGGAAGGCAGGATCATTTCGAGTTCAACCTGCCGCTGGTGCTGCGCTACGTGCCGCCCGATCCCTGGCCGCGCTGGCTTGAGAGCGCGTCCTTTGGCCTCGGGCTGTCCCATGCAACGAAGGTGCCGCAGGTCGAGATCGACCGCACGGGGGAATCGCAGCGCACCTTCGCCTACTGGCTGGCGGAGTTGGAGATCGATACCGGGCATCCGGAAAACACTATGTTCGTCCGCCTGCATCACCGCTCGGACGCTTTCGGTGCCTTCGAGGCGGAAAGCGGGTCTACCGCGCTGAGTGTCGGCTGGCGCATGCCTTTCTGAGCCCGTCGCTGCCGCATAGCGGCAATGCGCCGCCCCGGGCTTTTGTCGCCCGGAGAATGTGTTAGATAGGGACCAACCGACCGGAGGTCCCCATGCGCGATCTTAAGATTCCCGCTCAGCGCCATCCAGAAAAGGCGCGCAAGCCCGATAACGCCCAGCCCAAGAAGCCCGCCTGGATCAGGGTCAAGGCACCTGGCGGCAAGGGCTATGCCGAAACCGCGCGCATCATGCGCGACAACAAGCTGGTGACGGTCTGCGAAGAGGCGGGTTGTCCCAACGTGGGCGAATGCTGGTCCCAGGGCCATGCCACCATGATGATCATGGGCGAGGTCTGTACCCGGGCCTGTACCTTCTGCAACATCGCCACGGGCAAGCCGCCCGAGGCGCTCGATGTCTTCGAGCCGGGCCGCGTGGCCGATGCGGTGGCCAAGCTGGGGTTGAACCACGTGGTGATCACCTCTGTCGACCGCGACGATATCGAGGACGGCGGGGCGGAGCATTTTGCCCAGACCATCCGCGCCGTGCGCCACCGCAGCCCGGAGACGACGATCGAAATCCTGACGCCGGATTTCATCCGCTGCGGCCCCGAGGCGCTGGAGAAGGTGGTCGAGGCGAAGCCGGATGTCTTCAACCACAACCTCGAAACCGTGCCCGGTCTCTATCCCGAGGTGCGGCCCGGGGCGCGCTATTTCCATTCTCTGCGCCTGTTGCAGCGCGTCAAAGAGCTTGATCCGTCGATGTTCACCAAGTCGGGCATCATGGTAGGCCTTGGCGAGGACCGGCAGGCGGTGATCCAGGTCATGGAGGACATGCGCGCCGCCGACATCGATTTCCTGACCATCGGCCAGTACCTGCAGCCGACGCCCAAGCACCACCGCGTCGACCGTTTCGTGCATCCCGACGAGTTCGCGGCCTACGAAAAGGCGGCCTATGGCAAGGGGTTCCTGATGGTCTCGGCCACGCCGCTGACGCGGTCGTCCTACCACGCGGGCGAGGATTTCGCGCGGTTGCGCGCGGCGCGGAACCGCAAGCTGGGGCTCGCCTAGTTCACAGGCGGCACGGCCTTGAGATAGGCGGCGATCGCCGCGCGGTCGCTTTCGGGAAGCTGCGCGAGGTTGCTGACCACCGCCGCCATCGAACCGCCGACGCTGTCGTAGTCAGGTGTGAACCCGCTTTCGAAGTAGTAGATCAGGTCTTCGACCGACCAGTCGAGCTTGGCAGGGGTGATATTGGGTATCTGTCCCTTGCCCGAGGGGTTCGGCGCACCGGCGAGCCAAGCCGAGCGATCCAGCCCGCCAAGCCCGTTCCGGGGCGTGTGGCATTCCCCGCAATGTCCCAGCGCCTCGACCAGATAGCGTCCACGCGTCAATTCGGGCGGCAGATCGCCCGCCATCGTGTAGGTGTTGGTGACAAAGAGCAGTTTCCAGAACCCCAGGGCGCGGCGGATGTTGAAGGGGAAACCCACGTCGTGCGGCTGGCTGGGTGTATCTGCCGTCGGCAGGGTCTGCATATAGGCGAAAAGATCGCTCAGGTCGCCCGGTGTCATGTGCTGGTAGGCACTGTAGGGGAAAGCGGGATAATAGTGCTGGCCATCGGGCGAGACGCCCTTGGTGACGGCACGGACAAAGGCGGCGAGCGTCCAGCCGCCGATCCCCTCGGGCCCCGGAGAGATGTTCGGCGTGTAGAATGTGCCGAAGTCGCTGGCAAAGGCGTGGCCGCCAGCAAGCACGAGCTTTGCTTCGCCGTCGGCCTCAGGCGCCGCGTGGCAGGAGGCGCAGCCGGCCGCCGCAAAGACCAGCGCGCCGTTTTCCACGTCCGGCGCGTGATCTGCGGCAAAGTCGTTATCCAGCGGCGCAGGGCGCGTGAGCGCCCATGCCACCGCCAGCCCGACCATGGCAAGAACGCCAAGCAGGCCGATCAGCCGTTTCAAGGCTTATTCGTTCTTCGGACCGCGGAAGGTCTCGTGGCAATCCTTGCAGGCCCCGCCAAGCGCGCCCATGCCGGCACCCACCGCAGCGGCATCCTGGGCATCGATCAGGGCGGCGGACGCGTCCGCAAGCGCCTGCATCTTCTTGTCGAAACCCTCGGTATCCATCCAAATCTCGGCCTTGGCGCGCGATCCGGCCTCAGCCCCCTGTTCGGTGCCGTCGATCCAGAGCGATGCCCGGTCCATCTGTGCGAGCGCATTGATGTTGCGCGCGGCCGATGCGACCATTTCGGCATTGAACTCCATCTCGCCCTTGGCTGTCGCGCCCAGGATGCCGATGCTGTAGCCGATGATTTGCATCTGGCTCTGGCGTGCAGCGACGGCCGGATTCACCTTGGCATGGCTGTCAGCAAGCGCTGTAGTTGCGATAATTGCGGCGCTCACCCCGACAACGGCTAGAGATTTGGTAAATAACTTCATTGTTGTCCTCCCAGAATGCCCGCTTTGCGCGGCCTGAATGGGAACCAGATTACTCCAAGCCGCTCAATTCGCGGTAACATTGTCGTGAACGCGCGGAGCACTGCCCAGGGGCGAAACGGGCCGGCGATCAAAGCTTGCGCGGGATGCGTTCCGCGGTGGCCCAGTCGGGCCACCAGCCCATCCACTCGATCCCCCAGATCAGCGCGGCCAGGGCGATGACGCCAAAGACCAGCTTGACCCGCGCCGCCGAGGGCGGGTTGCGCGCCCATTTCGACATCCGCAAAAGCCAGATGGGGTTCATCATTCGAAACGCACCTTTCCGATAAAGGGCAGGTTTCGGTTGCGCTGCGCAAAGTCGATGCCGTAGCCGACGACGAATTCGTCGGGGATTTCGAAACCGGTCCAATCCGCCTTCATATCCACTTCGCGGCGAGACGGTTTGTCTAGCAGGGCGATGGTCCTGAGTCGCGCGGGTTCGCGCGATTTCAGAAGGTTTGTGACGTGGTGGAGCGTATGGCCCGTATCTACAATGTCCTCGACAACCAACACGTCGCGCCCTTCAATTGCGCCGCGCAAATCCTTGAGGATGCGCACTTCTCGGCTGCTCTCCATCGCGTCGCCATAGCTTGATGCCTCAAGGAAATCCACTTCGATGGGAAGGTCCAGCTCGCGTACCAGATCAGCGATAAAGACAAAAGAACCACGCAACAGCCCTACAACCACCAGTTTATCGGTTTCGGCGAACTCCTTGCGGATCTCGCGGCACAATTCCTCGATCCGCGCGGCGATGGACTTGGCCGAGATCATCTCGTCAATGACATAGCGACGATCTGTCATGAAACTCTCCGCCCTTAGCCCTTGAATTCGCGTGTCTAAACGGTGACACAGGGCTACCCCGAGCGTACCTGGAAAGCAATGCCGACCCACTCCGAGACCAAAGAGCTGCCCTACAGCGCTCAGCAGATGTACGACCTTGTTGCGGACGTGGGGAAGTACCCGGAATTCCTGCCCTGGACCGCTGCCGCCCGCATCCGGCGGGACGAGGACATGGGCGATCATCGGCTGATGGATGCGGATCTGGTGATCAGTTTCAAGGTGTTCCGCGAACGGTTCACCAGCCGCGTGCTGCTATGGCCGGAGGCGCGAAAGATCGACACGGAGTACCTTGACGGTCCGTTCAAGTACATGAAATCGAACTGGCGGTTCGAGGACACGGAAAAAGGATGCAAGGTCCATTTCCACGTCGATTTCGAATTCCGCAATCGTGTCCTGCAGGGCATTATCGGGGTTGTCTTCAACGAGGCGATGCAGCGCGTGGTCAGGGCTTTCGAGGACCGCGCCCGCACGCTTTATGGCAATGGAGCCGCAAGCGCATGACCGAGACGATCACTGACCAGTTGTTGCGTTTCCTCGAAGCGGACGTGCCCGACAGCGCGCAAGAGATGATGCGCCTGTCGCTTTTCGACTGGGCGGCCTGCGGCCTTGCGGGCGCGCGGGACGAGGCCTTTGCCGATGTGGCGCAGACCCAAATGGCGCTGAGCAAGGGATCGAACAGCGTTTTGGGCGGTGGGACCGCTTCGGCACCCACGGCGGCGCTGATCAACGGCACCCTCAGCCATGCGCTGGATTACGACGACACTCACTTCGCCCATATCGGACATCCGTCGGTCGCCGTCGTTCCGGCGGTGCTGGCGCTGGCCGAGGACATCGGAGCCGATCTCGACACGCTGAACGAGGCCGCGACGCTTGGCGTCGAGGCGTCGATCCTCGTGGGGCTCTGGCTCGGCCGGGATCACTACCAGGTGGGCTATCACCAGACCGCGACGGCGGGTGCCTTCGGGGCGACGCTGGGGGCCTGCCGCCTGTTGGGTCTGGATCAGGATACCGCGCGCAACGCGCTGGGGCTTTGCGCCAGCATGGCCTCGGGGCTGAAATCGCAGTTCGGCACCATGGCCAAGCCGCTGAACGCCGGGCTTGCCGCCCGCACCGGGGTCGAGGCCGCGCTTTGGGCGCAGGCGGGCATGACCGGTGCGCGCGACGGCCTGGCCGGGCCGCTGGGCTTTGGGCCGACGCATCACGGCATGGCGAACCCTGTCAGCCTGCCAAAGGGCGACTGGCATATCCTCAGCATCTCCCACAAGTTCCACGCCTGCTGCCATGGCCTGCACGCCATGCTCGAGGCCTTGGGGCCTGCCGGGCTTGATGCTGCGGAGATCGAGGGGCTTCATGTGCGCACCCATCCGCGCTGGATGACTGTTTGCAATATCGCCGAGCCTATCACCGGTCTCGCCGCGAAGTTCAGCTACCGGCAGACTGCCGCCATGGCCATCCTCGGCCACGACACCGGAGCGATTGCGAATTTCACCGATGAGATCACCCGCGATGCGGAAGTCGGGGCCCTGCGCGAGAAGGTCAGAGTGAGCGAGGAGGCGCGCCTGTCGGAGACACAGGCTGAGGTTTCCGTTACGCTCAGAAATGGCGCGATGCGCCGTCTCAAACATGATTTGATGGCACCGATGACATTGGATGTCCGCGCCCAGAAGCTGCGCCACAAGGCAAACGCGCTTTTGTCAGAGGAACGGGCCCAAGCTCTCTGGGAGGCCGCGCAGGGGGCTTCCCTGCGCGGCTTCACCACTCAGCTTGTGATGTCGTAAGCACGCTCACCGTGTACCGAGAGGTCGAGGCCATTGGTCTCCGTCTCCTCGTCCACCCGCATCGGGATAATCGCGCGGCAGATCAGGGCCAGCACGGATGTGACGACCACGGTGAAGATACCGACGATCACCAGCGATCCCAGTTGTGCCGCCCACGAACCTGCACCCAGTGCCGCGATCATGATCGTGCCGAAGATACCGCCCACGCCGTGAACGGCGAAGACGTCTAGCGTGTCGTCGATCTTGAGCTTGTTGCGCACCAAGGTCACCGCTTCCTGACAAAGCACACCGGCCACGGCACCGATCAGCAGCGCCGCCCAGGGACCGACAAAGCCGGAGGCGGGGGTGATCGAGGCCAGACCCGCGATGGTGCCGGTCACGATACCGACAAGGGACGCCTTGCCGAACTTGATCTTCTCCCACAGCGCCCAGCTGAGAGAGGCGGTCGCCGCAGAGATATGGGTGACCGTCAGCGCCATGGCCGCACCGCCGTCCGCAGCCAGTTGCGAGCCGCCGTTGAAGCCGAACCAGCCGACCCAGAGAAGCGCCGCGCCGATCATCACAAAGCCGGGGCTGTGCGGCGGCGTCGTCTGGTTCCTGCGCGCGCCCAGCATGACGGCGAGCACCAGCGCCGCGATCCCGGCGGTCTCATGCACCACGATGCCGCCCGCAAAATCGCGCACGCCTGTTTCGCCAAAGATGCCCCCATCGGCCAGCATTCCGCCGCCCCAGACCCAGTGCACGACCGGCGCATAGCACAGCAGCATCCAGAGACCCGAGAAAAGCAGCATGAAGCCGAAGCTGATACGCTCCACGTAGGCGCCGACGATCAGGGCAGGGGTGATGATCGCAAAGGTCATCTGGAAGGCAAAAAACAGAACCTCGGGCAGGGTGCCGCTCAACGAGTCGGTCGTGACACCGGTCAGCCCGATCTTGCCCAGGCCGCCCCAAAAACCGCTCTCACCCGAACCGAACGCGATGGAATAGCCCACCAGGAACCACAGCACCGACATCAGGCAGGCGATGGCGTAGCAGTGCATGAAGACGCTCAGCACGTTGCGGGCGCGCACGAGACCCCCGTAGAACAGCGCGAGACCCGGCAGGGTCATCAGCAGGACAAGAGCGGTGGCGGTTATGATCCACGCGGTATCGGCGGCATTCATCGGGTTTCTCTCGAGTGTCGCAGTCAATTGGTCTGCGCACCTTGTTCAAGGCTTCCGCACATGAAAGGGGCGGGGTGCGGACTATCCGTGCATTTGTGAAAGTGACGGATTTTTGCGCGGTCAGAGCGTCTATTTGCCTATTTCGCGGGCAGTTCTGAAACGGTGTCCCGCAGCAGGCGCAACGCGTGATCGCGGGCGGCGCGCCTTACATTTTCGCGGCCGAGAGGGCCGAAGTCCTGGGTCTCGACCCTGACGGTATCGCGCGTCGCCACAGCGAAACAGACCCGCCCTTCGGGCTTGTGCTCGGACCCGCCGGGCCCGGCAATGCCGGTGATCGACACCGCCACCTGCGCTTTCGAGTGGGCCAATGCGCCCCGCGCCATCTCATGCGCGACTTCCTCTGAGACCGCGCCCTGCGCTTCGAGTGTTGCCGGGCTGACCCCCAGCATCTCCACCTTGGCGGCGTTGGAATAGGTGACGAAGCCGCGCTCCATCATGTCCGAGGAGCCCGCCACATCCGTGAGCGCGGCGGCCACCATGCCGCCTGTGCAGCTTTCCGCCGTGGCCAGCATCACGCCTTTTTCGCGCGACAGGTGCAGCAGTTCTTCTGCAAGGGTCATTGGATCACCCCGTGATAAAGTGCCGCGAGCGCCAGCACGCCGAAGGCAGCGAAGATCCCTGCAATCACGTCGTCCAGCATCACCCCAAGCGGATCACCCCGCCGGTCTGCCCAGCCGGCGGGCCCGGGCTTGAGGATGTCGAAGAGGCGGAACAGCAGGAAGGCGGCGATCCAGCCGGGCCACATGGCGAGGATGGAGATGCCCATCGACCAGGCGGCGTAGCTGAGCGGCAGGAGCGCGATCCACTGGCCCACCAGTTCATCCACGACGATTTCGGAGGGGTCGTGGTCATCGGTGCCTGCCGTCATCCGGGCCGTGGCCCACCAGCCCAGGACGAAGGCCGCGACAGTCCCCGCCGCGAGCAAGGGCAAACCGCCCAGCACGTGCAAAAGCCATCCCCAGGGCAGCGCGACCAGCGATCCCCAGGTGCCCGGTGCAGGGCGCAGGTATCCCACGCCCAGCACCGTGCCGATCAGCCGCGCCGGCATCATGGTTTCACCAAAGTGACGGTGGCCATGCAGGCGATCCCTTCGCCGCGACCTGTGAAGCCAAGCCGTTCAGACGTCGTCGCCTTCACCGACATCCGCTCGAGCTCGATCCCCATGAGCCGGGCCATCTCCTCGCGCATCGCCAGTGCATGCGGCCCGATCTTGGGGGTCTCGCAGATCAGCGTGCAATCCGCGTTGGAGATGGTGAAGCCCATCCCGGCGGCCAGATCCACCGCGTGCCGCAGGAACATTGCACTGGCGGCACCTTTCCACTGCGGATCGGAAGGCGGAAAGTGCTGGCCGATGTCGCCCTGGGCCAGCGCACCGTAGATGGCGTCCGTGACCGTATGCATGCCCACATCGGCGTCCGAATGGCCGACGAGTCCCTTCTCGTGGGGTATACGCACGCCGCAGAGGATCACGTGATCGCCCGGGCCAAAGGCATGGACGTCAAAGCCGTTGCCGGTGCGGATATCCATCATTTGCGCGGGTCCCTTCGCTCGCCTCTGCATTCTTGCGCCCTGTCTAGGCAATGTAGGCGGGTGGCGCAATTGCGCGTGCGGTCTGCACAATAATTGGGCAGGGGGACTGTGTGATGCCCTCGCTTTGCGCTTGAAACATTGAAGGTTGGGCCGGGTCTGGCTACATCCACAGTAGTCGCACAAGGATTAAGCACGTGAGCCACACGGCCCTGCCGAACGATCTGGCACCTCCCGTCCTTCTGGCCCCGATGGCCGGAATCACCGATCTGCCGTTCCGGTCGCTCGTGGCGCGCTTCGGTGCGGGGCTGGTGGTGTCCGAGATGGTCGCCAGTCAGGAACTGCTGGCCCGGCGCCCCGGCACGCGCGAGAAGGCGGAGCTGGGTCTGGGCGTCGAGGGTGCCGCCGTACAGCTCGCAGGCCGCGAGGCCGCGCCGATGGCTGAGGCTGCCCGCATGATCGCGGGTCAGGGTGCGCGGATCATCGACATCAACATGGGCTGCCCGGCCAAGAAAGTGACGAATGGTGCCTCGGGGTCGGCGCTCATGAAGACGCCAGATCATGCCCTGCGGCTGATCGAGGCGGTGGTGAATGCGGTTGACGTGCCCGTCACGCTGAAAACCCGGCTTGGCTGGGACGAGGAGATGCTGAACGCGCCGATGATCGCCCGGCGGGCCGAAGCGGCAGGGATCAGGATGATCACGATCCACGGGCGTACGCGCTGCCAGTTCTACAAGGGCCGCGCCAACTGGCGGGCGATCGCGCGGGTGAAATCGGCGGTGAAAATTCCGGTCATTGCCAACGGCGACATCACGTCGGCGGGAGCGGCACGTACGGCACTGGAACAATCGGGTGCGGACGGTGTGATGATCGGACGCGGCGCGCAGGGCAGACCTTGGCTGCTGGCCAAGGTTGCGCATGCGCTTTTTGGCAGGCCTGCGCCGCATGTGCCGCAAGGCAATGCCTTCGCGGAGATGGTGCTGGCGCATTACGACGACATGCTTCGCTTTTACGGAGACGCGCTCGGTGCGCGGGTCGCGCGCAAGCATCTTGGCTGGTACATGGACACCTGCGCCACGCCGCCGGACCTGCGCCGGGCGGTCTTGACCGCGCCGTCACCGCAGGAGGCGCGCAGGCTGATCCCGGAAGCCATGCTGTCCGTGAAACAAGAGGCGGCGGCATGAACTCGGACCGTCGCATCTGGGCGTCTTTGCCCATTCCCACCTTGCTCATCGCGGCTGACGACACGATTGACGACGTCAATCCGGCGGCCGAGGGGTTCTTTAACGCTTCGGCCAAATCCGTCACCGGCGTGCCAGTCTGGGATATGGTTGCCATCGACTACCCGATCGAGGACGCCTTCAACCGCGCCCGAGACGGGGGCACTGCGTTGTTTGTCAATGACGTCGACGTCGGTTCGGGGCAGCGCGCGCCGCAGAAGTCCGCGCTGCAGATCGCGCCGCTGTCGGGCGTGCCGGGACATATGCTGATGATGATCTCCCCGCGTGAGCTGTCGGGGCGGATGACGCAGAACCACTCGGTGAAATCCGCCGCGAAATCCGCCATCGGCATGGCCGAGATGCTGGCGCACGAGATCAAGAACCCCCTGGCCGGGATCACCGGCGCGGCGCAGCTTCTGTCGATGAACCTTGGCGCGGAAGAGCTGGAACTGACCGATCTTATCGTCGCCGAGAGCCGCCGGATCGTGAAGCTGCTGGGTCAGGTCGAGCAGTTCGGCAACCTCTCTGAACCCGTGCGGGCACCGGTTAACCTGCATGACGTGTTGGACCGTGCGCGCCGCTCCGCTTTGCTGGGCTTTGGGGCGCAGATGAAGATCGTGGAAGACTACGACCCCTCGCTTCCTTACGCGCTTGGCGACAAGGATCAGCTCTTGCAAGTGGTGCTGAACCTGCTCAAAAATGCCTCCGAGGCCGCGGGGGAAGGCGGCGGTACGATCCGCCTGCACACCTATTTCGAGCATTCCTTCCGCATGCGCCGTGCCGATGGCACCGGCCAGTCGCTGCCCTTGCAGATCGAGATCATCGACGATGGTCCGGGCCTGCCTGAGAACATCAAGGGCGATGTCTTCGATCCCTTCGTATCGGGCCGCGAGAACGGCACCGGCCTTGGCCTTGCGCTGGTGTCCAAGATCATTTCCGAGCACGACGGCTGGATCTCTGTCGACAGCGTACCCGGCCATACCGTTTTCCGCATTTCACTGCCCCGCGCCCCCGCCGAGAAATCCAGGAACAACAAGGAGAGCTGACATATGGATGGCACCGTTCTTGTCGCCGACGACGACCGCACGATCCGCACGGTCCTGACACAGGCCCTGACCCGCGCGGGCTGCAAGGTGCATGCCACCTCCAGCCTGACGACCCTGATGCGCTGGGTGGGCGAGGGGCGCGGCGATGCGGTGATCACCGATGTGGCCATGCCGGACGGTAACGGGCTCGAGATGCTGCCGAAGATCGCGCAGGACCGGCCCGACCTGCCGGTGATCGTGATCTCGGCGCAGAACACCATCATGACGGCGATCAAGGCGGCAGAGGCCGATGCCTTCGACTACCTGCCAAAGCCCTTCGACCTGCCGGACCTGATGAAACGCACCGCGCGGGCGCTCAACCGCCGCGAGACCGCCGCGCGGGCGGCCCCCGCGACGCCCGTTTCCGATGCCGACCGCGAGGACCTGCCGCTGGTTGGCCGCACACCTGTGATGCAGGCGCTTTACCGGCTGGTGGCGCGGGTGATGAACACCGATCTGCCAGTACTGATCTGGGGTGAAAGCGGAACCGGCAAATCGCTGATCGCCAAGGCGATCCATGATTTCTCGGACCGGCGCACGCTGCCATTCGTGACGGTCACCGGGGCCGATCTCCAGGACATCGAGGGACCTGCACGCGTGCTGGCCCGGGTGCGGGGCGGTACGTTGCTGATCGACGAGATCGCCGATATCTCGCTTGAGGTTCAGGCGCGCATCGCGCGGATGATGGATGCGCCGGGCGAATACACGCCGCGTTTCCTTGCCACCAGCCAGTCCGACCTTGCCGAGGCGATGAAGAAGGGGGACTTGCGCCGCGATCTTTTCTACCGGCTGTCGGGGGCGACGGTGCATGTCCCCTCCCTGCGCGACCGGGTCGAGGATATCGAACTGCTCGCCAGCCATTTCCTCGAACGCGCTGACGGCGGCAGCGGGCCGGCGCGCAGGCTTTCCGAAGGGGCAAGCAAGGTCTTTGCCAATTACTCTTGGCCCGGCAACGTGCGCCAGTTGGAGCATGCCATGCGCCAACTCGCGCTGACCAGCCGGGCGCCCGAGATCAGCCAGGCGGAAGCCGAACAGGTGCTGGGTGCACAGCCCGCGCCCGAACCGGTTCACGCGCAGGCCAATACCGAGCGCCTCGGGGCATCGGTGGAACGGCATCTGCGGCGCTACTTCGACCAGCATGGCTCGATGCTGCCGCCGCCCGGCCTTTACGCGCGCATCCTGCGGGAAATCGAGATGCCGCTTATTGAGATTTCTCTCGCCGCCACCTCCGGGAATCAGGCGAAATGCGCCGATCTGCTCGGCATCAACCGCAATACCCTGCGCAAGAAGATCACCGATCTGGATATTGAGGTGACAAGGGGGCGCAAAATGATGTAAAACCGCCACATAACCGTGGCCATCATGCCTCAGCCAAGCGTTGAGCGGGATCAGGACCACAAAATAGGGCGGTTGGTGCGTGCGGGCACCACATCATCGGTGAGGACAGCGGGTGGCAACCCTGTCACGCAGTTTTACCCTGGAACGGCTTGGCCGCCTGCGGCGGGTCAAACGTGTGCGCAATCTTGCCACGCTCAGCCTCGTCGTTCTCGGGCCGGTTCTGGCCTTTGCCACCTACCAGGTGCTGGGGCCGCTGGGGCAAGGTGCAGATACACTTTCGCTCCGTCTGATTCTGCTTACAGACCTTGTCTATGTCCTCTTGGTCGCGGCGCTTGTCCTGTCGGAGGTTGCGCGGCTGATCGCGGCACGGCGGGCGAAATCCGCAGGCTCCCGCCTGCATCTGCGCCTGACCGGCGTCTTTGCGCTCATGGCCCTGATTCCCACCGTCACCGTGGCCGTTTTCGCTGGGCTCACCGTGAACGTCGGTCTGGAAGGCTGGTTCTCGGACCGGGTGCGCGGCGTGGTCGGATCGTCCCTTGCCGCCGCCCAGGCTTATGAGGCGGAACAGCGCAGTGACCTGATATCCGACGCCGAGGCGCTGGCACGCAGCATCGACAGCGCCCGACGGCAGGGCATTTTGCTCTCGGACAGCGAATTGTTGGGCGAAGGGCAACGTCAGATCCAGCGGGGTCTGCGCGAGGCCTATCTGATCGACGGTACCGGCCAAATCCGCGCGCGCGGCGACAGGTCCTATCTCTTCGACTTCGAACGGCCGACGTCCGCGCAGATTGCCGAGGCGAACGAGGAGGGGCTCGTTGTCATTGAGGATTGGGAGAACAACGAATTCCGCGCGCTTGTGCCGATGCAGGCGTTTCTGGACCGGTACCTCTACGTCAGCCGTGACGTTGACGGGGACATCCTGTCATTGCTCGATGATACGACGGAGACCGCGCGGCTTTACCAGCAGTTGGAATCCGAACGCGGCAGGCTGCTTTTCGAGTTCGGCCTGCTCTACCTTGCATTTGCGGTGATCCTGATTCTTGCCGCTGTCTGGCTTGGCCTGTGGTTCGCAGAGCGGCTCTCGGGCCCCGTCGGGCGCCTGACCGGTGCGGCCCAGCAGGTGGGCGCGGGCAATCTGAATGTGCAGGTGCGCGAGGAGGAAGGTGACGATGAGATCGCCATGCTCGGGCGCTACTTCAACCAGATGACCAAGCAGCTTCAGGTCCAGCGGGAGACGCTGCTCGACAATACCCGGCAGATCGAGCGGCGCCGGAGGCTTTTTGACTCGGTGCTTAGTTCGGTCACCTCGGGTGTCGTTGGCCTTGATCCCGAAGGTCGCGTGACATTCGTCAACCGGTCGGCGATGCGCCTGCTGGACTGGTCGGAGGACCAGCAGTCGGTGGCGCTGGCCGTGGCCATCCCCGAGTTCGGGCCGCTCTTCGAAACCATCTCATCGGGCCCCGGCGAGGTCGCGCAGGGCGAGGTCAAGGTCTCGCGCCAGGGGGCCATGGAGAATCTGCTGGTGCGTATGGCCACGCGCCGGGCCGAGGACGGCAGGCTGGAAGGCTACGTGGTGGCCTTCGACGACGTCACCGACCTGGTGAGCGCGCAGCGGATGGCCGCCTGGGGCGACGTGGCGCGCCGCATCGCGCACGAGATCAAGAACCCGCTGACCCCGATCCAGCTATCGGCAGAACGCATCAGGCGCAAATTCGCCCCGAAGGTGGGGGACGACAGCGACAGCCTCGAGCAGATGACCGGCGTGATCATTCGCCAGACAGGCGATCTGCGCCGGATCGTAGACGAGTTTTCCAAGTTTGCCCGGATGCCTGAGCCGGAGACGGCGAAACAGGACCTAGTGCAACTGGTCCGCGACGCGGTGCTTTTGCAGCAGACCGGGCAACCCGACGTCCGCATCACGGCCGATCTGCCAGACGGTCCGGTCATGGCCGATATCGACGCGACGATGATCTCTCAGGCGCTCACCAACCTTATCAAGAATGCCGGGGAAGCGATTGAATCCCTGCAGAAAAAGGCCGCACCGGACAATCTGGCGCCGCAGATCGCGGTCACCATGAAGGCGGGCGAAACCGACGTTGCGATCACCATCGCAGACAACGGTATCGGCCTTCCCGAGGACCGTGCGCGGCTGTTCGAACCCTATGTAACGACCCGCAGCGAGGGGACGGGCCTTGGCCTGCCCATCGTCAAGAAGATCATCGAGGAACACGGCGGCAGCCTTGGCCTCGAAAACGCGCCCGTTTTCGACGGGCAGGACCACTTTGGTGCCATGGCGGTGATCACGCTGCCCATCGCGCCGGCAACGACAACAGAGAAACGAATGGAGACAGCGGATGGGTGACATTCTGATCGTGGACGACGAGCGCGATATTCGTGAACTGATTTCGGATATTCTGGAAGATGAGGGCTATGCGACCCGCCTCGCCGGAAATTCCGACGACGCCATGGCGGCGATCAACGCCGAGCCACCCGCGCTGATGATTCTCGATATCTGGCTCAAGGACAGCCGGATGGACGGGATCGACATCCTCAAAGCCACGAAGCGAGACAATCCGGACGTACCGGTTGTCATCATCTCGGGCCACGGCAACATCGAGATCGCAGTGGCGGCGATCAAGCAGGGGGCCTACGATTTCATCGAGAAGCCCTTCAATATCGACCAACTGCTCGTGGTGATCCGCCGCGCCATGGAAACCTCGCGCCTGCGCCGCGAGAACCAGACGCTCAAGCGCCGCGATGTGGCCAGTGCCGAGATGCTGGGCCAGTCCGCTGCCTTTCGCGCGCTGGTTGGCCAGCTTGACAAGGTCACGAAGTCGAACGGCCGCGTGATGCTGACCGGGCCGGCCGGGTGCGGCAAGGAAATCGCCGCGCGTTACATTCACGCCAACTCCAACCGCGCCTCGGCCCCCTTCGTCACCGTGAATTGCGCGGGAGTGGAGCCTGACCGCATGGAAGAGGTTCTGTTTGGCCGCGAAAGCCCTGACCGGGGCGTGGAGCCGGGGCTGCTGGAGCAGGCGCATGGCGGGGTCATCTACTTCGACGAGGTGGCCGACATGCCAATCGGCACCCAGTCCAAGATCCTGCGGGTGCTCGTCGACCAGCAGTTCACCCGCGTCGGCGGCAACGACAAGGTGCGCGTCGACTTGCGGGTCATTTCCTCTACCAACAGGGACTTGCAGGCCGCCATTGAAGCGGAGAGCTTCCGCGAGGAGCTTTATCACCGTCTGAATGTCGTACCCATCGCGGTGCCCTCTCTGGAGGACCGGCGCGAGGATATTCCGATCCTGGCCCAACACTTCATCGCAGAATTCAATGCCTCGCAGGGCCTGCCGCAAAGGGAGCTGTCGGAGGATGCTGTCGCGCTGATGCAGACGATGGTCTGGCCGGGCAACGTGCGGCAGTTGAAGAATCTTGTAGAACGCGTGCTGATCCTCGGTGACGGTACGGGACCGATCGAGGCCCGCGAGCTGCCGGGTGAGGACGATCGCAGTGAAGATGATGGCCGCGTTGTCCTGTCCTCGGCCCTGGCCACGCTGCCTCTGCGCGAGGCGCGGGAAGCCTTCGAGCGGGAATATCTGCTGACCCAGATCAACCGCTTCGGCGGCAATATTTCCCGCACCGCGAATTTTGTCGGCATGGAGCGGTCGGCCCTGCACCGCAAGCTCAAGTCGCTGGGTGTCGTCACCTCGGCCAAGTCCGGGGTGCGTGTGGCCCATGTGGACGAGGAGAAGGAGACGGAGGACAGCTAGGGGTTCTGCGCCGATACGACCGGTCGCGGGTCACCGCTGTTCCATGACCGAAGCTCAGCCGCGCGTCACGATCTGGAAGCTGCCATCCCGGTTGCGGATCACGCAAGATCGTTCGGTAAGCGTTGGCATGCGGGTCGTCGCACGCGGGGGCACGGCGCGGGCCACGGTGTCTGGACAGACCGGGATCGACACCGGGACATAACCCTTGTCGGCCATGCACTGCCGTTCGACCCGCAGGCGGAGGCCAAGGTTCGGATCGTAGGTTTCGTAACCGCCGTGTATGTAATACCCGCGATGCCCCCGGCAGTTGCCATCCGCGTCGCAGACCCGGTTGCCCGGCACGAAGATGGGCGGCCGTGGCCGCGTGAGCGTGGTGACGGGGACGTCGCGCAGCGCCTTGACCTCGCAGGCGGTCGTGTCCCGGTTCAGGCGGTCGACTGCCACGCCGGGCTTGTAATAGGTCTCGACCGGGGCGCAGGCCGCCAGCAGCGCAAGGGCGGCAAAACAGGCACGAAGGCTAGGTTTCATATGACAATCTTGCGCCCTTTCGGACGTCGAGGCAACGTAATTCACCCTTGCCATGGGACGACGCATCCACTCTAAACAGGCTTGACCAGCGGGTGTGCGGCCCTGTGCCTGTGGCCCGCGCGAGGGGCGTGAAGGAACGCGCATGAAGATTATCATTTGCGGTGCGGGGCAGGTGGGCTGGCAGATCGCGCGGCATCTCAGTGGCGAGCGCAACGATGTGACCGTCGTGGACAGCAACCCCGATCTGGTGCGCATGGCGACGGAAAGCCTTGACGTTCAGGGTATTGCTGGCTTTGCGAGCTATCCCGACGTTCTTGAGCGCGCTGGCGCCCGCGATGCCGAGATGATCATTGCCGCGACCCATTCCGACGAGGTCAACATGGTCACCTGCCAGGTGGCCCACTCGGTCTTTGGCATCAACCGCAAGATCGCGCGCCTGCGCTCGCAATCCTATCTGGACGCGATCTATTCCGACCTCTACCGGCGCGACCACATGCCCATCGACGTGGTGATCTCGCCCGAGAAGGAAGTGGCCGCCGCTGCCCTGCAGCGCCTCTCGGCTCCCGCATCCTTTGACACCGAGGTGTTCATGGAGGGAAAGGCGCATCTTCTGGGAATCACCATCGAGGATGAATGTCCAGTGGTGAACACGCCGCTGCGGCAACTGACCGATCTCTTTTCGACCCTGCGCGCCACGGTCGTCGGGGTGCGGCGCGAGGGGACGCTTTTTGCGCCGGAATCCAAGGACCAGCTTTTCGTGGGCGACGATTGCTATGTGTTTTCACACCGCGATGACATCGCGCGAACGATGGAGATTTTCGGCAAAAAGGTCTCGAAACAGGAACGTGTGGTGCTGGTCGGCGGCGGTAACGTGGGTCTTACAGTTGCAAAGCATCTCGAATCCGACATTCGCCGCATCCGCACCAAGGTGATCGAGAAGAACCGCCGTTGCGCAGAACGCGCCGCCGAGGCGCTGGAACGGACGATCGTGCTGAACGGCGATGGCCTTGATGCGGCGTTGCTCGCGGAGGCGGGAATCGCCCGTGCCGACGCCATGCTGGCGGTGACCGACGACGATAAGACCAACATGCTGGCCTGCGTACGCGCCAAGGCGGAAGGCTGCGATTACGTGATCGCGCTGATCAACGATCCGACGCTCGTGCCGCTGATGACGCCGCTAGGCATCGATGCCTACATCAACCCCCGCGCCACCACTGTGTCCTCGATCCTGCGGCACATCCGCCACGGCCGGGTGCGAGCGGTCTATTCCATTGGCGACGCGGAGGCCGAGGTGATCGAGGCCGAAGTGCTCTCCACCTCGCCCATTGCGGGGCGCACGGTGGGCGAGATCGACTTTCCCGAAGGCGCGCTGATCGGCATGGTCCGCAAGGGCGACAAGGTGATCCGGCCACTTGGCAACACGCGCATCGATGAAGGCGACGTCATCGCCGTCTTTGCGCTGGCCGAGGATGTGCCGCAGGTCGAGCAGCTCTTGCAGGTCTCCATCGACTTTTTCTAGGGAGCGGGGCCAGCGATGAGCCGCCAAAGCTATATCCGAGCGGAGCTGGTCCAACTGCCGCTGTTCCTGCTGCTTTTCGGGATCGGTGCGCTGTCGATGCTGGTGCCGGCGGTGCACGGCGTCATCGTGCGCGATCTCGACGCCGCGCGGGCGTTCTTTTACGCGGGGCTTCTGGGCGGCGTGGTCTTCCTGATGCTGGCCGTGGTCCTTTCCGGTGGCCGCACCGAGCAGACCGCGCTTGGCCCGCTCCTGTCGCTCTTTTCCGCTTTCATCCTGCTGCCGGTCTTTTTCGCGATTCCCTTCGTGGAGGCGCTGCCCACAACGCGCTTCCTGAATGCCTACGTCGAGATGGTCAGCGCCCTGACCACCACTGGTGCCACGCTCTTTCACGACCCCGAGAGGCTTAGCGGGACACTGCACCTGTGGCGCGCGCAGGTCGGCTGGATGGGCGGATTGCTGATGTGGGTCGCGGCCTCGGCGATCCTTGCGCCGCTCCATCTCGGCGGCTTTGAGGTCACGGCCCAGGCCGAGCCCGGCAGGCGCGACAGCGCGCTGAGCAGCCGCGCCGCGACCATCGACCCGCGCCAGCGGCTGCTGCGCGCCTTCACCGCGTTCTTCCCGATCTACGCGGGGCTGACGCTGCTGCTGTGGCTGTTGCTGCTGTTCGGTGGGGAGGTGACGCTGGTCGCGCTTTGCCATGCCATGTCGGTCATGGCCACGTCGGGCATCTCTCCCATCGGCGGTGTGCAGGAATCCGGCGTGGGCGTGACGGGCGAGGCGGTGATGGTCCTTTTCATGCTTTTTGCCCTGTCACGGCTGACCTTTTCCAAGGACACCGTGACCGCCACGCAGGGCGGGCTGATGACCGATCCCGAATTCCGGATCGGTATTTTCGTGGTGATCGCTGTGCCGATCCTGATTTTTGCACGGCATTTCCTCGGGGCCTTCGATGTTGCCGCGATGGAGCAGCTGTCGGATGCGGGATACGCGCTTTGGGGGTCGATCTTCACGGTGATGTCCTTTCTGACCACCACCGGGTTTGTCTCCGAACACTGGGCAGCCGCGCAGGACTGGTCGGGGCTCGGCACGCCGGGGCTCATACTGCTTGGGCTATCGCTCATCGGCGGGGGGGTGGCCACGACGGCGGGCGGGGTCAAGCTGTTGCGCGTTTTCGCGCTCTATCAGAACGGCACGCGCGAGATGGAGCGCCTGGTTCATCCCAGTTCGGTCAGCGGGGCAGGCGCGGTTGGGCGGCGATTGCAAAGCAACGGCGCCTTCATCGCCTGGATTTTCTTCATGCTCTTCGCGATCTCGCTTGCCGGAATCACGCTGGCCTTTACGCTGACGGGCAGCACCTTTGAACAGGCCATCGTTCTGTCTGTGGCCAGCCTTTCAACCACCGGACCGCTGACCGAATACGGCGCGGATGCGCCCATTCGCCTGATCGAGCTTACCGCCATGGCCAAGGGTATCCTCTGTGCCGCGATGGTCCTCGGACGCCTTGAAACGCTGGCGATCATCGCCCTCCTGACCCCGGATCTGTGGCGTTCTTAGGAAACCTACAATCGAGAAGTAGAGACGACCCGGTCCGGATTTTCTGCAGGTGCGCAAAATTTGGGGTGGAAACTCGGCTTACTCCACGACATAGTTGCTCGGACGGGGGGGCCCGATACGCGGGCGCCAGCAAGAAAAAATGAAGTGAGAACACCGATGGCGTCTGACAGACAGAACCTTCAGGATGCGTTCCTGAACCACGTACGCAAGACCAAGGTACCGGTCACGATTTTCCTGATCAACGGCGTCAAACTTCAGGGTGTCATCACGTGGTTTGACAACTTCTGCGTGCTTTTGCGCCGCGACGGGCAGTCGCAGCTTGTCTACAAACACGCGATTTCGACTATCATGCCCAGCCAGCCGATCAGCCTGTATGAGGGCGAAGACGCTTCTTGAGCAAAGCGCCATTCCAGATTGACGAGACCGAGGGGCCGCGGGTCACCCGCGCCTGGGTCTTGCATCCCGATATCCGTACCGATCCCGAGCGCCGTGCGCCCGAGCCGGCTTTGGCCGAGGCTGTCGCGCTTGCCCGTGCGCTGCCGGCGCTCGAGGTGGTCGGGTCCGAGGTTGTGCAATTGCGGACGGTCGACGCGGGCAAGCTCTTAGGAAAAGGCAAGATCGCGGACCTTCAGGAGCGGCTGAAGGAGAACGAGATCGAACTGGTGCTGGTCGATGGTCCGGTGACCCCTGTCCAGCAGCGCAACCTCGAGAAGGTCTGGGGGGTGAAGCTTCTCGACCGGACGGGCCTGATCCTCGAGATATTCTCGGACCGCGCGGCCACCCGCGAGGGTGTTCTGCAGGTCGAAATGGCGGCTCTCAACTACCAGCGCACGCGGCTCGTGCGCGCCTGGACCCACCTTGAGCGGCAGCGCGGCGGCCTCGGTTTTGTCGGCGGTCCCGGTGAGACGCAGATCGAGGCGGACCGCCGCGCCATCGACGAACAACTCGTCCGGCTGAAGCGGCAGTTGGAGAAGGTGGTCAAGACCCGCGCGCTGCACCGTGCGGCGCGGGCCAAGGTGCCTTATCCCATCGTTGCACTCGTGGGCTATACGAACGCCGGGAAATCCACGCTTTTCAACCGCCTGACCGGGGCGGAGGTGATGGCGAAGGACATGCTCTTCGCCACGCTCGATCCGACCATGCGTCGCCTTGTGTTGCCCGATGGGCCAGAGGTGATCCTGTCGGATACCGTGGGCTTCATCTCCGATCTGCCCACCGAACTTGTCGCCGCCTTTCGTGCCACGCTGGAAGAAGTGCTGGCCGCCGATATCATCCTGCACGTCCGCGATATCTCCCATGCCGAGACCGAGGAACAGGCCGAGGACGTGCGCGAGATCCTCGTCTCGCTGGGGGTGCTTGAAGACACCAGGACATTCGAGGTCTGGAACAAGGTCGATCTTCTCCCGCCCGACCGTGCGGACGCCGTGCGGGCGCGGGCAGGGCGCGACGACGCGGTGCTGGCGATCTCTGCCATTACGGGCGAGGGGCTGGACGCCTTGCAGCGTGTCATCGCCGAAGCCCTGCAGGGCGCGGTGCGCGAGGCGGATCTGCATCTGGATTTCAAGGAGGGCAAGAAGCGCGCCTGGCTTTTCGATCAGGACGTGGTGGTCGAGGAGAAACAGACCGAGGACGGCTTCGATTTGACCGTGCGCTGGTCCGCGAAACAGGAAGCGCAGTTCCAGCGGCTTTGAGCGCGGGCGAAGTTTTCGAAAACTTCGGGCCGGAAAATTCGAATTTTCCGGATCCCGCCCCATCTCGAAGCGCACCAACCCGATTTCGGAGCCTGCCATGACCGTCCTGATCCTGTACCTCACCAGCCTCGTGGCCTTCCTGGCCATCGACTATGTCGGCCTCAGCTATCTCATCAAACCTGTCTTCGACCGTGACATCGGACACCTGCTGGCCGAGGAGATCCGTATCGGCCCAGCCTTCGCGTTCTATGCCTTCTTCGTAGCCGTGGTGCTCTGGTTCGTCTCCTGGCCAGCGCTGCAACAGGACAAGTCACTGCTCTGGGTCTTTGGCAACGCGGCACTGATCGGCGCAGCGGGCTATGGCACCTATGAGTTCACATCGCTCGCCGTGATGAAGGACTGGACCTGGCAAATGGTGTTGACGGATTTCACCTGGGGGACGTGCCTGACCGGCGTAGTCGCCGTGATCGGGGTCGCTGTTACGCGGGCGGTCGGCTAGCGTCAGCCGCCCGTCTCCGACGCCCATCTCCATGCACCGGGGCGCAGGTCGTTCAGACGCCAGTCCCCCACGCTCTCGCGGATCAGCCGCAGCGTCGGAAGCCCTACATGTGCCGTCATGCGCCGCACCTGCCGGTTGCGCCCCTCGCGGATGGTGATGCGCAGCCAGGCATCCGGCACCGTCTTGCGAAACCGGACGGGGGGATCGCGCTCCCACAGGTTTTCGGGCGGATCGACTTCAGCCACCTCCGCCGGTTTGGTGCGACCATCTTTCAGATCGACGCCCTTGCGCAGCGCCTCGAGCGCGGCTCCGTCTGGCGTGCCTTCGACCTGTACGAGGTAGGTCTTGGGCCGCTTGTATTTCGGATGCGCGATGCGGGCCTGCAGCGCGCCGTTGTCGGTCAGGACCAACAGGCCCTCACTGTCCCTGTCGAGCCGCCCGGCGGGGTAGAACCCCGGCTGGTCGATGAAGGGGGACAGGGTGGGGCGGGTGCTGCCCTCGGTCCCTTTGTCGGTGAACTGCGACAGCACACCGAAGGGCTTGTTGAAAAGGATCACACGGTTCATCGGGGGGCGGGTGTCAGAACAGTCACGCCCACGGCGGCAGCACGGGCAAGGTCTTCGTCCAGCGACATCGGGATATATTCGCCGCGCCGCCAGAGCTGGGCCATGTCGTCGTAGTGGCGCGACAGGAAATGCCCCGACTGGCCCGTCGAGGTGACGAAGACCGAAGAATCCCGATCGGCGAAATCATAGACGCCGCGATAGCCCGCGCCGTGCACGTTGTAGAAGGGATTGGGCATCGTGCCCTTGGTGCGCCCGCGCAGCAGGGTGTTGTCCCCGCCGCTTGTCGACTGGCGAATGTTCACGAAATACCGCAGCACCGGCACTTCGCCCAGAACCTGGTGGTCGTGGGTTGCCTGATGCGCGTCGCCCCAGCGCAGGCTCTCAAGGTTGTCGCCCCAAGTCTCGTTGATCCAGATCAGCGCGTCGTCCAGCGCCAGCCGGGCCATCTCGGGGCAGGTCTCGACCCGGGTGGACTGGATCACGTCGCACCAGACACCCGCACCTTCCACGTCCCGGAACACGCGCTCGATAAAGAGCGGCTGGACATGGGTGAACTCCTCGGCCAGCGGGCCGAGTTCGTCCTGGATGAGCCGCGCCTGCAGGCTGCGCAGCCAGGCGGCGTAGATCAGCGGCTCGGGCAGATGTTCGTTCATCTCGCCCGACCAGCCCGCCAGCAGTATGAGAGCGCGCTGGCGCTGGCGCTCGGGCGTGCCGTCAGGCGCGGCCTCTCCGGTGAACCACAGCTCCGCGCCCATGAGCGGCAGGAGCGAGCGGGCGGTGAAGCTGACAGTGTCAAGCTGTGCCTCGATGAAGCTGTCGCGCGTATGGACCTGCCGGTTCTGCATCAGGCGCTGCCAGCGCTGAACACGCTGCGTGTCACCCCAGAGAAAGGAGACATGGTTCGGGAAGGGGCGGTTGACCGTCTTGTTGTTCGTATTGCCGAGGATACCGCCGGCGGGTGCCACGAACTCGGGATTGGCGGCATAGGGCATCCGGCCCTGCCAGCGGTTCGCGGCGATCCAGCCGGGCGCGGGCAGGCGGCCCTGGCTTTGGTGCTGGGCGTCGCGTCGGGGCATGGCACCGATCATCTTCATCGCGATGTCCTCGCGATCGACCAGAGTGAGGTTCTGGGCGGGCGCGACATAGCCTTCGGCGGCGGCGAGCCCTTCCTCGACCGACTTTGCTTCCATCAGCCGCATGGCGGCGGCGAGCGAAGTGTCGCGTGGGCTGAGGTTGGTCCAGCTGACGGTGGTCACATGGCCGGGGGGCGTGATGCTGGCGAGGTTGTAGTGGGTGCCGGGCAGGACGGGGCCGTTGTCGGTCCAGCGGAGGGTAAGGGTGACGGGGTCGGCATCCTTGACAGTGATGATCGAGGGCCGGGTCTCGAAAGGCTTGAAGCCGTCCGGAGTGCGGTATTCTTCCGGGTTATCGGGGTTGAGCTCCTCGATGAAGATGTCCTGATCGTCGAGGTAGGCCGAGGTGAGGCCCCACCCCAGGTCTGCGCTCCGGCCGGTCAGTACCACCGGCATGCCGGGGATCGTGCCGCCGATCACGCCACCCGACTGCAACTCCAGCCGGGCAAGATACCAGATCGCGGGCGCGGTGAAGCCGAGGTGCGGATCGTTCGCGAGCAGCGTGCCGCCGGAGGCAGAGCGGGAAGGGGCGGCGGCCCAGGCGTTCGATGCACCGGCCAGTTCGCGGGGCTTGAAGGGTGAGAGCGGGTGCGGGTTCAGCGGTATGTTCCCGGCGTGGCGCGGCGCGCCCGGAACCAGCGCCTGATACTCGGGCAAGGCCGCGACACCCTGGCCGGGGCTGTCGGGAAGGATGTCCTTGAGCCGATCCTGATCGGGCAGCGCCAGCGAGGTGCGGGCCCGGATTACCTCGGCTTCCAGATGACCCGAAAGCTGGACGCCCATCAACTTGGTGATTGCAATGGAATCCGCCGGACGCCAGGGCGCCATGGGCGCATTGAACAGCAGCATCTCGGGCGCGCCGCGCCCCAGAGCCTCGGTATTGATCTGCTCAAGTCGGGCGTTCACGCCCGCGGCATAAGCTTCCAGCGCGGCCCTGGTCCGGGGATCGAGCGCCTCGGCCGATTGAACCGACAGCGTGTAGATGTCGAAGCGGCGCAGCACCTTGTCGATCTCCAGCGTGGCGGTTCCGAAAACCTCGCTCAGCCGCCCCTGAGCGGTGCGGCGCAACATGATCATCTGCCACATCCGGTCCTGCGCATGGGCAAAGCCCAGCCCGAAGAAGACGTCGTGATCGGTTGCTCCGAAAATATGCGGCACGTTGGCATTGTCGCGGACAATCTCCACCGGAGACGAGAGGCCCTGCACGGTCACCGCATCGTCGTAGTCCGGCAGCGAGCGGGAGGCGAGCCAGTAGACAGTCACCACGCTCAGCACGCTTAGCAGAATGAGCCCCGCCGTGAGGCGGATGAGCCAACGGAATATCAGCGCCATTCAGATCTCCGGCAAGGGCCGCGCGGCATGGTCCAGATTGACCGCCGCGCGAGGGATGATAGGTAGATCGGGCATAGCGCAACTGAATAGCAAGGAAAAGCAAATGGCAAAGCTCGCGTTTCTGGGACTTGGGGTAATGGGTGGACCGATGGCGGGCCATTTGCAGAAGGCCGGTCACGAGGTCACCGTCTACAACCGCACGGCGGCCAAGGCCGAGGCCTGGGTGAAGGAATACGGCGGTGCTTCCGCCGCGACGCCGCGCGAGGCGGCGCAGGGTGCGGAGTTCGTTATGGCCTGCGTCGGCAACGACGACGACCTGCGCGGGGTGTGCCTGGGCGAGGATGGGGCCTTTGCGGGGATGCAGGCCGGGGCGATCTTTGTCGATCACACGACGGTCTCGGCGGCGGTCACACGTGAGCTTTATGCCGCTGCCGACGCGGCGCAGATCAGCTTTGTCGACGCACCGATCTCGGGTGGCCAGGCGGGTGCCGAGAACGCGCAGCTCTCGATCATGTGCGGCGGGGACGCGGGCGCCTTTGATCGCGCCCTGCCGGTGATGGATGTCTACGCCAAGATCTGCCGCCGCATCGGCGAGAGCGGTGCCGGCCAGATGACCAAGATGTGCAACCAGATCGCCATCGCCGGGCTCGTGCAGGGGCTGTCGGAGGCGCTGCATTTCGCCGAGAAGTCGGGGCTCGACGGGCGCGCGGTTGTCGAGGTCATTTCGCAAGGGGCGGCCGGGTCATGGCAGATGTCGAACCGCTACGAGACCATGCTGGACGACCACTTCGACCACGGTTTCGCGGTGGACTGGATGCGCAAGGATCTCGGTATCTGCCTGCGCACGGCGGATGAGAACGGGGCGAGCCTGCCGGTGACGGCGCTCGTTGACCAGTTCTACAAGGACGTGCAGAAGCTGGGCGGCGGGCGCTGGGATACTTCGAGCCTGATCAAGCGGCTGCGGGCGATGGGGTGATGGATGCCCCTGCGGGGCATTTGGAGGCTCTGCCTCCAAACCTCCGGGACTTTATGCGGCCAAAAAGAGGGGGCAAAGGTGCCTTCATTGCCCACGGCGCGTGAATGAAATCCCGGTGAATGGGCTCTAAAGCTTTTCCAGTTTACGTAGAAGCATATCCGGCCTCGCAAAAGTAGTTCCAGCATTCTTGCGGGGTGTAGAG
>NZ_JBFNXX010000109.1:0-433 GCF_040811725.1 Sulfitobacter sediminis
ACATCGCACTCAACAAGCCAGATAGCGCGTCCGAAGCGGTTCGAAGGCTCACAGAATTGTACCCAACTATGACAATCGGTGTTGCTGTCAGTGGTATGGGCTACGCTGGTGATCAGTCTGCAAATGTAAGGCTTGCCGAGCAACTGAAAGCCGCCGGACTTCCAGATTAAGTAGAAGCAATGAGCCAACAAAGACCGCTTTGGGCTCAACCGAGACATCTGACTAAAACCATCAGATGACCGCCCATCTTAGCATTGCTGCCGTTCCCAAGCGCTATCGTTGAACATGTTGTCTTCAACTGTGTCCGCAAACACTGTGGGGAAGAAGTGTATTGCAGTTACTTTGGGCAAACACTGTGACCCAGCCCCCTGAAATCAGGCCACTGAGGTGTTAGTAATCCGTCCAAGCAAAGGATGGACTATGAAACGCAGAT
>NZ_JBFNXX010000110.1:0-428 GCF_040811725.1 Sulfitobacter sediminis
TCAAAGGGGCGCCCGGCGTTCGGCAAGGATGGCTTCAAGAAATACTACGCCCGGAAACAGGATTGCGCGGCGTGTCCGCTGAATCCCCGATGCACGCCGAAACAGGTGACCCGGAAGATCGCCCGATCCAGGCATGAAGACGCCCGCCAAAAAGCACGGGATATCGCGAAGACAGATGCCTATGTCGCCTCCAGCTACGCGAGAAAGAAGGTAGAGATGCTCTTCGCCCACCTCAAACGCATTATCGGCCTCGACCGCCTCCGCCTTAGAGGACCAAACGGCGCCAAGGACGAGTTCCACCTCGCAGCAACAGTCCAGAACCTCCGCAAACTTGCCAAGCTCAGACAAATTCCGGTGTGAAGAGCCGGGCAGAAACCGTTCGACCATCAATTCAAACGAAATCCCCGGTCGACTTTTTCAACAGCATC
>NZ_JBFNXX010000111.1:0-414 GCF_040811725.1 Sulfitobacter sediminis
AATTTCCCTGTTCTTTCCCTGTAAAACAGGGAAATCCGACCCGAGACCAGTTCGCTCGAGACTGCAAGCACAGCCACAAACTTCCTCGATTTCAGCACACGTCTTACCGCGGCGCATTAAGTGCGTGAGTTCAGGCGCTTGTCGGCCACGGCTTCTAAGTGAGACCTCGTGTGGCGCGCAAACTCGGCCATTTTAGGCCCGCAGTCTCTGTTTGCCATTCCGGCGGTACGAGTTTGGTATGTTTTGGAGGAGCTTGGCTTAGAGCTTCGCGAACGTTTCGCGTTGTTCCGACCAAAGAGCCGGAACGCCTGACTTGATCAGGTAGTCAGAGGTCAGGCCATCAGGCTGCTCACCGGCAGCGATGGCATCCAGAACATCCGGTGAGAGCATCGCCAGATCAACCACATCCTGGAT
>NZ_JBFNXX010000112.1:0-392 GCF_040811725.1 Sulfitobacter sediminis
GACGTTGCGAACACATGGGCATTCTGGGCCAAGTAACGCACCCGCCCGGTCGTCGTCACTGTCCCGGCCAATGGGGGGATGAGTCCCATGATGGTTGCCGCGAGGGTTGTCTTTCCAATTCCTGACCTGCCGACGATGGCCACTGATTCCCCAGCCACCACGTGCAAGTTGACGTTTGAGAGCACGGGCTGGTTTCCCGGCCAACCAACCGTAAGCCCCTCGATCACCAAGGAGGGTTTTTCCTCGGAAGCAGCCGCGGTGGGGGAGTCGCCCACCCCGACCTGAGGCGCGTCGAGCACCTCGACTACCCGCTGCAGGGCCGCCTTGGCACGGGTATGAGTCTGGGCGGCCCCCGTGAACGCTCCGAACACCTCGTGGAGGGCCAGTGGGGT
>NZ_JBFNXX010000113.1:0-387 GCF_040811725.1 Sulfitobacter sediminis
GGTGTTCGCGGTTCTGATCCTGATCGCGATCACCGGCGTTGGAATATGGTGGTATCAAGATGACACTTCTTTTGGGGAGCGTGCGGATTTTCAGCTACCCGACCGGCCCTCAATCGCGGTTCTGCCTTTCGAAACATTCCGAGATGACGAAGACTATCGCTATCTCGCCGATGGCATGTCCGAAGACATCATTACGCAGCTTGCGCGCAATGCAGAGCTTACAGTGATGGCGCGGTCAGCATCATTTGCTGTCGCAGAGAAAACGAGTGACGCCGCCGAGATTGCGCGAGAACTTGGCGTTTACTACTTACTCACAGGCAGTGTCCGGCGCAGCGGCGATCACCTCAGGATCACGACACAGCTGGTCGACGGGAAAAGTGGGAGGAA
>NZ_JBFNXX010000114.1:0-383 GCF_040811725.1 Sulfitobacter sediminis
GTGGAAGCTGTCAACAGCGCGCTTCCAAATGGCGGCCCAATCAAGATTGACAATGTCCCCCACCCAGTGACAACGACGCTGGCACTCGCCCGGGCTACGAAGAGTAAATTCAATGCCTTCGGAGTTGAGTGGGATGATGCCACAGGCTCCAGGAACGGACATTTCGCCCCGTTCGCCTGGACGGCCTAACGGGCTCAAATTCGATTGCGCGTACTGTGACCACAGCCAACGGAACTGCGCTGGAACGCAGCCTGAAGCGTGACCGACTCATCGTGATCGGTGGTCTTTTAGTCGTTGTAGCGCTTTCGGCCATTTACACTGTGCTCGGGGTCGGCATGTCAATGTCGGCGATTACGATGACGCAGATGGCCATCGAAATGCCA
>NZ_JBFNXX010000116.1:0-372 GCF_040811725.1 Sulfitobacter sediminis
TTTGCCAAGCTGGTGGATCGGCTGGACGCGGCAGAGGCATCTTTTGTGTCGGTCACCCAGAGCTTCAACACGGCGACAAGCATGGGACGTCTCACGCTCAACGTCCTGCTAAGCTTTGCCCAGTTCGAACGGGAGGTCACGGCAGAACGCATCCGGGACAAGATCGCAGCATCCAAGCGCAAGGGGCTCTGGATGGGTGGGAATGTGCCCCTTGGTTACCAGGCTGATGGCCGGACCCTGAAGATCGATGCGGCAGAGGCCGCGACGATCAGATGCCTTTATGAGCTCTACCTGGAGCATGGCGCTATCCGGATCGTGAAGGAGCACGCGGACGCCTTGGGTCTCAGATCACGCCAGCGCCTGCGCGGGGCA
>NZ_JBFNXX010000117.1:0-311 GCF_040811725.1 Sulfitobacter sediminis
CCCCCCCCCCCCCCCCCCCCCCCCCCCCACCACCCCCTTTTTCACGAGCCGGCGCCCCGCCGCCGTTATTGCCGCCGCCGTTATTGCCGCCGCCGTTATTCGCCGCCGTTGTTCTCGCCGCCGTTGTTCTCGCCGCCGTTATTGTCGCCGCCGTTGTTCTCGCCGCCGTTGTTCTCGCCGCCGCCGTTATTGCCGCCGTTGTTCTCGCCGCCGTTATTGTCGCCGCCGTTATTATCGCCGCCGTTGTTGTCGCCGCCGTTGTTGTCGCCGCCGCCGTTGTTATCGCCGCCGTTATTGTCGCCGCCGATATG
>NZ_JBFNXX010000011.1:0-168513 GCF_040811725.1 Sulfitobacter sediminis
GGCAAAGGAAATCACAGTTGCAGGTTTCCATGTACTCGCCTTCAATACGCCAGTCGGCCATAGTCACTCCTCCCATAATTCCGACACAGTAGCACAGATTCCGAATTCACGCACACTGATACACCTGTAGCGCATCTAGATGGCCTGCTGAACGCTCAGCAGACCTTATTGGTGAGCGCAGCTAATGGCTGTATCGAGCCCGCAGTGTTCAAACCCGAAAACTGCCTTCAGGCGAAACACCGGCCGGAGGTGTCAGACCAATACGAACCCGTCTTCGAAAGGACAGTGAGGCTTTCTTTTATCCCGTGCCGAGAGCGCGCCACTCGGCGAGAGCAGCGGCACGATTCAACTTGAAATGAGGTCTGGTGTAGTGGCTTCGTTCCGTGTTGAAGAGGTTGTAAATCGAGGCGTGGACAGAGGCGAACTTCTGCAAACTTCGCATGCGCCTAAAGCGGAGCATGGCCCGTTCTCTTCGTCGGAACGGAAGGTGTGAATTTTCTGCACGATTGTTCAGCCAGCGACCGGTTTCCTGTCTGTTGTCCAGGCCGATGTCTCTCAACGCAGCGCTGTAAGAGCGCAGCAAATCCGTGACGAACACATCCGGACAGCCGTGCTTACGCATTGCTTTCTTTAAGAATTTCAACGCAGCTTTCTTGTCGCGTGTTTTCGTTACGAAGCTTTCCAGCACCTCGCCTTCATGATCAACGGCGCGCCATAGGTAATGCCGTTCGCCGTTGATCTTCACGAACATCTCGTCCAGATGCCAGCGCCACTTGCTCGAATTCGTGCCTTCGATCCGGCGCTTTCGGATCTCCGCGGCAAACATTGGCCCGAACCGATGCCACCAATATCTCACCGCTTCATGGCTGACATCGATGCCGCGCTCATGGAGCAAATCCTCTACATTTCGGAGGGAAAGAGGAAACCGCACGTACAACATTACGGCCAGGCGGATGATCTCACGGCTCGTTTTGAAATAGCGGAATGGGTCAGGTTTGGTCATGAAGGAAAGTTACGGAACTGCCCTGCCCCGCTCAAGCTGGTTTGCTCTGACAGTCCCCCGCGACAGCTTCTTCCACCCGTTCGGCAAGCGGCACCAGCCGCGCACACGCATCCGTCACCTCAAGCCCCGTCTTGGAACGCTTGAAAAGCACGGTGTCGAGCGATGCCTCCAGCCCCGACAGGCGGCGGCTGACCGTGGATTGATCCATGCCCAGAAGGATCGCCGCACGCGAAAGCGACCCGCCGCGCGCGGCGGCCAGAAGGATTTTCAGATCGTCCCAGTGCAAGGGCAAAGTATTGGTCCCCGTTCGCGCAAACCCACCGGAAACAGCTTATCCGGACTTGGATAAAGCGGGAGACCTTTTTTCGCGCCGGCGATGAGACGCCGGCAAGCGAGGCATGGACGACAGAGGCCTACCCGTCCCAGATCACCGGAAACCAGTCTGTCCGCAGCCGGTCACCCGGTTGCATCCCGTGCCCCGGGAAGGGCGGCGAGGTGGGACCGGGCCTTTCGACATAACGGGCATCGTCGCCCACCAGCCGCAGCGAGAACGCCCGCCGCCGCGCACCTGCCCTGTTGCCCCGTGCGCCATGCAGGATGTCATAGTTGAAGGCCACCGCATCGCCCGGTGCCATCTCCCATTCGCGGATGTCCATCCCCTCGGCGTCGGGGTCCGGAACGGGCATGTAGGGCGCGGGATCGAAGAAGGCATCGCCCTTGGCCCAGCGCGTGGGCAGCACGGGCTTTTCCCACAGGTGAGAGCCCGCCACGCAACGCAGCGTCGCGTCGGTCACCGGATCAAGCGGGGACCAGAAGCTGATCGTCTGCTTGCCCGAGACGAAGTAATAGGGTCCGTCCGAATGCCACGGTGTCGCCATGGAGGTACCGGGTTCCTTTACCAGCACGTGGTCGTGGAAAAGCTGCGCGGTGCCGCTGCCCATCAGTTCAGCGCCAACCTGCGCGGCGGCGGAGCCCCGGATCACCTCTTCGAATTCGGGAATACGCTGCCAGTTGCAGTAGTCGTCAAAGAAACGCCCCGTCTCGCCCGCGCGTTCGTTGTTGGACGCGTAGGGCCCCGGTTCGGCCATGTTCCGATCCACACCCGCGCGCAGGGTGTCGACATGGTCGGCGAAAAGCCCCTTTATCAGCACGACACCGTCGCGCTGGAAGGCGTCTATCAGGTCTTGTGAAATCAGCGGATGCGGCATGGCCCGAAACCGGGCTCAGCCCTTGGCGGTCTTGCGGCGCAGGCGGATCACCACGTCGACGCTGGCGATCTCGGCCCCTTCGGGCGCGTCGGGCAGTTCCGCGATGACCAGTTGCTCCGACGGCGCATCGGTCAGCTTGCCGTCGTCTTCCCAGAAGAAATGCGGATGATCGTGCGTGTTGGTGTCGAAATAGCTCTTTGAGCCATCGACGGTCACTTCCTGCAACAGCCCGGCCTCGCAGAAGGCGCGCAGGGTGTTATAGACGGTCGCAAGCGAGACCGCGTCGCCCTGCCCCTTCGCGGCCTCAAAGAGGCTTTCGGCCGTCACGTGCCGGTGCTGTCCATCACCGACCAGCAGGCTCGCCAACGTGACACGTTGCCGGGTCGGGCGAACGCCCGCCTGCTCCAGCCAGCGTGTGCCGTTTTCGATATGGGTCTGCGTCATGGATCGCTCCGTCTCGGGGTCGAACCTAATATAAGGGTCGATGCGAACCGTTTTCAATTGCAAAAGGCAGATCTGGCACTTGAGTGCATCATCCTGTCGCGGCGGGGAAACAGCGCCTTTAAATCCCCGATCCACCCAGAACTTGCCGCGGTGGCGCTTAAATATCGCCATAGTTGCAGCCTTAGCTGTCCCCAACTATTGACGGAGGGTCCGATGAGCAGGCTCACAGGTTTCATTTTCGTACTGGGCGTCCTGATGATCGGGGCTGCCAGCATGATGGCGTTCGACGCCTACATGAACGACGATCGCAAGGACGCGGTGCGCGCCGAGATCAACACGCAGCTCGACGAGGGCGCGGCGCGATACGAGGAGCGCCGGGAGGATGGCTGCCGACGCCGTTGCGGCTTCTTCGGCAAGATTGCTGCCATGGTGACGGAACTGCGCGACGGCGTCTTCTCCGGCGTGCCCTTCGATCCCGAGACGGGTCTGCCGCAGGCACCCGAGGGCTGGACGGCGGTGCCCTACGATCTTGCCCTCACCGAGGCCATCGTCGGACAAAAGATGGAGCGCACCGTTCTTGTTTCCTCCACCAGCAACAAGTTGTTGATGCATTTCGACGACATGGCAAAGGCCGCGCAGACCGGCGCGGTGCGGTTCTATCGCAAGGACGGTATGGCCATCGCCATGGCATTGGAGATCTCGCGCGAGGGCCTGCGCGCCGAGCCCAAGCGGAAGGCCCGCGTTCCGGGCAACGCTCAGCCTTCGCAAATCGTCGTGGACGGCCTGCCCTTCATGCGGCACGCACAGGTGTCGGTTGATGCCCTCACGGACAAGCGGACGCCCGTAGCGTACCACTCATACTCGATGAACCTTGACGGTCAGGTGGACATCAAGGTGATCGCGCTGGCTCCCGATGCCGAAGTATATAGGTTCCTTGCAAGTTTCGACCTCGAACCCATCGTCGAAAAGCTGCCCCACCAGCCCTTTGGCTATGCCGCAGGCAAGGACAGCATCTCGACGGCACAGCTCAGTCCGCAGACGGACTGAGCCAGCGACCCGACCAACCTGGCTCGAGGTCGCGAGAGTTTCAGAAAGCCACCATCGCTGCACTCGGCGAGGGTAGCTTTGCTCAGCGAGGGGCAAGCGCCAGCTGAGCTTCTCCCTATTCCTGCAACTCTTTTTTCAGGTCCACGCGGCGTTTCTTGGCCGCCCTGAACTTGTCCGAGGCATCCCCGGCGGCCTTGGTGGCTTTCTTGTATTTCTCTGCCGCCGCCGCCAGCGTCTTGTCCGAAGAACGCATGGCCACCACCAGCTTCTTGTAGCGTTTCTCGGTGTCCTTCAGGTCCTTCCTGGCCTTCTTCAGGTCCTTCTCGGCGGTGCCGATCTCCTTGTCATCCGCGATCAACGCGTCGATGGCGCCCATGGCCGAGACCAGCTTGCCGCTGCCCTTGCCCAAGAGATCGACCGCCCCGCCGTATTCGCCCGCAGCGGTCTTGGCCGCCGCCCCGGCGGTTGGCCCCGTGGGACCGAGGGCCGCATCCGCCGCAAGGCGTGTCCCCGCGGTGCCCAGAACGAGAATGGCCAGTTGCGCGCCCTTCAGCGCGGGCAGGCAGGCGGTCACGCCAGTGATCGCCACGTTGATCGCGCGCTGCGCCTTGGCCCCGGTGACATCGCGTTTGGCCTTTTTCAGCTTCTTTTCCAGCTTCGGAATGCCGTCCATCAGCTTCTTGACCTGATCCTGCTGGCTTTTCACGATCATCTGAAAGAGAAGGATCATGCCCGCCGCCTGCGAGGCCGTCCGTTCCTTATTGTGCGCGGCAAACATCGCGTTGCTCTGTTCCAGCACCATGATCGCGGTGTGGAAATTCTCCATCGCCGCCTGCGCTTTCTTGATGCGGCTTGTGGTCAGGTCCTTCTTCTCGATCTCCTCGAAGGCCGCGTCGCACTTGTCATAAAGTGTTTCGAGCACCGCGTAGTCCTTCTTGTAGCCGCTCACGAGCGACTTTGGACAATGCGCCATTTCCGAACTTTTGAGGTTGGCATCTGTCAGGTCTGTAACGTCGCTGTAGTATTCCTCGATTTCCCGGCGCAGGTATTCGAGGGCCATGTGTTTAAGCGAAAAGCTCATGTGATCTGTCTCCGTGAGGGATAAGGTCTTGTGTTTCTGAATGGTCTGGTGTGCCGGGTCCGCGGTGCGCCGCTCGCAACGCCCGAAATTGACGTTGGTTTGCACGGCCCATCGCGGGCCCCGACAGGTTTGAAATACCTGATAGAGATGTAGAGAGCGGCACGCAGCAGATGAACCGGCACCGGTGCAAGGCATCCATGCAAGAACGCAGGTAGGGTCAATTAGGGCACGGCGGGCTGAAAATCCGCTGATCCCATGCTACGCTCTGACCGAAAACATCTGGCAAAGGAGTTCACGGCCATGACCACCCCCGAAGAACGATTGCAGCAGCTTGGCTTGTCCCTGCCCGCCCCAACAAAGATCCCCGATGGCCTGCATCTGCCATTCAGCTTCGTGAACCTGCGCGGCGAGCGGGCCATATTCTCGGGCCATCCCAAGAACGCGGCGGACGGCAGCATCGGTGGGCCCTTCGGGACCGTCGGCACCGACCTGACAACCGAGGCCGCCTATGACGAAGCGCGCCATATCGGCCTCACGGTACTGGCCAATCTCAGGGCGGAACTGGGCACGCTGTCCCGGATCACCGGTTGGGCCCGCGTTTTCGGCATGGTCGCCTCGGCCCCTGGGTATACCGAGCAGCATCTGGTCCTGAACGGTTTCAGCGACCTTGTGGTCGACGTCTTCGGCCCGGAGATTGGTCGGCACGCCCGCAGCGCTATCGGCGTCGCGAGCCTGCCCATGGGCTTTGCGATGGAGATCGAGGGCGAGGTGCTGATCGCGACCTGAGGGGAACGCGGAGGTGCATCTCCCCGCCAATCGGTCTTGGTCCGCGCGCGACCCTTGCGGTATGAGGGTGCGGCATGTAGACCGCCCCGAACACCGAAGACCCAGCAGGAAAGCAACCGATGGCCGATTATCCCACCAGCTTCGACAAGGAAGACCTCCTCAAATGCGCCCGAGGTGAGCTCTTCGGCCCCGGCAACGCGCAACTTCCCGCCCCGCCGATGCTGATGATGGACCGGATCACCGATGTCTCTGCCGACGGCGGCGCCCATGGCAAGGGACATATCACCGCCGAATTCGACATCACGCCGGACCTGTGGTTCTTCGACTGCCACTTCCCCGGCAACCCGATCATGCCAGGTTGCCTGGGCCTTGACGGCCTGTGGCAGTTGACCGGCTTCAACCTCGGCTGGCGCGGCTGGCCCGGGCGCGGCTATGCGCTGGGTGTGGGCGAGGTGAAACTGACCGGCATGGTGCGGCCTGACCGCAAGATGCTGACCTACAAGATCGACTTTACCAAGGCGATCCAGACGCGCCGCCTGACCATGGGCGTGGCCGACGGGATCGTCGAGGCGGACGGTGAGATGATCTACCAGGTCAAGGACATGAAGGTGGCGCTCAGCGAAAGCTGATCCGAACCGATGGTGCCGGAAGCCCGCAGACACGCATCGCCGCGTTAAGGATTTATTCACGAAACTCCGCCCAGACTTCGCTGCGCGGGGGTCTTGCCTCCGTTCGACGGAAGGGGCGGTGGCGTGTCGGAAAAGAATTACCTGCAAAACGAGCTCGAAGAGCTTTTGCAGAAGGACCTGTCGACCTGGACTTTCATGCAGGAAGGATCGCTCGACGGTATCTGGTACTGGGATCTCGAACGCCCCGAAAACGAATGGATGAGCCCCGAATTCTGGCGCACCATGGGCTTCGATCCAGCGGAGAAACGGCATGACCCGGCGGAATGGCAGGACCTGATCTTTCAGGACGACCTCGCCACCGCGCTCGAGAATTTCCACGCCCATTGCGCCGACCAGGATCATCCCTATGACCAGGTGGTGCGCTACCGCCACGCAGACGGGTCGACCGTCTGGGTCCGCTGCCGGGGCATGGCGATCCGCGACCCGGCAGGCAAACCCATCCGGATGCTGGGCGCGCATACGGACATCACACAGGTCAAGGTGTCGGAGGAAAGCGCCCGCGCCGGATGGCGTGCCGCAGACAAGGCGAATGCCGAACTGCGGTCCTTCGCCTACTCCATTTCCCACGACCTCAAGGCGCCCTCCAACACCCTCGATATGCTCCTGAACGAGCTTGAGCGTCACATCGGCGCCGACCTCGATGCAGAGGGCCGAGATCTGTTGGACATGAGCCAGAAAACCGTCGGGCGCATGAAAGACCTCATAGACTACGTTCTGGAATACACACGCGTCATCGGGATGGAGCCGAAGTTCGAGGACCTGCCGCTGAACGACGCTGTCGATCACGCGCTGCAGAACCTGCGCGCCGACATCGACGCAACGAGCGCGCGGATCGAAGTCGAGGCCTTGCCACGCATCAGGGCGGTGCGCGCGCAGATGAACATCCTGTTCCAGAACCTGCTGGCCAACGCGATCAAGTTCTGCCCGCCCGACCGCACCCCGCGCATCCACGTGGCCCAGGCCGCGGACTGTACGCAGGACCGGCTGAAAATCACCGTGCAGGACAACGGCATCGGCATTCCGCCGGGCAGCGAAGAGCGGATCTTCAGGCTTTTTCAACGCCTGCACGGCCATAGTGAGATTGCAGGCGCGGGCATCGGCCTGCCGATGTGCCAGCATATCGCGATGAACCACCAGGGCGAGATCGGCCTGACCTCAACGCCCGGGGTCGGGTCGGAATTCGCCCTGCATTTACCGAGGCATATGATTGTATGAGTGACCAGCCGGCCCAGCACCCGATCCAGCTTGCCTACCTGATCGACGATGAAGCCTTCGATCAGAAGATGTACCAGCGGATCATCGCCCGCACCCACCTTGTCGGTGAGACACGCAGTTTCCTCGCCGCGGACCACGCGCTTGATCACCTTAGGACGCATCCCGAGGAAGCGGTCGACGCCATCTTTCTCGACATCAACATGCCCCGCATGACCGGCTTCGAATTCCTCGAAGAAGCCACGGCGGAACTGGGGCCCGCCTTTGCCAAGGTCTGTATCGTGATGCTCACCACTTCGCTTGACCCGAACGACCGGGCGCGGGCGGAGCGGTTCGATGTGGTGAAGGATTTTCTCAACAAGCCGCTGACGGCGGCGGATGTGCAGCACGTGGCAGAACTGGTGCGGCAAAACGCGCCGCCCGCCTGACGCTCAACGGGGCGGCACCGGCGCGCCGCCCCCGGTCTCTTGCCTATCAGGGCAGGAAAACCGCCTTGGCATTGACGAATTCCTTCATGCCAAAGCCGCCATGCTCGCGCCCGTAGCCTGAATCCTTCACACCCCCGAAGGGCATGTTCGGATCGGCCGCCCCGTAGGAATTGATGCGCAACATGCCGGTGTCGAAATGCTCCCGTGCGAGCTTGATCGCATGCGCCTCATCCTTGCAGAAGATTCCGCCGCCCAGCCCATAGCGGCTGTCGTTGGCGATGCGCATGGCGTCCTCGTCGTCCTTGGCGCGGATGACCGCCGCAACGGGGCCAAAGATCTCGTCGTCATAGGCGGGCATGCCGGGCGTCACATTGGCCAGCACGGTCGCGGGGTAATAGGCGCCTTTCCGCTCCGGCACCTCGCCGCCGCAAAGCACCTTGGCCCCCTTCTCGACGCTCTTTTCCACCTGATCGCGCACCGTCTCGAACTGGTCCTGGCTCGACAGCGGACCAAGCTGGGAGGATTCTGCCATGGGATCGCCCATCTCGATCTTCTTCATCTGCGCGACGAAGGCATCGACAAAGGCTTCATAGACCTTTTCCGTCACAACGAAGCGCTTGGCGGAGACACAGGTCTCGCCGTTGTTCTAGAGCCGACCCATGACCGAAAACTTCACGGCCGTCTCGATGTCGGCGCCCTCCAGCACGAGGTAGGCGTCGTTTGAGCCAAGCTCCAGCACCGTCTTTTTCAGCGCCTTGGCGGCGACCGAGCCGATGTGACGCCCCGCACCGTCGCTGCCGGTCATGGTCACGCCGCGCACCAGCTTGTACTCGATCAGCTTGTCGCTCAGGTCGTGGCCGATCAGCACCACCTTGAACAGGTCGCGCGGCAATCCCGCCTCGACACACAGCTCCTGCAGCCGCAGCGCACTGCCGGTGCAGATCGAGGCATGTTTCAGCACACAGCCGTTGCCCGCCATCAGGTTCGCCGCCAGCACCCGCACCGGCTGGTAAAGCGGGAAGTTCCAGGGCTGGATCGAATAGATCACACCGATGGGCTGATAGGTGACGATCCCGCGCTGGTCCTTGCCGTGAGTACGCTCCTCGTCTGCCAGTTTTTCGGGACCGTGCTTGGCCGTGTACTCGAAGATCGCCGCGCAGATGTCGACCTCGCGCTTGCCGTCTTTCAGCAGCTTTCCGGTCTCGCGCGTCATCAACTCGGCCAGTTCATCGCGATTCTGCCGCAATGTCTCGGCAATCGCGGTCAGGTGGGGTGCCCGTTCCTCATGGGATTTCTCGCGCCAGTCCAGGAATGCCGCGTGGCAGGCCTTGACCGCTGCAATGGCATCTTCCTCGGTCATGTGTTGATAAGTGGCGATCACTTCCTCGGTCGCCGGGTTGATCGTGGTGATCTGGGACATGTCTGCTCCTTTGAATGGGTTGCAAAGGCAACCGCCCGGCCCCCTGCCCGGTTCCCTTGCAAAGCAAAAAGGACCGGAATCGCGCTGCGCACCCGCGCCGCCTAATCGCTTGCGCCCTTCGCACCTGCTGTCCTAGATAGACCGAACAGATCAAAGGGAGTGCTGCGCATGCGCCGCGTCGTCGTCACCGGACTGGGGATCGTCTCGTCCATCGGAAACAACGCCGAAGAGGTCACCGCCGCGCTCAAGGCGGGCAAGAGCGGGATCGAAGCCTCGCCCGAGATGGCCGAACACGGTTTCCGCAGCCAGGTCGCGGGCACGCTCAAGATCGACGTCACCGAACATGTCGACAAACGCACGCTGCGTTTCATGGGACCGGGCGCGGCCTATGCTTATATCGCGATGGGTCAGGCGATTGCGGACGCAGGTCTGAGCGAAGAGATGATCTCGAACCCGCGCACCGGCCTGATCGCCGGCTCCGGCGGCCCCTCGACCAGCGCGATGAAGACCGCCCATGACACGGTCGACAGTACTGGTGCCACCAAGCGGATCGGCCCCTTTGCCGTGCCCAAGTGCATGTCCTCCACGGTCAGCGCGAACCTTTCGACCGCCTACAAGATCAAGGGGATCAACTATTCGATCACCTCGGCCTGTTCGACTTCGCTGCATTGCATCGGCAATGCCGCCGAGCAGATCATGCTGGGCAAGCAGGACGTGATGTTCGCGGGCGGCGGTGAAGAACTGGACTGGACGCTTTCCTGCCTTTTCGACGCCATGGGGGCAATGAGCAGCAAGTACAACGACACGCCCCAGCGCGCCTCCCGTGCCTTCGACGCCAATCGCGACGGTTTCGTGATCACCGGCGGCGGCGGCATCGTGGTGCTGGAAGAACTGGAACACGCCAGGGCGCGCGGTGCGAAGATCTACGCCGAGGTGACGGGCTTTGCCGCTACTTCGGACGGGCACGACATGGTGGCCCCCTCCGGCGAAGGCGGCGCGCGGGCGATGCAACTGGCGCTCGACACCCTGCCCGAGGGCCGCAAGGTCAGCTACATCAACGCCCATGGCACCTCGACCCCCGTGGGCGACGTGGGCGAGATCGAGGCCGTGCGCCGCATCTTCGGCGAAGGCACGACACCGCCCGTCAGTTCCACCAAGAGCATGACCGGCCACGGACAGGGGGCCGCGGGGGCGATGGAGGCGATATTCTGCCTTCTGATGCTGGAACATGATTTCATCACACCCTCCATCAACGTCGAGACACTGGACCCTGCGCTCAAGCCCGAAGAAATCGCCACCGAGCTGGTCGAGAACGCAGGTCTCGATTCGGTGATGACCAATTCCTTCGGCTTTGGCGGCACCAACGGGTCGATGATCCTGTCGAGATATCGGGAGTAAGAGGCGATGTCTGATCTGCTCAAGGGAAAACGCGGCCTGATCATGGGGGTCGCCAACGAACGCTCCATCGCCTGGGGCATCGCCAAGGCCATGGCCGAAGCCGGGGCGGAACTGGCCTTTACCTACCAGGGCGAAGCTTTCGGCAGCCGGCTGAAGCCGCTCGCGGAAAGCGTAGGCTCGGATTTCATGGTCGACGTGGACGTGACCGACGACGCATCTCTCGACGCCGCTTTCACCGCGCTTGCCGACCGCTGGCCCACCATCGACTTCCTCGTCCACGCCATCGCCTTTTCCGACAAGTCCGAACTGACGGGCCGGTTCCTCAACACCTCCCGCGCGAACTTCAAGCACTCCATGGACATCTCCGCCTACAGCTTCATCGAGGTGGCGCGCCGTGCGCATCCGCTGATGGTGGAGAACGGCGGCACGCTGATCACGCTGACCTACCAGGGCAGCAATCGCGTGGTGCCGAACTACAATGTTATGGGCGTGGCCAAGGCAGCGCTGGAGGCGGCCACCCGCTATCTCGCCAACGATCTTGGCCCCGAGGGCATCCGCGTGAACGCGATCTCGCCGGGGCCTATGAAGACGCTGGCCGGGGCCGCCATCGGCGGCGCGCGCAAGACATACAAGCATACCGACATGAACGCGCCGCTGCGCGCCAACGCCACGCTCGAGGCGGTGGGCGGCACGGCGGTCTACCTCGCCTCGGACGCAGGTGCCTGTACGACCGGCGAGATCATCCGCGTGGACGGCGGTTTCCATGTGCTGGGGATGCCCCAGCAGGAAAACCTCTGAGACCGCGTGGGGGCAGAAGACAGTCCTGACTTTTGACCGTTTCCTTGTAAGGAAATGGTGTCGGACGCTTCGCTCAATACCGACGGAGCGCGCTTTGGTTATGTTGCGCCACAAGTTGTATTGGAAAGATGAAGCCGGGGGTGGTCTCGCTACGGCAGAGGCGGTGTTTGCCACAGCCAGACCTTGAGGCCACCGTGGGCGACCGGCGGTCCCAGCGGTTGCCAGGGCAGGCCGGTGGCCTTCGCCAGCGCGGGTTCCGAAGTCACCAGACCCACGCGCCAGCCCCGGAAATGCGTGCGCATCGTCTCGCCGAATGATCCGTAAAGAGCGAAAAGCGGCTTCTTGTTGCCGACCCGCGCGCCGTAGGGCGGATTGACCATCACGAGCCCCGCCGGGCCGTCGGGCGGGCGTGCCTCTGAGGCACCGTGGCAGGCGAAGCTGCACCAGTCGCTTACCCCGGCGCGTTCCGCATTGGCCGTGGCCATAGCGACCGCCCCCTGATCGCGGTCCGATCCAAAGAACCGTTTCTGCGGAACCACGCCCGACCCTTCCCGGCGCAGCGCCGCGTAAGCCTTCGCATCGAAGCTCGCCAGCTGCTCGAAGGCGAAGCTGCGCGACCGCCCCGGCTGCAGCCCCGCCGCGATCTCGGCCGCCTCGATAACGAAGGTGCCCGATCCGCACATCGGGTCCACCACCGGCTGGCTGCCGTCGGATCCCATCTGCCGCAGGAACAGCGCCGCCATGCTCTCGCGCAGCGGGGCCTTGCCAACTGCCTCCTTGTGGCCGCGCTTGTGCAAGGCCTCGCCTGAGGTGTCGAGGCTGATCGTCACTTGGTTGTCGAGGATGCGTACCTTGATCGCGAGCGCCGCATCCTCCGACAGCGCGATGCCGTGGCTTTCGCGCAGCGCCGTCTCGATCCGCTGGGTCGCCGCCTTCGCGTGGTAGATCTTGGACGCCTTGCAGGTGACCTGCACTTTTACCGGCACATCCGCGCGCAGCACCGCGCCCCAGTCGAACTTGCGCGCCCGCTTGTCGAGCTGGGCAAGGTGGAAGGCCATGAAGGACCCGATGCGCGCCAGCACCCGCACCGCACCGCGCAATTCCAGATTGGCGCGCCAGACCTCGGCCCAGCCCCCCGTCACGGTCACGCCACCGGGCACCGCCTTGGGGGCCGCAAATCCCTTCTCCGCCGCTTCGGCGCAAAGCGGTGCCTCCAGCCCCGGGGCGCAGACCAGGAATATCTCGAAAGATGGATTCTCCATCCCTCACCTTTACTGCCCGCAACCCGCGGCGGCGAGAGCGGAACGGAGAATTTCAGGATTTTCAGAGCAATGCCCAGATTTGGCCAGCTTTCCCCGCTATGACGCCCCCATGAGTTTCGCGGAGACCTACAGCGAAGAGGTGATCGAGACCCGGCGCATCCGCGCGCAGCGGGCCCGGTTCTGGGCGCGTATCGTCAGCCTGATGCTGATGATCACCGTCGCCGCCACCCTGCACAGCGAACCCCGCCTGCGCGCGGCCCTGATGACGGCCGCGATCAACGGCGTGATGGCCCTGACCGGTGGCTCCTTCGTGCCGGTCACCTCGCCAGAGAACCTGCCCGAGGGTGCCGAGAGGACAATTGCCGACCCGGACGCGGTGATGAAACTGCTCAGAGAGCTTCAGCCCGGCAACATCGGCGACAAGCCGTCACCGGCGCCTGCCTCTCCAGACAGCCCGGTGGCCGCCCCCGCTCCCACGGAGACGATCAAGGTGAACCGTTTCGGCAACAACCCCGAAGGGTCAGGCCCGCAGTTCAGGAAGGTGGGCCAGCCGGCAGCCGAGGCGCCAGCCGGTCCCGCAAGCACCACCGATCCGCAATCCACGACCCTCGATTTCGAGAACCTGCTTCAGCGGATCACCGGCGGCTCCTGATCAGGCGATCTTCATCAGCTCGATGTCGAACTGCAGGTCCTTGCCCGCCAGCGGGTGATTGGCATCAAGCGTGACCGTGGCCTCGTCCACCCCGACCACCGTCACCGGCACCGCGCGCCCGTCGGGGGTCTGCATCTGCAGCTGCGTGCCGATGTCGAGGGGGATTTCCTGCGGAATACCCTCACGCGGGACAGATTGCTGCATTTCGGGATTGTGCGCGCCGTAGGCGTCCGCGCTGGCGACCTTCACGGTCTTCTTGTCGCCCACTTCCATGCCGGGCAGCGCGCTGTCGAGGCCGGGAATGATCTGGCCCGAGCCCACTTCGAACTCCAGCGGATCGCGCCCCTGGGAGCTGTCGAAGGTCGTGCCGTCCTCCAGCGTGCCCGTGTAATGAATAGCAACCGTGTCGCCTGACTTCACCTGAGTCATGGTCGTCTCCTGTCTGTGATATTGGAAAATTGGCGGAGGCCGCGTATCTGCGCGGGTGCTCCTTTCGCTCTTCCCTAGCCTTTCAAAGCCGCGCCGGGATGTAAACCCCACTGTACTTGGTACAATTTCGGGCCTTTCACCCGGGTGCGCCCCGTGACAGTCTGACGCCGAAGCAAAGGGGGTTTTCATGGCGATCACCACATGCGTTTTCGACGCCTACGGCACGCTCTTCGACGTGGGCGCCGCCGCGCGGCAGGCAGCGTCAGAGCCCGATTTCGCGGCGATCAGGGACGACTGGATGGTGCTGGCCGAGCATTGGCGGCAGAAACAGCTCTCCTATTCCTGGCTGCGCGCGGTGACGGGGGCGCATACGGATTTCTGGGAAGTCACGCAAAACGGCCTCGACTGGGCCTTGGAGAAAACCGGCCATGACGGCGATCCGGCCCTGCGCGAGCGCCTGCTGGCGCTCTACTGGGAGCTTCAGGCCTACCCGGAAGTGCCCAGGATGCTCGCCACCTTGAAACAGGCGGGGCTGAACACCGCGATCCTGTCGAACGGCTCGCCTCAGATGCTGGAGGGTGCCGTGAATTCCGCCGGGATCGGCGACGTCCTCGACGTCTCGCTTTCGGTGCAGAGCGTGGGCATCTTCAAGCCCGACGCACGTGTCTACGACCTCGTCGGCAAGCACTTCGGCTGTGCCAAGGAGGAGGTGCTCTTCGTGTCATCCAACGGCTGGGACGCGGCGGCGGCAACGGGCTATGGCTTTACGACCGCATGGGTCAACCGGGCGGGCGAGCCGATGGATCGCCTGCCCTGGACGCCGAAACATGAACTGAGCGATCTCACGGAGATCCCGCAACTGGCAGGAGTTTGAATGCCGCATTTCACCACATCCGACGGGCTGAACATCTACTACGAGGACCAGGGCGACGGCCTGCCGATCCTCTGCCTGCCCGGCCTGACGCGCACCACGGCGGATTTCGACTATGTCACGCCCCATCTGGCGGGCAACCGCGTGATCAAGATCGACTATCGCGGGCGCGGGCAGTCGGATTTCGACGAGAACTGGCAGAACTACAACCTGCAGGTCGAAGGCCGCGACGTGCTGGAACTCCTGGGCCATCTTGGCATCGCCAAGACGGCGATCCTCGGCACCTCGCGCGGCGGCATGATCGGGATGGGGCTGGCGGCAGCGGCCAAGGACCGGCTGCTTGGCGTTGCGCTGAACGACATCGGCCCCGAGATCGACCCGCGCGGCATTGCCTTCATCATGGTCTACCTCGGTCGTAACCCGGCCTCCAAGACGCATGAGGAAGCGGCAGCGGCGCTCAAGCACGTCTTTCAGGACTTCGACGATGTGCCCGATGAACGCTGGCTGCGCGAGGCGCAGAAGAATTACACGCAGACCGACGAGGGCCTGCAAATCACCTACGACCCCAAGTTGCGGGAGGCGACCGAGGCGATGGCCAGCCAGCCCGCGATGGACCTCTGGCCCTTTTTCGACGCGATGAACGGCCTGCCGGTGGCCTGTATCCGGGGCGCGAATTCGCAGCTTTTCACGCAAGACACGCTGGACAAGATGAAGGACCGACGCCCTGACATGGTCACGGCGGTGGTGCCGGGGCGGGGTCATGTGCCCTTCCTCGACGAACCCGAGGCCGTCAAGGCATTGCACACATGGGTGGAGCAGATGAAATGAACATCGAAATGATCCGCGCCGCCGCCGGTCGGCTTGAAGGCCACGCGCGCCGCACGCCGCTGCTCAGCTCCCCCTTTCTTGACGAGATCGCAGGCCGCCGCGTCTGGGTGAAGCCCGAATGCCTGCAACACACCGGCAGCTTCAAGTTTCGCGGCGCATGGTCCGCGCTGTCGGCCCTCGATCCAGAGGTCCGCAAGAGCGGCGTCATCGCCTTTTCCAGCGGCAACCACGCGCAGGGCGTCGCACTGGCTGCGAAACTGCACGGCGTTCCGGCGGTCATCGTGATGCCCGAGGACAGCCCGAAGCTGAAGATCGAGAACACCCGCGCCTACGGTGCAGAGGTCGTGCTATACGACCGCGACAGCGAAAGCCGCGAGGAGATCGGCGCGCGTCTGAGCGAAGAGAGGGGCCTGACCCTGATCAAGCCATTCGATGAGCCGCAGGTGATCGCAGGGCAAGGCACCTGCGGGCTGGAGATTGCAGCGCAAGCGGCAGAGCAAGGCATTGAAAAGGCGGACGTCATCGTCTGCTGTGGTGGCGGGGGTCTGACCTCAGGCATCGCACTGGCGCTGGAGGCAGACGCGCCGGGCCTGCGCGTCCGCACGGCGGAACCCGAAGGCTTCGACGATGTCGCCCGCTCTCTCCGCTCGGGCGGGATCGAGCGCAACAATCAACTGTCCGGCAATATCTGCGACGCGATCATCACACCGCAGCCGGGCGATATCACCTTTCCGATCATGCACCGCCTCTGCGGCCCCGGCCTCGTCGTGACCGAGGACGAAGCGCTGCGCGCCATGGCGCAAGCCTTCAACCGGCTCAAGATCGTATCCGAGCCGGGCGGCGCAGTCGCACTTGCGGCGGCCCTCTTCCGCAAGGATGAAATCGAGGGCGACGACGTGATCGTGACCATCTCGGGCGGCAACGTGGATGCGCCCATGTTCATCCGGGCGCTGGAGACGCTAGAATAACGCAAGAGACAAGTTCGGGAGGACAAGTGATGAAGATGTTCGATACCGGGGAAGTACGGCTGCACTACCGCGTGGACGGCCCGGATGACGGCCCGCCCGTCGTTTTCTCGAACTCCCTGGGCACCGACATGCGCCTCTGGGACCCGATCCTGCCGCTGCTGCCCAAGGGCCTGCGCATCATCCGCTATGACAAGCGCGGCCATGGCCTGTCGTCCTGCCCCCCCGCGCCCTATTCCATGGGATCGCTGGTGACGGACGTGGAACGGCTGATGGACCACCTTAAGGTCAAAGACTGCGTCTTTGTCGGCCTCTCCATCGGTGGCATGACCGCGCAGGGCCTCGCCGTGAAACGCCTCGACCTCATCCGCGCGCTGGTGCTGTCGAACACGGCGGCCAAGATCGGCACTGTCGAGATGTGGGACGAACGCATCGCGGCGGTCGAAAAGGGCGGCATCGAAGCGCTCGCCGATGCGGTGATGGAACGCTGGTTCTCAAAGGACTTCCGCGCCACACCCGAGCTGGAGCTTTGGCGCAACATGCTCGTCCGGGGCGAGGACGCGGGCTATGCCGGGTGCTCGGCAGCGATCTCCGGCACGGACTTCTACGCCACCACCGCCACCCTGCGCCTGCCCGCCCTTGGCATCGCGGGGGCCGAGGACGGCTCCACCCCGCCAGACCTCGTGCGCGAGATGATGGACCTCATCCCCGGCTCCAGGTTTCACCTGATCCGCAAGGCCGGTCACCTGCCTTGCGTCGAGCAGCCCGAGGAATACGCGCAGGTGCTCACCGATTTTCTCAAGGCTGTCGGCCATGTCTGAGCGTCACGATAGGGGCATGCAGGTGCGCCGCGAAGTGCTGGGCAACCGGCACGTCGACCGCGCGCAAAGCGCCATGACCAAAGACGACAAGCCCTTTCAGGACCTCATCACCGAGGCCGCCTGGGGCACCGTCTGGGCCTCCGACGCGATCAGCAGGCGCGAACGCTCGATGCTGACGCTGGCGCTGCTGGCCGCCACCGGCAATTTCGAGGAAATCGAGATGCACGTCCGCGCCGCCCAGCGCACCGGTGCCAGCAAGCGCGACATCATGGAAGCCTTTCAACACGTCGCGATCTACGCGGGCGTGCCCAAGGCCAACCACGCCATCAAGATCGCCAAGCGGGTCTGGCAGGAACAAGAGACGACGGACAGGTAAATGGCCGCCAGCGTATTCGACAGCCCCCTCTACGCCCAGCTTTTCGATACAGGCGAGGCCGGACGGCTTTTCTCCGACAGCGCCGCCGTGCGCGCCATGCTGCTGGTCGAAGGCGCGCTTGCCAAGGTGCAGGGCGGCCTTGGGGTGATCCCCGAGTTTTCCGCCGCCGCGATCCACCGCGCGAGCATGGAGATCGCCGTCGATCCCGGTGCCATCGCCAAGCCGACGGGCGAGAACGGCGTGAGCGTCCCGGGCCTTGTCGCCGCCTTCCGGGCCGAGATGAAAGCGCCGGAGCACGCGCAATACGTTCACTGGGGCGCTACGAGCCAGGACATCATCGACACTGGGCTGATGCTGCGGCTGCGGCAGTCGCTCGCACTGGCCGAAGCGGACCTGCGCGAGATCGTGGCAGCTCTTGGCAAAAAGGCCGAAGAACACGCCCACCTCCCCATGGCCGCGCGCACCTACGGCCAGCATGCCACGCCTACTTCCTGGGGCGCAGTGCTGGCCCAATTCGGCACACCTCTTCTCGACGCGCTGGCCGCTCTTGAGCCCTTGCGGGCTTCATCCCTTTTCGTTTCCCTTTCCGGGGCCTCCGGGACAGGATCGGCCCTGGGCCCCAAGGCCGCCGAAACCCGCGCTGGATTATCCGAGGCGCTGGGGCTCAACGACCCGCACCGCACATGGCACACAGATCGCGGCCCCATCCTGCGCATTGCCGACTGGCAGGGGCAGGTCATGGCGGCCCTCGCCCATATGGGCCAGACGCTCATCGGCCTCACGGCCAGCGAGGCGGGTGAGATCGCCCTTGGTAACAGCGGCGCCTCCTCCACCATGCCGCAAAAGCAGAACCCGGTAGGACCCTCTGCCATGGTCGCGCTCAGCCACCAGTTCACCGGGCTGCGCACCAGCCTGCAAAGCGCCGCCGTGCACCAGCACCAGCGCGACGGCGTGGCCTGGTTCACCGAATGGATGGTCGTCCCGCAACTGGCGCTGTCGCTGGCCGCTGCACTCCAGCACGCCAAGAAACTGGCGCATGGCATCGCCCCCCACCCCGTCCAGATGCACAGCACACTCGACGGCAACCTCGGCCTCATCCATGCCGAGGCGCTCAGCTTCGCGCTCGCTGACCTGATGCCCCGCCCCGAAGCGCAGGCGAAATCCAAGGCGCTCTGCCTCGAAGCGCGAGACAAGCGCGTGCCGCTGCAAAAGCTGGCACAGGCCGATTATCCCGACCTGCCTGACAGCGTCTTCGACCCGGTCGCGGGCATGGGACAGGCGGCGGCCGAGGCGCTGGCCTTCGCCAAGCGGGCCAAGGCCCTCTGAGGGGATGAACCCCACCGTCCTCTTCATCATGATCACGGTGATGATCGACGCCATGGGCATCGGCCTGATGGTACCGGTCATGCCCGACCTCATCCGCGAGGTAAACGGCGGCGGGCTGAGTGAGGCGGCGATCTGGGGCGGTATCCTCACGACCACTTTCGCCTTCATGCAGTTCCTCTGCGGCCCCACGGTGGGCAGCCTCTCGGACCGCTGCGGGCGGCGACCCGTGCTGCTGATCTCGCTGGCGGTAATGGCCGCGGATTACGTGGTCATGGCCCTTGCGGGCAGCATCTGGCTGCTGCTGGCGGGCCGGATCGTCGGTGGGATCACGGCGGCGACGCAATCGACCGCCTATGCGCTGATGGCCGATCTCTCGGCCCCCGAACACCGGACCCGCAACTTCGGCCTGATCGGTGCGGCCTTCGGCATGGGTTTCGTGCTGGGCCCGCTGATTGGCGGGGTCCTGGCCGAATACGGCACCCGCGCGCCTTTCTGGGCCGCGGCGGCACTGGCGGGGGGCAACCTTCTTTTGGGCTCGATCGTGTTGAAGGAAACCGTGACACCAGAGATGGCCCGCCCCTTCGACTGGCGCCGTGCCAACCCCTTCGGTGTCGTGAAGCACCTTGGCAAACTGCCGGGCGTGCGACAGTTGCTGCTGGTCTATTTCCTCTACCACGTGGCCTTCGCGGTCTACCCCTCGGTCTGGTCCTACTTCGGACAGGAGCGTTTCGGCTGGACACCGGCGATGATCGGCTTTTCGCTGGCGCTTTTCGGCCTGATCATGGCGCTGGTGCAGGGCGGTCTCATCCGGGCGGCACTCGCCTGGCTAGGAGAACGCGGCACCGTGGTTGCGGGCCATCTCTTTGCCGCGCTGGCCTATCTCAGCCTCGGCTTCGTCACTTCGGGCACGCTGGCCTTGATCCTGACGCCGCTCGCGGCACTCGCAGGTGTGATCCCGCCCGCGCTCAACGGGATCATGTCGGCCCGCATCGCGGCCAATGCGCAGGGGGAATTGCAGGGCGCGCTGACCTCCGCCGCCTCGCTCGCCATGATCCTCTCGCCGCTCGTGATGACCGCCACCTTCGCCCGCTTCACCGCCGAGGACGCACCCCTCTATCTGCCCGGCGCGCCCTTTGTGCTGGCGCTGGCCCTCACGTTGCTGGGGCTCGTCTTCTTCCTTCTGCGCCCAAGGCGGCAACCGGTGGCGTAACCGCACTCTGCGCTGTCGCATCGGCACTTGCACTTCGACAGGCAGCGGGCCAACGTGGGCCGAAACCTGAAAAGAAAGGACCTGGCCTTGGCCCATATCAAAGCCGCCGTCGCCCATGAATTCGGCAAGCCCCTCGTCGTCGAAGACGTCGACCTGCGCGCACCGCACGGCAGCGAGGTCGAAGTGACCCTCGACGCCGTGGCGATCTGCCATTCCGACATTTCCTACGCCGAAGGCGGCTGGGGCGGATCGCTTCCGGCGGTCTACGGCCACGAGGCCGCAGGCCGCATCAGCGCCGTCGGCCCCAACGTGCGTGGGCTGGAACCCGGGGACAGCGTCGTCGTCACCCTGATCCGCGCCTGCGGCGCCTGCCCCTCTTGCGCGGGCGGCAAGCCCACGGTCTGCGAAACCCCCTATGACGGCGATCACGGTCCGCTGAAAACCGTCGATGGCGGCAAGTTGCACCAGGCGATGGCATCCGGTGCCTTCGCCGAGAAGGTCGTAGTTGAGCAAAGCCAGGTCGTGAAGATCAGCCACGACATCCCCAAGGATAGCGCGGCGCTGATCGCCTGCGGGGTGATCACCGGCGTCGGGGCCGTGGTCAACGCGGCGGGGCTGCGCGCAGGCCAGGACGTGGTTGTTATCGGCGCGGGCGGCGTTGGACTCAACGCCATCCAGGGCGCGCGCATCGCGGGCGCACGGCGTATCGTGGCCGTCGACATGAGCGAGGCGAAGCTGGAAATCGCCAGGGAATTCGGTGCAACCGACGGCGTGCTGGCGAGCGACCCCAAACCATGGCGCGCGGCGCAAAAGGCCATGGGGCGCGGCGCCGATGCGGTGATCGTCACCGTGGGCGCCATTCCCGCCTATGATGCCGCCCCCCGCTACCTCGCGGGCGGCGGCAAGGTTATCATGGTCGGCATGCCCCACTCCGGCGACATGTCTTCTTACGAGCCAGTCACCATGGCCTTCATGGGCCAGGGCATGGTCGGCTCCAAGATGGGTGACGTGGTGATCCAGCGCGATATTCCGTGGATGGTGGACCTCTACCTTCAGGGGCGGCTGAAGCTTGACGAGCTGATCTCGGGCCGCTGGACGCTCGACCAGATCAACGAGGCGATTGCCGATACCAAGACGGGGGCGGCCCGGAGGAATGTGATCCTGTTCGATCGGTAGACCCTTTCGCTGAGGTCGGACTGGGGCTCTGCCCCAGACCCCGGGACTTTATCTGGCCAGAACGAGGGGCAGAAGCGCGGGAAGAGAGCAGGGCACAATCGGGCGACTGAGGGGAATTACACATGAAGCTGCAAGACCTCGATATCATCGTCACCGCCCCGCCGGCCCCCGGCTGGGGCGGGCGCTACTGGATACTGGTCAAGCTGACCACCGACACCGGCGTCACCGGCTGGGGCGAATGCTATGCGTCCTCCGTAGGGCCCGAGGCGATGCGCCACGTGATCGCGGACGTCTTCGAGCGGCACATGCAGGGCGAAAACCCCGAGAACATCGAACGCATGTTCCGCCGGGTGTATTCCAGCGGGTTTACCCAGCGGCCGGACCTCACGGTTATGGGCGCCTTCTCGGGGCTTGAGATCGCCTGCTGGGACATTCTGGGCAAGGACCGCGACCGCCCGGTCTGGACGCTCCTGGGTGGCATGATGAACGACCGCGTGCGCGCCTACACCTACCTCTATCCCCTGCCGCAGCATGACATGACCGCCTTCTGGACGTCGCCCGACATGGCGGCGGAGGCGGCGGCGGATTGCGTCGCACGCGGCTATACGGCGGTGAAGTTCGATCCCGCAGGCCCCTACACGATGCGAGGCGGGCATATGCCCGCGATGTCGGACATCTCCCAATCCGTCGCCTTCTGCCACGTTATCCGCGAGGCCGTGGGGGACAAGGCGGACCTGCTCTTCGGCACACACGGTCAGTTCACGACCGCAGGCGCGATCCGACTGGGTCAGGCGCTCGAGCCCTATTCCCCGCTCTGGTTCGAGGAACCTGTCCCGCCCGACAACATCGCCGAGATGGCCAAGGTCGCCTCAGCCGTGCGCATCCCCGTGGCTACGGGCGAGCGGCTGACCACCAAGGCGGAATTCGCGCCCGTGCTGCGCGCGGGGGCCGCCACGATCCTGCAACCGGCGCTGGGCCGCGCGGGTGGCATCTGGGAGATGAAGAAGGTCGCCGCCATGGCCGAGGTCTACAACGCGCAGATGGCACCGCATCTTTATGCAGGCCCTGTGGAATGGGCCGCCAACATCCAGCTTGCCGTGAGCATCCCGAACCTGCTTCTCGCCGAAACCATCGAAACGCCTTTCCACGATGACCTCATCAAGGGCGCCATTCGCGTAGAAGAAGGGTTCATCCCCGCGCCCACCGCCCCAGGCCTCGGGATCGAGGTGGACGAAGAGCTTGCGCGCGCGCATCCCTACACCGGAGACGGGCTGCACCTGCAGATGCAGGAAGACCCCTGCGACTATGTCAATGGCAATGCCTTCGAGGGCGGCGCGCCGTCAATCAAGGACTGACGCGATTGCCGTCACCGTCAGATGTCCGACCCGAGGTCCTCGATCCGGACCGCGCGCAGGGCGGCGGCATGGGCTTTCTCGAGGCTCACCGCCTCGCTGGCCGCCGATTTCAGCGCCAGTTGGCTAACCACCTGCAAGACCCGCCCCTTGACCGCGACATAGCTGTGCAGGACCGAGGCCTCACCCCGAGCCCCCTTGAGGCTGTAGCTGAAAGTACCGACGGACACGCCCGGACCCATCGTGGCATCGAGATCGGAAAAGGCGAAAGCACGGCCGAGGTTCTCGGCCTGCCGTGACACGATATCGAGAATGCGTCTTTCGATCTGGCTTTCGCTGATCCGCTTGCTGCCTGTCTCTTCCACCAGCACCTTCGACAGATAGCCCGCCCGGTGCATCCAGAAACTCACGCCCTCATGCTTGCCCAGTTCCAGTTTCTGAAAAAGCTCGCCAGAGCAGAAAAAGGCGTCGGTTCCCGCAGTGGCGCAGTTCCCGGCGTCCTCGGCGGCAAGGGGTGAAGCAGAAAGCGCGCAAGCGAGGAAAAGGATGCAGGATCGCTTGAAGAACATCGGAACCCTTCGACGGTGGACCAGGTGACCCGATCTTCGCGCAGGGGATTTCGCTGTCGCAAGGTTTTGGCGTCACGCCCACGGACCACAGGCCCCTTTCGCAATTTGTGATGCGCAAATGCCTCAGGTGTGCCTAGAACATGGTCAGTCCCGGTGCAATCGGCTGTGCCCTAACGTTGCAAGAGCGCGTCGGCGGCCGCAACGATCCCCTCGCGCGACGGCAAGGTGGCCCCGTAGGCGCGGCCCGTGGCGATGAAACTGTCCTCGGCCGTCAGCCGGGCAAAGCGGGCGATACCATGTTCGGCCATCAGCGCCATCAACGCCTCGGCCTGCCCGCCGGTGCGGCGGCATTCATCCACGATCAGGACCGGACGGTCGCCCACCGCCTCGATTAGCGCCGCCTCCGGCAGGGGCGCAAGCCAGCGCAGGTCGATCACCCGCGCCTTGACACCCCGTGCCGCCAGATCGTGCTGCGCCTGTCGGCTCAGGTAATGGCCGTTGCCGTAGGTGACGATGGCCAGGTCCGTACCGTCACCATGCACGCCGACCGTGCCCATTTCGATCCGCCGGTCCGGCGCCGGATAGGTCCGCATCCACGCGCCGTCCCCCGTTTCGATGAGGTCGCGCATCGGGTAAAGCGCGATGGGCTCAAGAAAGACCACCACGCGCTGTTCCTCCAGCGCCAGCCGGTGGCATTCGCGCAGCATGCATGCCGCCTCATCGCCGGTCGAAGGGCAGGCGATGATCACACCGGGGATGTCCCGCAGCACGGCAATGGAATTGTCGTTGTGAAAATGCCCGCCGAACCCCTTCTGATACCCCAGCGCCGAGATGCGGATGACCATCGGATTGGTCCACTGACCCCGGCTGAAGAAGGACAGCGTCGCCGCCTCGCCGCGCAGCTGGTCCTCGGCGTTATGCAGATAGGCGAGGAACTGGATCTCGGGGATCGGAATGAACCCGTTGTGCGCAAGACCGATGGCAAGGCCAAGAATGGACTGCTCGTCCAGCAGCGTGTCGATGACGCGCGCGGGGCCAAAGCGCGCGTGCAGTTTCTGCGTCACCCCATAGTTGCCCCCCTTGCGGCCCACGTCCTCGCCCATCAGCAACGTGTGGTCATGCTCCAGCATCAGGTCATGCAGTGCCCAGTTGATCAGCCGCGACATCGGCTGCGGCTGGTCGATCTGTGCCATGTCCGAGCCGAAAACCTCGGCACGCCGCTCCGGGCTGGGACCGTTGGTGGGCGTGACCTCGCGCTTGGGTGGGATCAGACTCGCCATGACCTCCTGCGCGTTGCGCAGATAGGGTGCCCCGGCTATCTCCTCGGCGGCCTGCGCGACCTCATCGAGCATACCTGTGTAGACCGACAGCACGTCCTCGGGCGGCATCCCCTGCGCCACCAGACCGGTAGCGCTGTAGAGCAGCGGATCATGCGCCTCGTCCGCCTCGACCTCCGCCTTCGGCAGGTAGGACGTGACCACATCCGGCCCCGCATGACCGTAAAGGCGCACGGTGCGCAGGTGCAGGAAGGCCGGCTTGCGGTGCGTGCGGACCCAATCCGCGGCCTCCTGGGCGGCGGCGACGGCGGCGAAGATGTCGAGCCCATCCGCCTCGAAATACTTCAGGCCCGGACGCGCCGACATGGTCGCCTTCACCCAGCCCGTGGGCGTCTTGGTGGAAATGCCGATCCCGTTGTCCTCGCAGACAAAGAGCAGGGGCAACGGCACGCCCTGCACCGCCGTCCAGCAGGCGGCATTGATCGCCCCCTGCGCGGTGGAATGGTTCAGCGAGGCATCGCCAAAGGAACACATCGCGATGCCGTCGCGCGGCAGGATCGCATGCTCGGGCCGGTTGCGCCGCGCCAGCGTGATCGAATGCGCTGCCCCCACGGCCTTGGGCAAATGGCTCGCAATCGTGGAAGTCTGCGGCGGGATCATCAGCGGCCGGGATCCCAGTACCTTGTGCCGCCCGCCGCTGGTGGGATCGTCCGAGGAACAGGCGAAAGACAGCAGCATGTCCCGCATCATGCCCCCCTGCCCCGCCTTGGCTGCACGCGCGATCTGAAACGCGGCATCCCGGTAGTGCAAAAAGGCGATGTCATCGACCCGCAGCGCATAGCCAAGTGCCGCCATCCCCTCATGCCCCGAGGACCCGATGGTATAGAACCCCTGCCCCCGCTTCTGCATCGCGCGGCTTTCCAGATCGAGCGCGCGGGACAGTACCTGAGACTGGTAAAGGCTCAGCGCCGTCTCCCGGTCAAGCTCCTCCCCCGAAGTAGCCGACTGCGGAAAATCCCGCCCCGCCACCCGACGCAGGAAATTCTCGTGAACGATCTGAACCCGATCCAACCGCCCTCTCCCCTACAGGACTAAGGGGCCGCGCCGATGCGCAACCCCTCGCTTCATCTTTCCACTATAACTCATGCGCGACCGCAGCCAATGGCACGCCGCCGGGTGTTCTCAAAAGAAAGCCTGCAACCCGGTCTGCGCCCGACCCAGGATCAGCGCGTGCACGTCATGTGTGCCCTCGTAGGTGTTCACCGTCTCGAGGTTCATCATGTGGCGGATCACCTGGAACTCGCCTGAGATACCGTTGCCGCCGTGCATGTCGCGGGCCATGCGCGCGATGTCGAGGGCCTTGCCGCAGTTGTTGCGTTTGACGATGGAGATCATCTCGGGCGCAGCATTGGCCTCGTCGATCAGGCGGCCCACCTGCAGGGAGCCCTGCAGACCGAGCGAGATCTCGGTCATCATGTCGGCGAGTTTCTTCTGGAAAAGCTGTGTCTGTGCCAGCGGCTTGCCGAATTGCTTGCGGTCCAGACCGTACTGCCGCGCGGCATGCCAGCAAAATTCGGCGGCCCCCATCGCACCCCAGGAAATGCCATAGCGCGCACGGTTGAGACAGCCGAAGGGTCCCTTCAGACCGGTGACATGCGGCAGCAGCGCATCCTCGCCCACCTCGACACCATCCATCACGATCTCGCCGGTGATCGAGGCACGCAAGGAAAGTTTGTTGCCGACCTTCGGCGCGGACAGACCCTTCATGCCCTTCTCCAGCACGAAGCCTTTGATCTTGCCGCCGTGCTCCTCGGACTTGGCCCAGACGACGAAAACATCCGCGATGGGCGCATTCGAAATCCACATCTTGGAGCCGGTCAGCTTGTAGCCATTCGCCGTCTTGACCGCGCGGGTCTTCATGCCCGCCGGGTCAGAGCCCGCATCAGGCTCGGTCAGACCGAAACAGCCGATCCATTCGCCCGAGGCAAGTTTCGGCAGGTATTTCTTGCGCTGCGCCTCCGAGCCATAGGCGTAGATCGGATACATCACCAGCGACGATTGCACGGACATCATCGACCGGTAGCCCGAATCCACACGCTCGACCTCACGCGCGACCAGACCGTAAGAGACATAATTGCCGCCCAGCCCGCCGTATTCCTCGGGGATGGTCACGCCCAAGAGGCCCATCTCGCCCATCTCGCGGAAAATCTCGGGGTCGGTCTTTTCCTCGGCATAGGCCTCGATCACGCGGGGCTGCAGCTTTTCCTGCGCATAGGCCTTCGCGCTGTCGCGGATCATGCGCTCGTCTTCCGTCAGCTGGCTTTCCAGGCGGAAGGGGTCGGACCATTCGAAGGTTCCGAGGTCGGGGGCGTCCTTGGCTTTCAGGATCGGTGCTTCGGCGTTCATGGCAGTTCCTTTCATGTGAAAGTTCGCGTTTGGCCCGCTTATTGCAAATTTCGGGCCAAAAGACTATCGCTGCTTTGTTCTGGATATATGAGAAAAAGTCATATGATCGCCCCGCGCCGCTTCCTGCCGTCCATCTCCGCGCTCCTCGCCTTCGAGGCTGTCGCGCGTCTCGGAAGTGCCACGGCAGCGGCGCAGGAGCTGTCGCTGACGCAAAGCGCGATCAGCAGGCAATTGAAAACGCTCGAAGAACAGCTCGACGTGGCGCTGGTCAAGCGGCAGGGACGGCAATTGACCCTGACCGATGCCGGTCAGTCATACGTCCTGCAGGTGCGCGAGATCCTCAACCGGCTGGCGCGGGCCTCGGTCTCGGTGCGCACGAACCCCACGGGCGGCTACCTCAATCTCGCCATTCTGCCCGCCTTCGGCATGCACTGGCTGGCCCCGCGCCTGCGCGATTTCGCCCGCACGCACCCTGAAGTCACGGTCAACCTCAGCACCCGGTTCAAACCCTTCGCGATCCAGGACAGCGCCTTCGACGCGGCGATCCACTTCGGCCATGAGGATTGGCCGGGCGTGCACTACATGCCGCTGATGCCCGAGACCGTCGTGCCGGTCTGCGCCCCCGATCTGCTGGCCGCCCCGCTTGACGATCCCGCCGACATGCTCTCCCATCCGCTCTTGCACCTCGAGACCCGGCCCAAGGGTTGGGCCCGCTGGCTCGCAGCCCTCGGGGTCGAGACGGAGCCGCCCGCCGGGATGGTCTTCGACCAGTTCTCGACCATGGCACAGGCCGCGATTCACGGGCTGGGTGTCGCCCTGCTGCCCACGTTCTTTGCCGAACCCTATCTGCGCGACGGCCAGCTGGTGCTGGCCTCGGCCCAGACCACGCAAAGCATCGGCAGCTACTACCTCGTCTGGCCCGAGGCCAAGGAGGAAAGCGCGGCCCTCGTCTCTTTTCGGAAATGGCTGGCAGGGCAGGCCGAACCGGAACGGAACCGAAAATAAGGCGTTTTGCCCCGTGACTGCTGGACTTCGTCAAAGAAATTCGCGGTTTGTCAAAATTTCGCCCTATTTACCAATTATTCCCTGCTTCTGTGACCGGTGGGGGCCGACACAAGGAGCACTGCTATGCTTACCACAAAGAGCAAAGGCGCCATCGCCCTTGCCGCTGCTATCGGGATGATGACCGGGGCCGCCCAGGCCGCGAATCACACCGTGATGATCGTGGACGGCGGGTACTTCCCCGAGATTGTCTACGTGGCACCGGGCGACAACATCGTTTTCGAGAACTGGAGCGAAGCCGAACACGTCGTTTCCGGCCCCCTGGGAAGCTGGGCATCCGATCCGATCGCGATCTCTGGCCAGTTCATGCTGAGCGTGGACGAGACCACGCCGATGACCTACTCCGGCCTCGATATCGCCGGGATCGAAATTTCCGGCGCAATCAGCTTCGACGCCCCGCCGCTGGCGGACTGATCCAGGTCCGCCTAGACGGGAGTTCACGCCCCCTTGGCATCCTCTGCCAAGGGCCGGATGAGGTGTGCGCCGCTGGCGCGGTTTGAATTGACCGCCCTGTCGACGCGATACCAGCCCAGGACGTCATCCGCCGCTGGCCGCATCAGCGTTGCAGCACCCTTTCCGGCTTCACCAAGCCAGAGAGGCCAGTCGTTTTGTTCCAAGACAACAGGCATCCTGTGATGGATGGCCTGCATTTTGTCGTTTGCGCCAGTGGTCACCACCGCGCAGGTCGACATCATTTCGCCTTCGGGCGTCTTCCAGTCCTGCCAGACCGCCGCGAAGGCAAGCGGCGCATCGTCCCGGCGAAAGATGTACCAGGGATCGCGCCCGCCCTCGGCGTCCTTCGTCCATTCATAGAACCCCGAGGCCACGATCAGCCCGCGCCGCTGGCGCGCGGCGTCGCGGAAGGCGGGCTTTTCCGCGATCGTCTCGGCCCGCGCGTTGATCAGCAAGGGGCCGTCCGAGGGTTTCTTGTACCAGCGCGGGATGAACCCCCAGCGCATCGCACCGAGCTGCCTTCCCCGCTCGGGGTCCGACGTAACGATATGCACTTTGTTGGTGGGGCAGACGTTGTAGTTGGGCACCGCAGGCAGATCATTCGCGGGGGCCGCGGCAAACAGCTGCGCCATGGCATCGGGTGGCAGGGTGACGGCCATGCGTCCACACATCGCGGCGCCTCCTTGTTGATCGACGTTTACCGCAACTTAGCCTTTGCGCACCGAGATGGGAACGCGCGCCCGGAAACCCGGTTTCATCCCCCCGGGCGATCTGGCAACATGCCGCAAAATTCGCAACAGAGTGATCACCATCCGCCAGCTCATCCCCATATCCGCGCTGCTGCTTGGCTCCGCCTTCCTGCTGTTCGCGGGGGGGATCAACGGGCTGATCCTGCCCGTTCGTGGCAATTACGAGGGCTTTTCCAGTGTGTCGCTCGGCCTTCTCGGCACCGGCTGGGCTCTGGGATACGTGGTGGGCTGTATCATGACCTCGGCCATGGTTGCGCGCGTGGGTCACGTGCGCGTCTTCGGCGCGCTCTGCGCCATCGCCGCCGTCTCTATCCTGTCGAGCGCCATCGTGATCACGCCATGGGCCTGGATCACCCTGCGGGGGCTTTCGGGCTTCTGCTTTGCCGGCACCGCGATGATCGTCGAAAGCTGGCTGAGCGAGCGCACCGATCCCGGTTCGCGCGGGCGGGTCTTTGGCGTCTACACCATGGTCAACCTCGGGGCCACGACGGCCGGTTTCATGCTGCTGACGCTTGGCGATACGACCGGTTTTCTGTTCTTCGCGCTGGCCGCGATCTTCTACTGCCTGGCGCTGGTGCCCACCGCGCTCAGCAACACCAGCACGCCCGCGCCCATGGTCAGCGTCAAGCTGAACCTGCGCGCGCTCTGGCGGAACTCGCCCGTAGCGGTTTTCGCGGTCTTCTGGGTGGGCGTCTCCAACTCGGCCTTCGGCACGCTTGCGGCGGTCTACGCCCAGAACGTCGGTCTGGCCGTGGCGGCGGTGGCGCTCTTCACCTCGATCCCGATCCTCGCCGGGGCGGTCATGCAGATGCCCGTCGGGCTATTGTCGGACAAGATGGACCGGCGCAAGGTGCTTGTCGCGGTCGCGGCGCTGGCGCTTGTGGCCGATCTAGCCTTCATCCTGCTGGCACCCGAGGGCACGACCCTGAACTACGTCCTTGCTGCCCTGCTCGGCGGGTCGATCTACGCGATGTATCCGGTGATCGTGGCCCACGCCAATGACCACGCGGAGCCCGGCACCGCCATCCAGATATCGGGCGGGCTGCTGCTGACCTTCGGCATCGGCTCGATCCTCGGGCCGACCGTGGCGGGCTGGGCCATGTCCGAGATCGGCATTCGCGCGCTCTTCGTGGTGACGTCATCAGCGCACGGCGTCTTGATCCTCTATACCATCTGGCGCATCAGCCGCCGCGTGGCTGTCACCGGCGACAGCAAGACGGCCTTCCAGCCGCTCAACGCCGGCCGCACGTCAAGCCTGCAAACGGTGAAACTGTCCCAGGGCGAGGCAGCGGACGACGGGCCAGAGAAACCCGCCGTCGCAGCGGGCTGAGGGCCCGCGCCCCTAGCCCATTGCGTTGATCTGCGCAAAGTCCGGCGTGTCCGCCATCCGCTCCGCCCAGCGTTGCAGGTTGCCCCGCACCGGCAACATCCCCTGCCCCTCGGGCGTTGCGGCAAGGTAGACATGGATCGGCGCCAGAAAGAAATCGGCGAGGCTGACCGCATCCCCGGCAAGATAGGCCCGCCCCTCCAGCGCCCGGTCGATCACGTCCAGCGCATGTCCCACATCCGGCAGCGCCGCCGCGATCACAGCCTCGTCCGTCGTCCCGCCCACGGCCGGTTTCACGATCCGCTCGATCACGCAGCGTTTGATCGCCGCGTCGTAGACATAGTCGCAGGTGGCGCTGATCCATTGCATCATCACCGCCCGCGCGGCCGGGTCTTCCGGTCGGAGTGCTGGACCGTCAAACGCCTCATCCACGTAGGTCGCGATGGCCAGCGCCTCGAAAAGGCTTAGCGCTCCGTGTCTCAGGGCCGGGACCTTGCGAAAGGGATGCAGGGCCGTGTAGGCTTCGCCGCGGGTATCGGGCACCTCCAGCCGGTAGGGCACCCCCTTGGCGGCCAGGACCATCTGCGCGGTGCGCGTGTTCGTCGTGGGCGGCAGCCCGTAAAGCGTGACGTCTGTCATCCGAAACCCTTTCCAAGATCGCCCCGGTTTGCCGCGATTCGCTTAAGAATTGTGGAAGATCGGCCCCACGAAACGCAGACGCCCCGGCACCTGGCCGGGGCGTTGCTTGAGCACCCGCTCGGTCGGGTCTTACTTCTTGGTTATCCGACCGTCGGTGTAGGGCGTGAAGGTCCCGTTGGCCGCCAGGTATTCCGCCGTCACATCCGCAAGGTCCGGACCGAAGTCATAGGCGTTCTCGGCGTTCTGGAACATCTTGTAGCCGTCCCCGCCGTTGCGCACGTAGTTGTTGCTGACCACGCCATAGACCTTGTCCATCTCGATGGGCGCACCACCGATCATCACGTCGCTGACACGGCTGCCAGCGGGCTGGCTGGCGTCAAAGGCATAAGTCATGCCCGCCACCTGCGGGAAGCGCCCGGCACCTTCCTCGATCTGGCTCACGCCGTTCTCCAGCGCCTCGACCAGCACCGCACCGGTGACCTGGAAGGTCGACAGCGTGTTCTGGAACGGCAGCACCGTCAGCACCTCGCCCATGGTCACCTCACCCGCGTCGATGGAGGCCCGGATGCCGCCGCCATTCTGGATGGCCACGTCGATGCCCTGGTCCTTCACCCGCGCCAGCATCGCGTCCGCGATCAACGAGCCCATCTGGCACTCCATCGCCCGGCAGACATCACGCTCGCCGCCAATCGCCTCGCTGGTCTCGGCCACCACGCGGTTGCGGATCTCTTCCAGTGGCCCGGCGGCCTCGGCAATCCGGTCCTTGGTCGCACCGTCCTCGGTCACCGCCGCGTCCATGATCAGCGGCTCACCCTTGGCGTCGGTCACGTTGCCTTCGTCATCGAAGGTCACGTTCAGCTCACCCAGGAACTTGCCATAGGCATAGGCCTGTACGATCGCCGTGCTGCCCACCATCGTCGGATAGGGGCCTTCCGCCCGGTCCGAGGTGTTGGACAGCAGCGTATTGGAATGCCCGCCGACGATCACGTCCACACCCGTTGTCTCCGCCGCGACACGCTGGTCAACGCCATAACCCGAGTGGCTGAGCACGATGATCTTGTTCACGCCCATCTCGGTCAGCTTGTCGACCTCGCCCTGCACCGCCTGCACCGGATCGGTGAAGGTGATGTTCGGACCGGGGCTCGCCAGCTCGTCGGTGTCCTGCGGCGTCAGACCGATGAGGCCCAGCTTCTCGCCCCCGCGTTCGATCACCACGGATTTCTGGATCGCATCGCTCAGCAGAGGCTCCGCCGACACATCTGCGTTCGACATCAGTACCGGGAACTCCACCGCGTCCATGAAGCCGCGCAGCACTTCGGGACCATCGTCGAATTCGTGGTTGCCCACGGTCATCGCGTCATAGCCCATCTGGTTCATCATCTCGGCCGCCAGCGCACCCTTGTAATAGGTGTAGAACAGCGTGCCCTGGAACTGGTCCCCCCCGTCAAAGAGCACGGAGTTGTTCGATCGCGCCCGCGCCTCGGTGATCGCCGTCATCAGGCGCGCGGAACCGCCAAAGCACTCGCCAGCGGTGTTATCCTCGGCCGAGCAGGGACCGTCGTACTTGCTGATCGGCTCGAACCGCGCGTGGAAGTCGTTGGTGTGCAGGATCGTGAGCGTGTAATCGGCAGAGGCAGCACCCGCCATCAGCCCGAGCGCCGCAACGCTCATCAGGAATCGTTTCATCGGTATCTCCCCGGATGTTTGTTATGACGGCATCGTGGCGCGCGGCTGGCAAGCTGTCAAAGATGTAATGCGGCTGACCTTGCGTCGCAAAGCAGCGCGCGGTTTGAACAGGCATTCTCATCCTGTCCCGCGGCGCCCCCTTGACCCGCCCCCCATCACCGTCCATCACCATCCAATGCTGATTTACAAGATTTTCCGCACCGACGAATGGCAGACCCTTCGTGCCGAGGGCGAGAGCACAGGTGCCCCCATCGACGTCACCGACGGCTACATCCATTTCTCCACCGCCACACAGGCAGAAGAAACAGCCGCCAAGCATTTCGCTGGCGAGGACGGTCTCTTCCTCATCGCCGTAGAGGCCGATGCCGCAGGTGACGCGCTCAAATGGGAACCCTCCCGCGGCGGCGCACTTTTCCCGCATCTCTACCGCAAGATGACCATGGCCGACGTCGTCTGGGCTCAGCCCCTGCCCCTGAAGGACGGCGTGCATCAATTCCCCGCCGGACTGGAGGAGGCGAGCCAATGACCGGATACATCGACCCCGACCGCGCCCAGTTCGACGCTTTCAAGGCGCTCGACCGCGACACCGAGCTCAACATGCTCAACCTCGTCAAGTTCAACGATCTGGCCAATTACCCCGGCGACCACGACCTCGCCCGCGACGGCATGACCGGGGCCGAAGCCTATGCGCTCTACGGCAAACATTCCGCTCCGGTGCTGAAGAAGGTCGGAGGCAGCATCCTCTGGCGCGGCCATTTCGAGACCACTTTGATCGGCCCCTCGGACGAAACATGGGACGCCATGTTCATCGCCCGTTACCCGAACGCCCATGCCTTCCTCGCCATGATCTCCGACCCCGACTACAAACAGGCCGTCGTCCACCGGCAGGCCGCCGTCAAAACCTCGCGCCTGATCCGCACGCAGAATGCAGGTGCCGGAGACCGGTTTGAATGAACGCCCTGATCGAGCGTCTGGGCCTCTCGGCGCTGCGCCGCATTGACCCCGAGGCCGCCCACGGCCTCGCCATCCGCGCCCTGCAGGCGGGCCTGGCCCCCGCCCCCGGCCCGATCACCACGCCGCGCCTGAAAACCACGCTCGCAGGCCTCGACCTGCCCAACCCAGTGGGCCTCGCCGCCGGTTTCGACAAGAACGCCACCGCCATCGCGCCCCTCTCGCGCGCCGGTTTCGGCTTTGTCGAAGTGGGTGCAGCCACCCCCCTGCCCCAGCCCGGCAACCCCAAGCCGCGTCTCTTCCGACTGACCGAGGATCGCGGCGCCATCAACCGCTTTGGCTTTAACAACGACGGGATGGAGGCGATCTGCGCCCGCCTCGCCCGGCGCGGCAAGGGTGTGCCCGTGGGCCTCAACCTCGGAGCCAACAAGACCAGCACCGACCGCGCCGCCGATTTCGGCCGCGTCATGGAAGCCGCCCGCGACCACGTGGATTTCGCCACCGTCAACGTCAGTTCCCCCAACACCGAGAAACTGCGCGACCTGCAGGGCAAGGCCGCCCTTTCCGCCCTGCTTGCAGGCGTCATGGCGGTACGCGACACCACCCCCGTCTTCCTGAAAATCGCCCCCGACCTGACCGAGGCCGAAATCGCCGACGTGGCCGACGTCGCAGCAGAGGCAGGCATCGCGGCCATCATCGCCACCAACACCACGCTCGACCGCGATGGACTGCACAGCCCCCACCGGGGCGAGGCAGGCGGCCTCTCCGGCCAACCGCTCTTCGAAAAATCCACCCGCGTTCTCGCGCGCCTCTCCACCCTCACCGACATCCCCCTCATCGGCGTCGGCGGCGTGGGTTCCGCCGAACAGGCCTACGCGAAAATCCGCGCCGGTGCCTCCGCCGTGCAACTCTACACCGCGCTCGTCTACGGCGGCCTCTCGCTGGTGCGCGAAATCGCCCAAGGCCTCGATACGCTCCTCACCCGCGACGGTTTCGCCTCCGTCGCCGAGGCTGTCGGTAGCAACACGAAAGACTGGCTATGATCACCCTCTGGCACAACCCCCGCTGCTCCAAATCCCGACAGGCGCTGGCGCTGCTGGAAGACGCAGGCGCGCACGTCATCGTCCGCCGCTACCTCGAAGACGCGCCCAGCGCGGATGAGATCGCCGCCACCCGCACGGCCCTCGGCAACCCGCCCGTGATCGAGATGATGCGCAAGGGCGAAAAGCTCTTCAAGGAACTGGGCCTCAACAAAGACACCCCCGACACCGAGCTCATTGCCGCCATGGCCGCCCATCCGATCCTGATCGAACGCCCCGTCGCCATCAAAAGCGACCGCGCGGTCATCGGCAGGCCGCCCGAGAACGTCCGCGATCTCCTCTAGGCAGCCACCGACCGCTCAAGCGCCGGATACCGCAGCCCCAGCGTCACCCCCCGCGCCACGAAGGATATCAACATCGCCGCCCAAAGCCCGTGGTTGCCAAAGGCAGGCACCAGCACCAGAACCGCCACCACGTAAACGCCAAAGGACAGCGCCATCATGTTGCGCATGTCCCGCGACCGCGTCGCCCCGATGAAAATCCCGTCCAGCATAAAGGGTGCGACCCCCACCAACGGCACCAGCACGACATAAGGCAGGTACACCCGCGCCTCCGCCTGCACTTCCGGGGCCTTTGCCATCAGGTCCACAAGCGCCGGACCCGCCGCCGCAAAGACCACGACCAGCCCCAGCGACACCACCCCGGCCCAGACCGACGCCAGCGCCGCCCCCCGCCGCAACACCGCCCGCTGCCGTGCGCCATAGGCCTGCCCCACCAGCGCCTCGGCGGCAAAAGCGAAACCGTCGAGCGCATAGGAGGTGATCATCAGGAACTGCAACAGCACCTGGTTCGCCGCCAGTGTCACATCGCCCATGTCCGCGCCCAGGAACAGGAACGACACGAATATCGCCTGCAATAGCAGCGACCGGATCAGGATGTCGGTGTTCAGCCGCACCATCCTGACCCACCGCAGCCGGTCAAAGACCCTGCCCGCGTTGCGCCAATCCGTCCCCCCGAACACCGCCCGGCAGAACCACAGGCCCAGCGCCGCCCCGCTCCACTCGGCGATGAAGGTGGCAATCGCCACGCCCTCCACCCCCCAGCCAAGGCCCAGCACGAACCACAGGTCCAGCAGGATATTCACCCCGTTCATCCATAGTTGCAGGACCAGCACCGCCCGCGTCCGCTCCTGCGCGATGAGCCAGCCGGTGATCGCATAAAGCGAGATCGCCGCCGGGGCCGACCAGATGCGGATGGTGATGTAGTCCCGCGCCAGCGCCTCCACCTCTGCCGAGGCGGGCGAGGCCTGGAAAGCCGCCCACAACAGCGGCACCTGCAACGCGATCACGGCCAGCCCCGCGCCGACCCCGACCATCAGGCCCCGCGTCAGCAGGGCCGCGACCTCTGCCTCATCGTTCTCACCCGCCGCCTGCGCGGTCAGGCCCACGGTACCCATCCGCAGAAAGCCGAAGAACCAGTAGAAGGCCGACAGGATGATCGCCCCGATCCCCACGGCACCGATGGGTGCCGCCGCCCCCATCTGCCCCACGACGCCCGTATCGACGGCCCCGAGGATGGGCACGGTCGCGTTGGAAATGACAACCGGCACCGCGATGTTCAGCACCCGTCGGTGCGTCACCACGTCCTTAGGCTTCAGCGCGCCGGTCTCGACCGCGCGCAACTCCCTGTCCTTCAGCGGTTCGGACACCTCAGCCCTTTCGCTGCGGCATCACGAAATGGCCCGTCGCCTGCGCATAAGGACGTGCGCGGTTGTCCTGCCAGGCCTGCACGCGCACGCTGGCATAGCGCCGCCCGGCGCGGGTGATCTCGGCCCGCGCATAGCCGTCGCGCGGCAGGCCCGAGCGCAGGTAGTCGACGGTAAAGTCGATGGTCTTTGGCAGGCGCGGCAGGTGATCGCGGTCGAGGTTCTCGATATCGAGCACGCCGCTTTCCATGTCCTCCCACAGGAAACTCCAGCTCAGGCAGATGATCGCGGTCGTCTCCAGAAAGGCCGAGGTTGCCCCGCCGTGCAAGGCGGGCAAGAGCGGGTTGCCAATCAGTTCTTCCTTGAACGGCAGGATCGCTGTCAGCTCATCCCCCATCCGCTCGAACCGGATGCCGAGAAACTGAATATACGGTACGTTCTCAACCAGCGTACGCAACACCGCGTCGCGGCGCTGCTTGACGACCTGAACCGGCTCCGGGCGCTTTTTCATCCGCTCAGCTCCCCACCGTGAAGGTGCCCGTGGCCATCGCCACCGGGTTCTTCGCGTCCTCGTCCGAGGCTGTTGCCCGGACAAAGGCCACCGAGCGCGTGACGTGATAACAGGTCGCAGTCGTGCTGATCCGCTGCCCGGGTGTCGCGGGACGCAGGTACTCGATCCGCAGATCGATGGTCGCGGTATGGGACAGGTTGTTGGGATGGCACATCACCGCTGCCCCGCAACACGTATCCATCAGCGCGGAAACCGCGCCGCCATGCACCACCCCCGTCGCCGGATCGCCGATCAGCTTTTCCGAGTAGGGCATCGAGATCGTCGCCGTGCCGCCACCCAGCTCTTCCAGCGTCATGCCAAGGGCACGCGCATGTGGCAGCGCCTGGATGAACTGGCTGGCGATCCTGTCCTTGTCAGACATGCTCAATATATTCCCAAGGGCGATTTTTTTCCTTTATCTGCACAAGCCTGCCAAAGGGCAAGGGCGCCTGTTGCGCTTGACGCGGCATCCCCTTAGCTTGATCGAAAGGGAGTGGACGAGCATGGCCGATGACCGGATCACGTTTAAGGAGATGTGCGCGGAATTCGAGGTGACCCCGCGCACGCTGCGCTATTACGAATATATCGAATTACTGCAACCTGACCGGGAGGGGCGCGCCCGTTTCTACGGCGCCCGCGAACGCGCCCGGATGAAGCTGATCCTGCAGGGCCGCAAATTCGGGTTCCCGCTCGAATCCATCCGCCAGTGGCTGCTGATGCGCGAGAACGAGGGCACCCGCAGCCAGGCCGAAGCCTGGATGACCGCCTCGGAAGAACAGCTCAAGGAACTCGCCGATCAGCGCGCGCAACTGGACGAGGCCATCGCCGAGCTCAAGGAGCTGCGCCAGCAGACCAAGGATTTCCTCGACAAGCAAAGCGCCTGACGGCGCAGGCTCAGCCTTTCCTGGCGCTGCGCCTGGCGATTTCCGTGCGCGCGCGCCGCAGATCGGCGGCCAGAACGATCAGCTTGGCGATGGCCTGCGGCGCCGCCTTGTCGGCAAGCTCGTAGGTCGCGTCCTCGATCAGGCGTTCGGCTTCGGACAGCGCGGCGAGCGGCCGGTCGAAACCTTTGGATGCGGACGGCTTGCAAGGTGGGTTGGAAACGGACATCTGGAACCAGAACGGGGACGGCAAAGGGATTGGGGTGGATACGCGCGGCCTTTTAGCCGGGGCGGCGACGGAATCATGTCACGCACCTGCGCCACAAATCACGAGGGCGAATGCTCCCTGTGGTGCAGCAAGCCCGACCCAAGCCCGCGTATCGCCGCCGAGGTGCGGTCGTTCACATCAAGCTTGTCGAACATGCGCCGTGTCATGGTATCGACCGTGTGGCGCGAGATACCAAGGATATCGGCGATCACCGAATTGCTCTTGCCCTCCGCGATCCAGCGCAACACCTCCAGCTCGCGCGGCGACAGTTCAGCGCGCTGTTGCCTGCCCGCGGTGATCTCGCAATAGCGGATATGCGCCATCTGCGCGGCGCATTGCAGCTCGAAGATATCCTGTGCATCCAGCGCCGGCGTCTCCCGCCCAAAGCCGAGCCCGACGTAGGCATTTCGCATGTTGGGTCCATAGACCTGCATCGCCAGCCCGTCGCCCAGGTCAGAGGCGACAAGGATATCCATGTAGCGTTTCTGGTCCTCGGTCAGCTCCGCCAGCGACGCCGCCTCCGACCACAGAAACGGCCGGACCAGCCGCGCGGCGATGCCCGGAATCGGATCGATCTTGCTCAATTCCCCACCGATATAGAGATCGAGCCACTCTTCGGGATAGCCATCCTCGACGATGCCCAGCCGCGCCGCCCCCGGCGCCTGCGCATCGTCGCTGTGATAGCTGACCCGCGCGATGCCGCGGCTGTGGAAGAAGCCCAGCGCCTCCGACCACAATTCGGACAGGCGCGCGATATCGTGACAGCGCGCGATGAAGTCCTGAAGCGTGATCTTGCCGGTCATACAGGCCTCCGGACCCTCGAACGTCCCAATCGAACACATCCATTTATGGCCTCGAATCGGCTCCGTAATCAGCTTTTTCCCCAAAAGGGCCAAATGGGTTCGAAAAAGGCAGGAAATTCGCGTTTTCGGCTGAAATCGAGAAAAATATGGTTTACCAAGGCTCTAGCCACGTCAACTTTTGAAGTGACGTAACGTCCTGCTTACGTCAACCTAGAGCGCTATTGTAAGAAGCGTCGAAACATCACAGATCAACGCCAAGACGAATTTCTTGATGAAAAGAGCAAACGCAATGACAAGTGACACGATGACCATCCGCGAGATGTGTGACGCCTTTGACGTCACCCCCCGGACGCTTCGCTTTTACGAGGCGAAAGAACTGCTTTTCCCTATCCGCGAGGGCCAGAAGCGCCTCTTCACCAAGCGCGACCGCGCGCGGCTCAAGCTGATCCTGCGCGGCAAGCGCTTCGGCTTCAGCCTCGAGGAAATCCGCCAGTTGCTGGACCTCTACCACATGGGTGACCAGCAGCAGACCCAGATCATGCGCGCCTACGATGTCGCACGCGAACGTCTCGCGGACCTCGAGAACCAGCGCGCCGAACTGGACCAGGCGATTGCCGACCTCAAGGAACAGCTCAAGTGGGGCGAAAAGATGATCGCCTCGATGAAACAGACACGCAGCGCGGCGGAATAACCGCCCCCGCTCAGAACCAACAGCAGCGAACAGAACTCAAAGGGAGAGCCCGATGCCAACCTATTCCGCCCCGACCAAAGACATGCAGTTCGTCCTTCACGACGTCCTGAAAGTCAGCCAGTCCGATATTCCCGGCTACGATGAACTGGACCCCGATTTCACCTCCGCCATCCTTGAGGAAGCCGGCAAGCTGACCTCCGAGGTCGTCGCGCCCCTGAACGTGGTGGGCGACAAGGAAGGCTGCCGCCTTGAAAACGGCGTCGTCTACACGCCCAAGGGCTTCAAGGAAGCCTTCGAGCAGGTGAAGGAAGGCGGCTGGACCGGCCTCGACATGCCCGAGGAATTCGGCGGCCAGAACATGCCCTACGTGATCGGCACCGCGGTGGGTGAATTCTTCTCCTCCGCCAACCAGGCCTTCACCATGTACCAGGGCCTGACCCACGGTGCGGCTTCGGCGATCCTCGCCCACGGCACCGATGAACAAAAGGCAACCTACCTGCCCAACATGGTGTCCTGCGAATGGACCGGCACCATGAACCTGACCGAGCCGCACTGCGGCACGGACCTTGGCCTGATGCGCACCAAGGCGGTGCCGCAGGGCGATGGTTCTTACAAGATTTCCGGCCAGAAGATCTTCATCTCCGCCGGTGAGCACGACATGGCCGACAACATCATCCACCTCGTGCTGGCCAAGATCGAAGGCGGCCCCGAGGGCATCGCCGGTGTCTCGCTCTTCATCGTGCCGAAGTTCTTGGTGAACGAGGACGGCTCCCTGGGCGAGCGCAACGGCGTCTCCGTCGGCTCCATCGAGGAAAAGATGGGCATCCACGGCAACTCCACCTGCGTGATGAACTATGACGAGGCCACCGGCTTCCTGCTCGGGCAGGAGCACAAGGGCATGCGCGCGATGTTCACCATGATGAACGAAGCCCGCCTTGGCGTCGGCATGCAGGGCCTGAGCCAGGCCGAAGTGGCCTACCAGAACGCCCTGACCTACGCCCGCGACCGCCTGCAGGGCCGCGCGATCACCGGACCGGAAGCGCCCGACAAGGCCGCCGACCCGATCATCGTGCACCCCGACGTGCGCCGCTCGCTGATGGACCAGAAGTCCTTTGCCGAAGGTGCCCGCGCCTTCGTGCTCTGGGGGGCAACGATGATCGACGCGGCGCACCGCAAGCATGACGCGGACGCCGATGGGCTTGTCTCCCTGCTGACCCCGGTCATCAAGGGTTTCCTGACGGACGTCGGCTATGACATGACCGTCAAGGCCCAGCAGGTCTACGGCGGCCACGGCTACGTGGAAGAGTGGGGCATGTCCCAGTTCACCCGCGACGCCCGCATCGCCATGATCTACGAAGGCGCGAACGGTGTGCAGGCGCTCGACCTGGTGGGCCGCAAGCTCGCCCAGGACGGCGGCAAGCACGTCATGGCCTTCTTTGACCTAGTGAAGACCTTCATCAAGGAAAACTCCGGCAAGGACGCGGATTTCGACGCGCAGTTCATGGAGCCGCTCAAGAACGCCTCCAAGGATTTGCAGGCCGCCGGCATGTACTTCATGCAGAACGGTGCCAAGAATCCGAACCACGCGCTCGCGGGTTCCAACGACTTCATGCACATGTTCGGCCACGTCTGCCTTGGCCTGATGTGGGCCAAGATGGGACTTGCCGCAAAGGAAGCCCTCGCCAACGGCGCTTCTGACGTGGCGTTCTACGAGACAAAGCTGAACACGGGCCGTTACTACATGGCACGACAGCTGCCCGCCACGGCACTTCACCTCACCCGCATCCAGTCCGGCGCGGATACGGTGATGGCGCTCGACGCGGCGAATTTCTAACGACGGGCGGGGTCGGACAATCGTGTCCGACCCCAACCGGAAGGGGCATTTGTTTCGCGCGCGAAACATTTGCCGTTTCCTAACAAGGGGTTAAAATGCCCAAACGCTTTCGCCTGACCCGCCGCTTCCCGCTCGCCATGACCGAAGACGGCTACCGCGCGCTGAAGAAATTCAGCGCCGACGCAGGGCTCGACGAGGGCGAGGCATTGTCCTTTCTTTTCGAGAACTTCAAATCCGTGACCAAAGAGGAAAACCTCGTGGCGCGGTTGCGCCTGTTCAATTCCGAGCTTGAAGACCGCAAGAAATAAGCGGCAGGGAGAGAGACATGAAAGACATGGCACCAGCCACATCCCAATGGATGACCGAAGAACACCGGATGCTCGCGGAGATGACCGCGAACTTCATCAACGCCGAATGGGCCCCGAAGTTCGAGAAGTGGCGCAAGCAGTCCGAGATGGACCGCGACAGCTGGAACGAGGCTGGCGCGCTGGGTCTCCTCTGCGCCTCCGTCCCCGAAGAATACGGCGGTGCGGGCGGTGACTTCGGCCACGAGGCCGCGATCCTGATCGAAGCGGCGCGCGCCAACCTCGCCAGCTGGGGCAACGGCATCCACTCGGGGATCGTCGCGCATTACATCCTCGCCTACGGCTCGGAAGAGCAGAAACAGCGCTGGCTGCCCAGGATGGTGACAGGCGAGATGGTCGGCGCGCTGGCGATGACCGAACCCTCGACCGGGTCAGACGTTCAGAACATCAAGACCAAGGCGATCCGCGACGGCAACGCCTACCGCCTGTCGGGGCAGAAGACCTTCATCACCAACGGCCAGCACGCCGACCTGATCATCGTGGCGGCCAAGACGGACCCGACGCAGGGCTCGAAGGGCGTCAGCCTTGTCGTGGTCGAGACCGAGGGGGCCGAGGGTTTCAAGCGCGGCCGCAACCTCGAAAAGATCGGCAAGCACGCCTCCGATACCTCCGAGCTCTTTTTCGACAACGTCGAAATCCCGCCCGAGAACATCCTCGGCGGTGAGGAAGGCAAGGGTTTCTACCAGATGATGCAGCAGCTTCCGCAGGAACGCCTGATCATCGCCTGCGAGGCCGTCGGTGCCATGGAGGGCGCTGTTGAGCGCACCATTACCTATTGCAAGGAGCGCGAAGCCTTCGGCGGCAACCTGCTGCAATTCCAGAACACCCGATTCAAACTGGCGGAGTGCAAGACCAAGACCGCCGTCGCGCGCGCCTTCCTCGACCAGTGTATCGCCGAGCACCTGCGCGGCGAGCTGACGGTCGACCGCGCCGCGATGGCGAAATACTGGCTGACTGACACGCAGGGCGAGGTTCTGGACGAGTGCCTGCAACTGCACGGCGGCTATGGCTTCATGCAGGAATACGCGATTGCGGAGATGTGGACGGACGCCCGCGTCCAGCGCATCTACGGCGGCACCAACGAGATCATGAAGGAACTGATTGCGCGCAACCTTTGATGGTGCGCAGGCGGAGATGTTGCAAGTGAGTTGTATTGGAAAGATGAAGCCGGACGGTGGTGCCCACCCTGCCGGGCCACACCAAAAAGAGGTCTGTGGCACGGCAGGGCTTCACCTTTCACCCGGGTTATCTCTCCAGCATGCCGGGCAATCTCAATCTAGGAAATCAAGGTTAACGAGACCTGAATCGCGCTTCATCTTTCCAATATACCTCCACGGGGGTCCGGGGGTGTGAAACCCCCGAAAGCGACAGTCCAACTAGGAGCCAACATATGACCATCAAGCTTTACTGCTTCGGCGAATCCGGCAACGCCTACAAGGCGGCTCTTGCGCTGCAACTCTCGGGTCTCGACTGGGAGCCTATGAAGGTCGACTTCTTCGGCGGCGAGACGCGCAGCCCGGAATACCGCGCGACCATCAACCAGATGGGCGAGGCCCCGGTAATGATCGACGGTGACGTGAAGCTGACGCAATCCGGCGTCATTCAGGACTATGTCTCGGAGAAATCCGGCAAGTTCGGCGGCAAGAACGCGGCCGAACGGCGCGAGGTCCTGCGCTGGGTGCTGTGGGACAACCACAAGCTCAGCTCCATGGCCGGGATGACGCGCTTCCTGATGAACTTTCTGCCCGAGGACAAGCGCCCGGCCGAGGTGATCGCCTTCAACCAGGGGCGGCTCAAGGCCGCCTACGAGGTGCTGAACAATCATCTCGAGGGCCGCGACTGGATCGTCGGTGACGGAATCACCAACGCGGATATCTCCTGCTGCGGCTATCTCTATTACCCCGAGCCCTTCGGGTTCGACCGTGCCCATTGGCACAACATCGACGCGTGGCTGTCACGCATCGCGGAACAACCGGGCTGGAAAGCCCCCTATGACCTGATGCCCGGCAGCCCCGCTGACCGCGCCTGACACACGAACAATCGGAGTATCCCCATGACCGACGCCTATATCTATGACGCCCTGCGCACCCCGCGCGGGAAAGGCCGCAAGGACGGCTCCCTGCACGAGGTGACAGCGCTGCGCCTCTCGGCCCAGACGCTGAACGCCGTCAAGGAACGTAACAACCTGCAAGGGCACGCCGTCGAGGACGTGATCTGGGGCAATGTCACCCAGGTGATGGAACAGGGCGGCTGCCTTGCGCGCTCAGCTGTGCTGGCCTCTGATCTTGATGAATCCATCCCCGGCCTCGCCATCAACCGCTTCTGTGCGAGCGGCATGGAGGCCGTGAACCTCGCCGCGAACCAGGTCAAGGGTGGCGCCGGTGAGGCCTATATCGCCGGAGGCGTGGAGATGATGGGCCGCGTGGCCATGGGGTCGGACGGGGCGGCGATTGCCGTCGACCCGACGCTGGCGATGGAGAAGTACTTCGTTCCGCAGGGGATCTCCGCCGATATCATCGCAACCGAATACGGCTATTCCCGCGATGACGCGGACGCGCTCGCCATGGAAAGCCAGAAGCGTGCCAAGAAGGCCTGGGATGAGGGCCGTTTTGCCAAGTCCGTTATCCAGATCAGGGACCAGAACGGTCTCACGATCCTCGATCACGACGAATACATGCGCCCCGAGACGGACATGCAGTCGCTCGGCTCGCTCAACCCCGCCTTCCAGCAGATGGGCGAGGTGATGCCGGGCTTCGACAAGGTGGCGATGCTGAAGTACCCGCATCTGGAGCGGATCAACCATATCCACCACGCCGGGAACTCCAGCGGCATCGTGGACGGTGCCGCTGCCGTGCTGATCGGCAACAAGGAATTCGGCGAGAAATACGGGCTCAAGCCCCGCGCCCGGATCAAGGCCACCGCCAAGATCGGCACCGATCCGACCATCATGCTCACCGGCCCCGTGCCCGTGACTGAAAAGGTGCTGGCCGAGATCGGCATGTCCATCAAGGACATCGATCTGTTCGAGGTGAACGAGGCCTTCGCCTCCGTCGTGATGCGCTTCATGGAGGCCTTCAACGTCGAGCACGACAAGGTGAACGTGAACGGCGGCTCCATCGCCATGGGGCATCCGCTGGGCGCCACCGGTGCGATGATCATCGGCACGCTCCTTGATGAGCTTGAGCGTGCGGACAAGGAAGTGGGCCTTGCCACGCTTTGCATCGCTTCCGGCATGGGCGCCGCAACCATCATCGAAAGGATCTAAGATGACGGTTCGAGTACTCGGGATTTCTTCAAAAAATGGCGGCCTGCATGAACTTCTTCCTATGAAGTCGAAAGGGAAGTTCCAACTACATAAAGGTGATAGTGCCAAGGAAAGAAAGACAAGCAAACCAGTCCTCCGAGACAACATTGAAGATGCAATTGCTGAGATTAGAAATGGCCTACATCCGAGGATGACGAATGTGAGCCAACGGGGACAAGCACCCGACATCATGGCACCCAACAGTCTAATTATTCTTCGCCAAAATGCCGACGGAACCTGGACACAGGAGAAAACTTGATGACCGATTTTGCAATGACAACAGACGCCGATGGCGTCGCCATCATCACCTGGGACGTGCCGGGCAAGCGGATGAACGTGATGTCCTTCGAGGGCATCGAATTGCTGGACCAGCTGATCGACCAGGCGCTGGCCGACGAGGCCGTCAAGGGCATCGTGATCACCTCCGGCAAGGAGGACAGTTTTGCCGGGGGCATGGACCTGAACCTCTTGGGCAAGCTGCGCGAGATGACCGGCGACGATCCGGCCAAGGGTCTTTTCGAAGGCACGATGCGGATGCATGGGCTTCTGCGCAAGATCGAGCGCGCGGGCATGGACCCCAAGACGCTGAAGGGCGGCAAGCCCATCGCCTCGGCGCTTCCCGGTACGGCGGCTGGTATCGGTCTGGAACTACCGCTGGCCACCCACCGCATCTTTGTCGCCGACAATCCCAAGGCGCGTATCGGCCTGCCCGAGATCATGGTCGGCATCTTCCCCGGTGCCGGTGGCACCACGCGGTTGAGCTTCAAGCTGGGCGCGATGAACGCCTCGCCCTTCCTGCTGGAAGGCAAGCTTGTGGACCCCGCCGCGGCCGTAAAGGCGGGACTGGTGGACGAGGTTGTCGCCGACCCGGTGGCAGCCGCCCGCGAGTGGGTACTGAACGCCAAGGACGCGGACCTTGTGAAGCCCTGGGACGCGAAGGGTTACAAGATGCCCGGCGGCGCGCCTTATCACCCGGCAGGTTTCATGACCTTCGTCGGTGCCAACGCGATGGTGAACGGCAAGACCAAGGGTGCTTTCCCAGCGGCCAAGGCGCTGCTGTCGGCAGTCTATGAAGGGGCACTCGTGCCCTTCGACGTGGCGCTGAAGATCGAGGCGCGGTGGTTCACCTCCATCCTGATGAACCCTTCGTCCTCGGCCATGATCCGCTCGCTTTTCGTCAATAAAGAAGCGCTCGAAAAAGGCGCGGTGCGTCCCGAGGGCATCCCGGATCAACGCGTCAAGAAGCTGGGCGTGCTGGGTGCGGGGATGATGGGCGCGGGCATCGCGCTGGTCTCCGCGCAGGCGGGGATCGAGGTGGTGCTGATCGACCGCGACCAAGAAGCCGCCGACAAGGGCAAGGCCTACTCAGCCGCCTACATGGACAAGGGCATCCAGCGCCGCAAGGCGACCGAGGAGAAGAAGGAGCAGCTTCTGAGCCTCATCACGGCCACGCCCGATCTCGACGCGCTCAAGGGTTGCGACCTGATCATCGAAGCGGTTTTCGAGGACCCGGAGGTGAAGGCCGAGATGACCAGACGCGTCGAGGCGATCATTCCCGAGGACTGCATCTTTGCCTCCAACACTTCCACCCTGCCGATCACCGATCTCGCGCAGGCATCCGTCCGCAAAGACCAGTTCATCGGCATCCACTTCTTCTCGCCCGTCGAAAAGATGCTGCTTGTGGAGATCATCCGTGGCAAGGAAACCGGCGACCGCGCGGTAGCCAAGGCGCTCGACTACGTCCGCCAGATCCGCAAGACGCCGATCGTCGTCAACGACGCGCGCTTCTTCTATGCCAACCGCTGCATCATCCCCTACGGCGGTGAGGCGACGCGCATGGTGACCGAAGGTGTGGCACCGGCGCTGATCGACAACGCCGCGCAGATGCTGGGCTTCCCTGTGGGGCCAATCCAGCTGGGCGACGAGACCTCCATTGATCTGGCCACCAAGATCATGCGCGCGACCAAGAAGGCTATGGGCAACGCGTACCCCGCGTCCGAGGCCGACAACCTGATCGTCTGGATGGAAGAGATCGGGCGTCTGGGTCGCAAGGCCAAGGCGGGCTATTTCGACTATGACGAAAAGGGCAAGCGCATCGGCTACTGGAAAGGCATCCACGACAAGTACCCGCTTTCCAAAGACCAGCCTCCGGTGCAGGAAGTGCAGGACCGTCTGATGTTCGTGCAGGCGCTCGAAGCGGTGCGCGCGCTGGAAGAAGGCGTGCTCATGGACATCCGCGAGGGCGACGTGGGCGCGATCCTTGGCTGGGGCTTTGCGCCCTGGTCCGGCGGGCCGCTCAGCTGGCTCGACATCATCGGCACGCCCTACGCGGTGGAGCGTTGCGAAGAGCTGGCGGCGAAGTTCGGCCCACGCTTCGAGCCGCCCGCCCTGCTGAAGGAGATGGCCGCGAAGAACCAGACGTTCTATGGCCGGTTCGGTGGCGAGGCGCAGGCGGCTGCCTGATCGGCCAGAGGGAAACTGACACAGAGGGGCGCTGCGGCGCCCCTTTCCTGTTGTCGGGTTTGCGGGTTGCAGAAGGCCGCTCACAATCGGGCGCGCCGCCGCCAGATGGCGCAAGTCCCTCGGGAGGAAACGGTCCGGGGGGATAATGTGAACATGTGCTGTGGGAAAGGTCCGATTGCTCCAGCGTAAAGCAACTGCGCGGGGTATGGACGCTGTGGTTTCCGCCCACGTTTTCGGCTTTGGATGGCGAGAAAGCGTTAAGGTTCCTCCACTATCGTTGCGCATCGAACGCGGAGGCTTGGATGCGCATACCGTCAGTCTGTCATAACCCGGTTCGGGGTCTCCTTGCCTGCGGCTTGCTCGGGGTCGCCTGCCCGGCCCCTGCGTTGGCCGAGGGCCCCGAGGCGCTTGAGCGGTATCTCGCGGAACATGTCCGGCCATTGCTGACGGATGAATTGCTTCTCGACTCGATCCGCAGTCAGAACCTCAGGACGCTGGGGTTTTCGCAGGAAGAGATCGAGCGGCTCGACCTTTTGTGGCGCCAGCAGGTCGGCACCGATAATGCACCGGTTGTGCAGGCGGCCATCGACAATCCGCTGGCCGATTGGCTGCGCCAGTGGCGCGATACTTCCGACGATCTGATCCACGAGGCCTTCGTGATGGACCTTGTGGGGTTGAACGTGGCGGCAGCCGATCCAACGTCCGATTACTGGCAGGGCGACGAGCCGGAGCATGCGACGGCGATTTCCCAAGGCATCTATATCGGGGAGCTGGAATTCGACGAATCCGGTCGCCGCTACCAGGTCGAGGTATCGCTTCCCATCCGAGATCCGCGGACGGGCGAGATCATCGGTGCCTTCGCGCTGGGATTGGACCCGGGTGTATTTCTGGCTGACTAGAAGGGGGGCGTCCCGGGGGATGCCCGCTGCCTTGACGCCGGAAATGACCTCTCAGTGCAGACTGCTTGCGGCTTCAATCGGGCCGAAGTCCCAGAAGTTTTCAATCTCTCTCCCCGCTTCGACCTGGGAGAGATTGGGCAGGTACCATTCGAGATCGGCCTGAGCCGGGCCTTTCTTGTCATGCGGCGACGGTGGGAATATCCCGGCCTCCACGGCGCGCAGCATCCAGAGGTCCAGGTTGCTGCGGACGTCTTCGGGCAAAGGCCCTGCAACGGTCGGCTCGGCCAGTTCGCGTGAAACGACGGTGTGATCGTCGAAAAGATCGTGCCAGGTCTGATCGACGACCTTCACCAGGAAATCGACGGCTTCGGCATGGGACTGCAATGCCTCCAGCCCGACAAAGAGAACCTCGTCGCTGGCCTTGATCTCGAACATCGGGAGCGCATGGAAATCCTCCCCCGCCATGGCGAGTATCGTGTCCCGGTTCGCCAGATCGAGGATCGCGGCGGGTGCCGCGCCGGTCATCAGGGCAACGGCGCGGTTCTCCGATCCCTCGATATAGTCGCGGGACGCGAAGCGGATGCCGAGACGGTTCTCGATCGCCGAGGCGATGGCATCGGTACCACTGCCCGGTGCATGCAGAAGTATGGGTACGCCGTCGAGGTCTTCGAGGCGCTCGTATTCCGCGGCGGCCACGGGAAAGAAGGACAGGCGCGTCAGCTGAAAGACCACGCGCAGTTGCGATGTGCCCGAGGCGATCTCGGCTTAGGGGGTGCCGACGCCCGCGTCGGCGATACCGGACGCAACGGCATCGATCACCGCCTCCTCCCCAGCGAGCACTGTCACCTCGACCGGAAGCCCCGCCCTTTCCGCCCGCTGAAGGGCGAGAAGGAAGGCGGCGGTTTCGGCGGTTGGCGATTCCGGCAGCGCGATGCGAAAGATCTCCGACGCCATTGCGGCAGAGGACATGACAACCGCCACTATCGCGCCAAGCATAGATCGCAGGACATATCGCATCGTTCTCTCCAGAATCGGTGGGTCTGAACAGGGTATCGCGACAGTCGCAACGGGAGGTTAATGGCAGCGCGGAGACGAAAAGACCGGAACCGGGCTCATTCGGGCCGAGTCGTCAACATCCTTGAAACCCTTCGCCCCTATCAAGTGGCGCAGTGGAGAAACGAGCAGGGCGCGATGTGACCGGTATTTCGGGCAGAACGGTTTTCGGTATCTTCATGTTCGGCGTGTTGTTGTCGACGGCTCTGTCCTTTGCGGGATACGGTATCCTGCAGCGGGTCAGCGGACTGCATAAGGCAAACTACCTGCAACGTGACGCCACCTTCGAGCTGCTCACGTCGATCCAGCGGACCGGGTCGCTGCAGTCGCCCGCACGCAGGATCGCCGTCTCGGGAAGGCTGCGGGCCCTGCAGAAAAGCGCGGCATGGTGCCGAGCGTCCAACTCGCGCATGGAGCGGCGGGCGGTGCGCCTGATCGTCGGCACCTCTTTGTTCGACCTGTGCGAGCGGAACGAAAGCCTGTTGCGAGAAGCCGGACGGTACCTGGTTCTGGCCGGTGATCCGTCAGCGCCGACCGGCTTTGCCTTCGCGGCAATCGCCAACCGTCTCATTCTCTCGTCGGAAACCGCCGATCGCATCTTTCCGGTGCTCGATCGGCTCGAAAGCGTCGAAGGGCGGGCGGTGCGGATTGCCACGATGGGCATCGCGATGCTGCTTCTGGCCTGTGGGGCGGTGGGCCTGCAGATGCGCCGGCGCACGATGGAGATCCTGCGCGGAACCGAGGCCGAGCGGCTGCGGGACCAGACACGGTTTCGCCGCGCGATCCGCGATGCGCGCGAGGGGCTTGGCGTACTCGACATCTCGGGCAGGATCGAGGAGTGGAACCCCAGCTTTGCAGCGGCCTTCGGCGTGGAGAACCTCGAAGGCCGCTTCATCGACGAAATCCTGCGCATCGCCGTCTCGTCGGGCCGCATTGTCGAAATCCGCGCCGAGGACGTGACCCTCACCACGGGCCAGCTTGCGGCACGGATCATGGAAGGTACCAAGGCCGATATCCGCTTTGATGACGGCCGCTTCGTCCGCCTTTCGGCGGCGCGGGTCGACAGCGGCGACGGAGTCGTGATCGTGACCGCCGACCAGACGGAAATCCACCGTCAGAAAGAAGAGCTGCACACGCTCACCGAACGGCTTTCCGCCGCTCAGAAAGAGGCCAATCATCAGGCCCTGAACGATCCGCTGACCGGCCTGCCCAATCGCCGGGCGTTCGATCTGGCGCTGGCCGCCGCAAACGACGGGCCCTGCACGCTGCTGCGGATCGACCTCGATCACTTCAAATACGTCAACGACACCTTTGGCCACGACGCGGGCGACGAGGTGCTCAAGCATGTCGCCAAGATTCTTAAGGAAACAAAGCTTGATCAACGCCTCGCCGCGCGGATCGGCGGAGATGAATTCGTCGTCATGGCGCCGAAGGAGGCAAACCTCGCCCATGCCGAGACCCTCGCCACGAAGATCGCCGCGCAGATCCGAAAGCCGTTTCACTACAATGGACGGCTCTGCCATTACGGCGCGTCCTTCGGGTCGGCCTCCAATCTCGACATTTCCGATGACCTCAGCCCTCGTGGCGTCCTTGCCGCCGCCGATGTCGCGCTTTATCGCGCGAAGGCGGCGGGCCGAGACAATTCGGCGCTCTACACGCCCGCGCTGCACCAGGAGATCGTGGCGCAGAGGCGGCTTGCCGACGCGCTGTTGCGCGGGCTGGAGAACGATATCTTCGTGCCCTATTACCAGCCGCAGGTCGATGCGGTCACGGGGCGGCTGGTTGGGCTCGAGGTGCTGGCGCGCTGGCCCCGGCGCGATGGTACGATCCTTGCACCCGGTGCCTTCCTGCCGCTTGCCGAACAGATGAAGAAAGTCTCCGAGATCGACAGGTGCATCTTTCACCACGTGCGTAAGGATATGGAGCGTTGGGCCGGGATGGGCGTCACCATCCCCAAGATCGCCTTCAATGCGTCAAGCGACCGGCTGCGCGACAGCGGGATCCGGATCGAGGTGGACGACTTCGGCTCGGGCCATGCCTCGGTCATGGCGCTCTACCGGGTGCGCCCGGATTGCCTAAAGATCGACCGCAGGATCGTGGCACCCGCCGCCGACAGGCGCGCCGACAGCGGTGCGCAGGCGGTGCTGAAGGCGGTGGTGGAGATCGGCAAGGCACTCGAGACCGAGGTGCTGGCCGAAGGGGTCGAAAGCGCCGAGATCGCGCGCAACCTCACGGCGCTCGGCGTGGACACGTTGCAGGGCTACCATTTTTCGCGGCCGCTTCCCTTCGATCAGATCACCGAATGGATGGCGGTGCGCGGGCGTCGCATCGCCTGACGATGTGATGACCGTGAGCGCGGCAAAACGGCAACGCCGCGGGCGGGCGCGGTGGGAAAAGGGGACCGCGCCTCTCACCCGGTCCCCTCGCCCGCAGCACCCGCCGAAAGGGCGGCTGGCGCCACGGTATCTCTCTGGGCCCTGACCATGGGACCGCCCGGGCAGCGCGATGGCAAGCGGATACCACACAGCGACAGCGGCCCCGCAGCGGGCCCGCCGCTACATGCCGCGCTTCCATTGGCGCCTTCGGGTCGAATTTAAGGCACTATTGAGAGAGCGCGGCCAACGCGCGAACAGTCGGCGACTGATTGCCCGATTGCCCATGAAGCGGAAACACTGAAGGGAACTGCGGGTTGAACCCTGGCCTAGCCAAAGCGGTAGCCGAAGCGCGCGATATCCTCGGCGCAGCAGTCCGACACGATTTCCCGAAGAACATCCGTGTAGTAGGGACGATGGTCCCGATCGCGCCTTGAGGTATTCTCGTACGGCAATTCGAGTGTGAAACCGAGGTGCCGGAAAAGCGGCGCCGCGTCCTCCTCGAAATGCTCCAGCCGGATGTAGGCGTTCGCCCGCTCCCCCCCCGCGCCGTCGGTCATGTAGCGCCGCGCGGGCCAGTCGCGCAAACTGGCCTGCGTGCTGCGATCCTGAAGGAAGACGTCGAAGGACGCTGACTTTGCCAGGCGCGTGGCGGGATGATCGAAACCCTGCGCGCGCAGCCAGTGGTAATAGCTGACCACCCGGTCCCAGGGGTTACGCACGAGGGTGAAGGTGAACATCCCGGCGATCTCATCCCGGCTCACCACCCCCTCGATATCGGCCAGCGTCGCATGTTTCCAGAGCCGCCCCGCAGCCTGCACGCCCTTGAGGCGCCGCCGCCGCTTGAGCGCCTTGGGGGTGTCGCCGAGCATGATGTCGTCCTTCATCGCCCGCGCCTCGAGCGCCAGCGCCAGCGAGGTGCCGCCAGTCTTGGGGGCGTGGACGAAGATATAGGATCGCCCCGGGCTGATGATCACGCGCCCGGCTCCGGCACGCGGCCCGCGGGCACGGGCGTGTCGCTGCGCAGGGCGATGATGCTGCCCGCGCCTGCGATCAGCACCATCCCGGCGAGCGCCAGCATCGGCACGCCCTGGTCCCACAGCACCCAGGCCCAGAAGCTGGCGAAGACCAGCAGCGAATATTCGAACACCGCCACCTGGCTGGCTTCACCCATCTGGTAGCCGCGAAAGATCAGCCCGATCCCGATGAGCGAGCCCACCGCCTGCACCGCGAACCAGAAGAGCATTTCCGTATCGAGCGGCCCCCAGCTGCGCAGGACAAAGCCCGCGTGCCCCTGCGGTGCCTCGCCCGTCACGGTGAAGATCCCGATCAGGCCGAAGATACCCAGCATCCCGAAAAAGCCCGCCGTGAGGGTCATTGTCGTTTCCCCCTCGCACCAGGCGCGCGTTGCGACGGCACCCACAGCGTAGAGAAGGCCGGCAAGGATCGGCAGGAAGGCCACCGGATCGAGCGCGGACGGGTCTGGCCGGATCACCATGAGCGCGCCCAGAAACCCCATCACCACCGCCGTCCAGCGGAACGGGCCCACGCGCTTGCCCTGGAAGAGGATCGAGATCAGCACCACGAACAAGGGCGCGGTGAACAGCCCCGCCACCACCACGCCGATGGGCAGCACCGACAGGCACCCGAAATAGATCAGCATCGCGCCCGCCTGGAAGAAACTCCGCCCGGCCACCGCGACGGGCCTCCGGGGCCGCAGGCTGCCGAAACCCAGTGCCACGATCACGGCGAGGATGCCCAAGGCCATCAGCGCGCGCACGAAATGGAATTGCCAGAGCGATCCACGCTCGGAGATATGGGGCACGAAGTTGTCCGTCAGGCCCAGCGTCGCCATGCCCCCCAGGATCGAGACCGCCGCCAGTCCCGGCTTGATCGTATCTGCGCTCACCTCGGTCTCCCTTGAAAATCACCCTTCCAAATGCGCGCCCCTGCCGCAATACTCAAGCGCCAGAACGACATCAATTCGGGGAGGATGCGACATGGGATGGATGGCTGACGAGACCGGTCTCGACAAATGCACGGCCAATTACGTGCCGCTCACGCCGCTGTCGCACCTGCGCCGGGCGGCGGATGTCTTTGCCGACCGGCTGGCGGTGGTCTACGGCGACCACCGGGTCAGCTATGCCGAGTACCACGCCCGTTGCTCGCGACTCGCCTCGGCGCTCGCTGGTATGGGGGTCAAGTCGGGCGAGGTGGTCGCCACCATCATGCCGAACGTCCCTGCCCAGGCCGAGGCGCATTTCGGCGTGCCCGCCTGCGGGGCGGTGCTGAACACGATCAACACCCGCCTCGACGTGGGCACCGTGTCCTATATCTTCGATCACGGCGGAGCGAAGGTGGTGCTGGTCGATACCGAATTTCTCGGTCTCGCCGAAGCCGCCTGCGCCGAGATTGAGGGCGCGGCCCCGACGATCATCGAGGTGCCCGATGGGAAGTTCCCTGCCTCGGGCCGCCACCAGACCTACGAGGACCTGCTAAAAACGGGAGACGAAGGCTACGAATGGCAGATGCCGCAGGACGAATGGGAAAGCCTCGCGCTCAACTACACGTCCGGCACCACCGGACGGCCCAAGGGCGTCGTCTATCACCATCGCGGGGCCTACCTGATGACCATGGGCACGGTGATCAGCTGGCGCATGGTGCTGCATCCCGTTTTCATGCAGATCGTGCCGCTTTTTCACTGCAACGGCTGGAACCACACCTGGATGATGCCGTTGATTGGCGGCACGCTGGTCTGCTGCCGCGACATTACCGCGTCCAACATCTACAATGCCATCGCGGACGAAGGTGTCACCCATTTCGGCGGCGCGCCCATCGTGCTGAACATGATCGTCAACGCCCCCGACGCCGAACGCCGCCCCTTCGACCACACGGTCGAGGTCTTTACCGCCGGCGCGCCCCCGGCCCCCGCGACACTCGCCAAGATCGAGAAACTGGGCTTCAACGTCACGCAGGTCTACGGGCTGACCGAAACCTACGGCCACGTGACCGAATGCATCTGGAAGGCCGGGGAGTGGGATGGGCTCGACCAGGCTGGCAAGGCGGCGATCAAGGCCCGGCAAGGCGTGGCGATGCCGATGATGGACCATATCACCGTCACCGACGCCGAAATGAACGAAGTGCCGCATGACGGCACGACACAGGGCGAAATCATGATCCGGGGCAATTCAGTGATGAAAGGGTACCTCAAGAACCCCAAGGCCACCGAAGAATCCTTTGCAGGCGGCTATTTCCACTCCGGCGACATCGCAGTGCAGCACCCCGACGGCTACATCCAGATCGCCGACCGCGCCAAGGACATCATCATCTCGGGGGGCGAGAACATCTCATCCGTCGAGGTCGAGGGCGTGCTGATGGCGCATCCGGACGTAAACCTTGCCGCCGTGGTGGCCAAACCGGACGAGAGATGGGGCGAGGTGCCCTGCGCTTTTGTCGAGCTGAAGCCCGGTTCGGAGGCAGACGAGGCCGGGCTGATCGCCTTCACCCGCGAGACACTGGCGGGGTTCAAGGCCCCGAAGAAGGTGGTGTTTCAGGAGCTTCCCAAGACGTCGACGGGCAAGATCCAGAAATTCGAGCTGAGGAAGGCCGCCAAAGACCTCTGAGCCAACGGGCGCGGCGGCAGGCTCCAAACCGCTACCGCAAATCCTTTTCGAACCGCCAGGCGGTCACGCTCTGCGGCCCGCTTGCGGTTTCGACCGGATAGACCTCCGCCGCACCGCGCGTCCAGCCCGCCTTTTCGTAGAACGCCGCCGCCCGGTCATTCCCGACGCTGCAGGCCAGCCATGCCAGCCGTCCGGCGAGCGCTGCCTCGGCCTCGGCCATAAGTGCCGCTGCCACCCCCTGCCCCTGAAAGGCCGCGTCCACGTAGAACTGGTAAAGCTCGTCCCCCTCCAGCATGAAAAACCCCGCCATGGCTCCGTCTATGCGCGCCACGTTTGTCTGCGCCAGATGTGCCGCGGTGCGCGCTGCGAATTCCGAAGGGGTCCGCGTCCCCACGAGTTCGGGCGAGACGACTTCCGCATGCGCCTGATGCCACCCCGCGTGCCAGAGCGCGGCAATCGCCTCCAAATCCGCTTCCTGCGCCTTTTCGATCTGCACCTCATGCTCCCGCCCATTGCCCCGCCGCAGGCGGATGCTAAACTACGCATAAAACGAGAGGCAACCGGCAGACCCCATGACAGCGCTCAAGAAATACGCGCGGCTTGAGGCAACCGGCCTGTGGCGTGCCAGCCCCGATGCCCAGCGACGCGAGGTCATCGTTTCCATCGGCGACGCGACACTCGTGATCAGCGACCTCAAGGACCAGGCCCTGACCCACTGGTCCCTCGCGGCCGTCGAACGCGCGAACCCCGGCAAGACGCCAGCGATCTTTCATCCCGACGGCGATCCCTCCGAAACGGTCGAACTGCCCGAAAACGAAGGCGAAATGATCGAGGCCATTGAAACCCTGCGCCGTGCCATCGAAAAATCGCGCCCCCGCCCGGGACGGGTGCGCTGGATGGGCGTGCTGGCCTCGGTGATGCTGGTGGGCTGGCTGGCGGTTTTCTGGCTGCCCGGTGCTTTGCAGGACCACACACTTGGCGTCGTGCCCGAGGTGAAACGGGTCGAGATCGGGCGCGCCCTTCTCAAGCGGATCGAGCGGGTGTCGGGGCCGGTCTGTTCAGACACCGGCGGCCTCGCCGCGCTCGCGCTTCTGTCATCGCGCCTGCAAGCCGGGCGGCTTGCGGTCCTGCCTGACATGGCCCAGGACAGTCTGCATCTGCCGGGCGATCTGATCCTGCTCGACCGGGGCGTTCTGGAGGATTTCGAAGAGCCGGACGTGGCCGCGGGCTATATTGTGACCGAACTCAGCCGCCGGGATGCCTCGGACCCGCTGCGCGATCTGCTGAATGTGGCGGGCCTGCGCGAAAACTTTCGCCTGCTGACCACCGGGGTCTTGTCGGAGGCGGCGCTCGATGCTTATGCCGAGCACCTGATGACAGCACCCGCCACCAAGCCGGACCTCGCCGCACAGCTTGCCCGGTTCGAGCGCGCGGCGCTGCGCAGCACGCCCTACGCCTACGCCCGTGATATCACCGGCGAAACCACGCTGTCGCTGATCGAGGGCGACCCGATGAACGGCAAGCTGACCGAGCCGCTGATTTCCGACGCGAACTGGCTGCGGCTCCAGGCGATCTGCGGCAGCTGAGGATGCTCGATACCGCCGCACGCCTCGCCCTTTCGCCGCTGCTTGTGGCGCAGGCCCTGCGGGTGCGCCGCATCGCCCAGAGCCTGCCGGAAGCGGCAGGCCCGCGCAGCGGACGTATGGGCGACGGTCCACCGTTGCGGCTCGCTATCGTCGGGGACAGTTCCGCCGCCGGGGTCGGCGTTGCCGATCAGGCCGAGGCGCTGTCGGGCCAGCTTGCCAGGGTGCTTTCCGACCGCCACACGGTCCATTGGCACCTCGACGCACTGACCGGGGCGACGACGCGCAGCACGCTTGAACGGCTGACAGAGGCCAGGCCGCAACCGATGGACGTGGTGATCGTGGCGCTTGGTGTGAACGACGTAACCCGGCTGGTCCCCGCATCCCTCTGGGTGCGGCAGCAGAACCGTCTGCTAGACCGGCTGCGCGCGCTTCATGCACCGAGGCGCATCTACCTCTCCGGCATGCCGCCTATCCGGTATTTCCCGCTTTTGCCCGAACCGCTGCGCTGGACCCTCGGCCGCCACGCGGACAAGCTTGAAACCGCGCGCATCGCTGCCCTGTCGGATCAGCCCGATTGCACCCATGTGCCCTTCGAACTGCCGCTCGATCCCGCCCTCATGGCCAGCGACGGCTTTCACCCCTCCGCCCGGCTTTATACCCTCTGGGCAGAGGAAATGGCCAGCCGGATCAGCGCCGACTGGCCCTCAATCCAAACCTAAGAAACGCTCAGCGCGCGACGGCCTGCCCGTACCCTGCCCCGCGCAGTTTCAGCATCGCCTGTTTGACCATCTGGGGCTCGGCAAAGGGCCCCGCCTGCACGATCATCAGTGTCTGGCCGCCCTGCCGGTGCCGGTTGATCCGGGCACGCATTCCCATATGGGCGATCTTGCGCGCCGCGCGTTCGGCATTGGCCTTGTCGCGGTAGGCCCCGATCTGCACGTAGCGCTTGCCGACGAAAGACGCCTCGACCGGAGCCGCCTTGGGCTGCTTCGGGGTCGAGCGCGAGGAATAGGCCGTCGGGTTGCGCACCACGCGCTTTACCGTCTTGCCGTCCCGCTGCACGATCTTCACCTCGCCCAACTCCCGGCGCTGCTGCGCAATGCTGGTGTAGGGATAGACCAGCGGCACCGAGGCGGTCACGTCGCGCCCGTTCGACTGGTTGATCAGGCGGCGCGGCACGGTCTGGGTCCAGACCAGCAGCATCTCGGACCGGCCCTTGAGGTTCTGCTCGGTCCGGTGCGGGTTCAGACGGTCGTCGTCCCAGACAAGCTCGTAGCCTTCGGGCACCTTGCCGTTGGTGGTATTCTGGCGGTTGATCGCCACGTGTTTGGGCACGATCCGCGTGGTGGGCGAGACCTGCATGGGTGCGGTCGGGGCTGCGGCTGACGCGCTCTTGCGCCGGACCGTCACGGGCTGAGGCGCCGCAGAGGCGACGACGGCGCGGGAGCCCGTCACCGGCGCGCCCTGCGGGCCGCAACGCACGCCGGACCCGCGCATGTAGCGCCGCGAGAGGGCCGAGGCACCGGGGCAGGCCGTGGGCGCGCCGACCGTGGGCTGAACCTGGGATGCCGGAACCGGTGTGGGGGGCTGAACCACGGCGCGCGGCATGGGCTTGGGCGGGGTCTGGCGCACCACCCTCGGTGCGGTGCGCTTCGACGCGGGCGCGGGCGTTGGCGTCGGGGCTGCAGCGACCTGGCGCGCGGCAGGCTTCACGCTTTGCGTGGGTGCGGCGGGCTGGGGTGTATCCAGCGTGATCTGGGGGGCCTCCGTTGCGGGGGCCTGCACGACTTCCGCCGCGGGCGCCTCACCGGCCAGCGAAGGGCGGAACCCGCAGATGATCTTGCGGTCCCGCGACACCCGCGGCACCCAGGTGACGTTGCCGTCGATTCCCGCACGGATGAAAACGCAGCCCTCGCTGTCGACGTATTGCTTGCCCTTGTAGGAGGCGGGCGGGAACTCCGCCGGTTGCTGCTCGCGGATCTGCGCCTCACCGCGCCCGGTGTTCAGCGCCAGGCCAAGGCTGGCCGTCATTATCAGGATCGCCAGAAATCTCGTCAATGTCATCCCATGCCCCCAAACACCAGATTTAGTCAGGATGCCCCAGGTGCAACCACAAGTCTAGTGTCTGAACGCCCACTCCGGGCGCTTTTCCGGGGATAACTCGCCGCAGGGCTATTTCGTCCCGTACATCCGGTCGCCCGCATCCCCGAGGCCGGGTGTGATATAGCCCACATCGTTCAGCGCATCGTCCAGCGCCGCCGTCACGATGGGCACATCGGGGTGCGCCTCCTTCATGCGCACCACGCCCTCGGGTGCGGCCAAGAGGCAGAGAAAACGGATATGATCCGCCCCGGCTTTCTTGAGCAGGTCAATGGCCGCCACCGAGGAATTGCCCGTGGCCAGCATCGGATCGACCACGATTACCATGCGGTCCTCCAGCCCTTCCGGCACCTTGAAATAATACTGCACCGGCTTCAGCGTCTTCTCGTCCCGGTAAAGCCCCACGAAACCCACCCGCGCCGAGGGGATCAACTCCAGCACCCCGTCGAGCAATCCGTTGCCCGCCCGCAGGATCGAGATCAGCGCCAGCTTCTTGCCCGCCAGCGTCGGGGCCTCCATCTCCTGCATCGGCGTCTCGATGGCTTTCCTGGTCATCGGCAGCCCACGCGTGATCTCATAGGCCAGAAGCTGGGAGATTTCCTTCAGCACCTGCCGGAACACCGCCGTCGGCGTCTGCTTGTCGCGCATGATGGTCAGCTTGTGCTGCACCAGCGGGTGATCGACGATGGTGAGGTGATCATGGTTCAGGGACATGGCGGCGGCTCCTTCAATTGCTCAGGCCTTGTCGCCCGATTTGCCGCCCCGCGCAAGCCAGCCCCCTCTTTCTGGCCATATAAAGTCCCGGGGTCTGGGGCAGAGCCCCAGCGCTCTCACCCCCGCGCCACGCCAAGATGATCCGCGACCAGCGTGGCTACGTCACTGAACCCGATCAGGCCCATGGACCCCGGCACGTCTCCCGCCACCAGCACCGGCACCCGTTCGCGCGTGTGGTCCGTCCCGACCCAGGTGGGATCATTGCCATGATCCGCCGTGATCACGAGCATGTCGCCCGGTCGCAAACGTGGCAGCAACCTGCTGATCTCCGCATCGAACCACTCCAGGTGCCGCGCGTAGCCCGACACATCCCGGCGGTGGCCGTAGACACTGTCGAATTCCACGAAATTCGCGAAGGTGAGCGACCCGTCCTTGGCACTCTCCACCAGATCCCCCAGGTGCCCCATCAGCGCGCGGTCATCGCCCTTGCGCACCTCATCAATGCCCTGCATCGAAAAGATATCGCCGATCTTGCCCACCGCGTAGACACGACGACCCGCGTCCTGCACCCAGTTGGTCAGCACCGGCGCGGGCGGCATGATGGCAAAGTCGCGCCGGTTCGTGGTGCGCGTGAACCCCTCCTCCGGCGATCCCACGAAAGGCCGCGCGATCACACGGCCCACTTTCATGCCATGCAGATAGGGGGCCACGTCCTTGCTCAGCTTCAAGAGCCGCTCCAGCCCGAAATGTTCCTCATGCGCGGCGATCTGGAAAACGCTGTCGGCGGAGGTATAGCAGATCGGCCAGCCGGTCCGGATGTGCTCGGCACCCAGGTCCTCGATGATCGCCGTGCCGGGGGCATGGCGGTCGCCAAGGATGCCTTCGGTGCCGGCCATCTTGGCGACATGGGCAGTCAGCTCAGGCGGAAAGGCGGGCTGCGTGTCGGGAAAGAAATGCCATTCCCAGGGTACCGGCAACCCGGCCAGTTCCCAGTGACCCGAAGGCGTGTCCTTGCCTTTCGAGGTCTCCGTGGCGGCGGCGAAACAGGCTTCTGATCCCGGCGCGAGTCCATTGACCTCCATTCCGCTCGCCAGCCGCAAGGCCCCGCCGATGCCAAGCTTTGCCAGATGCGGCACGTCCAAGGACCCGCTGCGCCCTTCCTCGGCCCGCCCCGCCGCGCAGGCCTGCGCGATATGACCGAAGGTATTCGCCCCCGTATCCGGCACCGTGCCGTTAAAGAACCGGTCCGCATCCGGCGCCCCGCCGATGCCCACCGAATCCATCACCACGAGAAAGGCGCGGGGCATCAGCCCACCCTTTCAAGGATCAGGTCCGGCACGCGCGGGGATGATCCGCTCAGCGTGATCGCATCGCGCACCGCGCGCTGCGCGGCCTCCGCCTCGTCCGACCGGCTGGCGTGGATCACCGCCAGCGGTTGCCCCTTCGCCACCCGCGCGCCCAGACGGGCGACGTCCGACAGGCCCACCGCAGGATCGACCCGGTCGCTCTCGACCACCCGGCCGCCGCCAAGGCCCACGACCGCCAGCCCCAGCGCCTCGCCGTCGATCCGGGCGACATAGCCGTCCTCTTCCGCCTTCACCTCGCGGATTACCGTGGCCTCGGGCAGGAACCGCTGCCAGTTTTCGACGAAACTCACCGGCCCGCCCTGTGCGGCCAGCATCCGGCCAAAACGCTCGGCCGCATGGCCCTGCCGGATCGCGCGCACGATGGCATCGGCCCCGTCCTGCACGTCCCCCGCCAATCCTGCATTTGTCAGAAGCACCCCGCCCAGGGCCGCGCAGATATCCACGATCGGCCCCGTCGCCTGCCCGTTCAGCACGCGCATGACCTCGGCCACCTCCAGCGCGTTGCCCAGCGACGGCACCAAAGGCTGGCTCATGTCGCTGATGATCGCCGTGGTCCGGCATTTCGCGGCATTAGCGGTCTTGGTCAGCGCCTCGGCCAACGCCTGCGCCTCGGCCCGTGTCTTCATGAAAGCGCCGCTGCCGACCTTCACATCCAGCACCAGCCCATCAAGGCCCGCCGCCAGCTTCTTGGACAGGATCGAGGCGGTGATCAGGTCGAGCGAGTCGACGGTCGAGGACACGTCGCGCACCGCGTAAAGCCGACGGTCGGCGGGCGCGATATCCGCGGTCGCGCCCACGATGGCGCAGCCCACCTTGGCAACCACATCCCGGAGCCGCCCCTCGTCAAGCTGCGTGGTCAGCCCCGGCACCGCCTCCAGCTTGTCGAGCGTCCCCCCCGTATGCCCCAGACCGCGCCCAGAGATCATCGGCACGTAAGCCCCGCAGGCCGCCAGCGCCGGGGCCAGCACGAGGCTCACGCAGTCGCCCACGCCGCCCGTGGAATGCTTGTCCAGCACCGGGCCATTCAGGTTCCAGGACAACACGCGCCCCGAATCCCGCATCGCCAGCGTCAGTGCCACGCGCCCCACATCGGACAGCCCGTTGAGGCAAACGCCCATGGCAAAGGCCCCGGCCTGCGCGTCACTCACGCCGCCATCGGCCAGCGCCTGCGCCATCCACGCCAGTTCCTCCCGCGTGGGCGTCTGCCGGTGCCGCAGCTTTGCCAGGATCGCGCGGGCGTTCATGTTTCCCCGGATGTCATCGCGTGGCTGGCAAAGGCGCCGGGCAACAGCTCTGCCAGCGTGGTGTGCTTTTCCTTGCCTGCCACAGTGGCCATGGTCACCGGCACATCGCCCCATCCGAATTCCGCCAGCTTCTGACGGCAGCCACCGCAGGGCGAGACCGGCTCGCCGCTTTCGGCGACGACATAGGCCTCGATCAGCCGCGTCTCGCCCGCCGCGACCATCGCCGCTATAGCCCCCGCTTCGGCGCAGGTGCCCTCGGGGTATGCCGCGTTCTCGACGTTGCAGCCCACGTAGACGGTGCCGGATTCCCCGCGCACCGCCGCGCCCACCTTGAAATGCGAATAGGGCGCGTAGGCCCGCAGGCGCACCGCCAATGCTTTGTCTCTCAGATCGCTGCCCATAAACACCCCCTTGGTTCGCCGGACTATAGGAAATGGCCGGAACGGAATCGAGGGTCAAAAACGCCCCTTCTTCCCCTTCGCCGCGTTTGGCCCTAACCTGCGCGAACGCGCCCGCCGTCGCAGTCGGGGAGGCGATGCGACAAGGGGCATGGCGCGGGAATAGGAAGTAGTTTAACGCTAAACTACATTTTCAGGGGAGGTGCCACACCATGTCCGACACGCCTAATCTGCGTCAGGCCGCGCTCGATTATCACGCGTTTCCAAAGCCCGGAAAGCTCGAGATCAGGGCAACCAAGCCCATGGCGAACGGCCGCGACCTTGCCCGCGCCTATTCCCCCGGTGTGGCCGAGGCCTGCCTTGAGATTAAGGCCGACCCCGCTACCGCAGCCACCTATACCACGCGAGGCAACCTTGTGGGTGTGGTCAGCAACGGTACGGCGGTGCTGGGGCTTGGCAATATCGGCGCGCTGGCGTCCAAACCGGTGATGGAAGGCAAGGCGGTGCTTTTCAAGAAATTCGCCAACATCGACTGTTTCGACATTGAAGTCGACGAATCCGACCCCGAAAAGCTGGCCGATATCGTCTGCGCGCTGGGTCCTACCTTTGGTGCGATCAACCTTGAGGACATCAAGGCGCCGGATTGTTTTGTCGTTGAACGACTTTGCCGCGAGCGGATGAACATACCCGTTTTCCACGACGACCAGCATGGCACCGCCATTGTCGTCGGTGCCGCCGTCAAGAACGCGCTGCACGTGAGCGGCAAGAATTTCGAGGACATCAAGATCGTCTCCACGGGGGGCGGTGCCGCCGGTATCGCCTGCCTCAACATGCTGCTGAAGCTGGGGGTGAAGCGCGAGAACGTCTGGCTTTGCGACATCCATGGCCTCGTCTACGAGGGCCGCGAAGTGGACATGAACCCGATCAAATCGGAATACGCCCAAAAAACCGACCTGCGCACACTCGACGATGTGATCCCCGATGCCGACCTCTTTCTCGGCCTCTCCGGCCCCGGCGTGCTGACGCCCGAGATGGTGGGCAAGATGGCCAAGCGCCCGATCATCTTTGCGCTCGCCAACCCGACACCCGAAATCCTGCCCGACCTCGCCCGCGCCGTGGCCCCCGACGCGATCATCGCCACCGGCCGCAGCGATTTCCCGAACCAGGTCAACAACGTCCTGTGCTTTCCCTTCATCTTCCGGGGTGCGCTGGACGTCGGTGCCACGACGATCAACGACGAGATGCAGCTGGCCTGCATCGACGGTATCGCCGCCCTGGCCCGCGCCACCACCAGCGCCGAGGCCGCCGCGGCCTACCAGGGCGAGCAGATGAATTTCGGCCCCGACTACCTGATCCCCAAACCCTTCGATCCACGCCTCATCGGCGTCGTCTCCTCTGCCGTGGCCAAGGCCGCGATGGAAACCGGCGTGGCCACCCGCCCCCTCGATGACCTTGTCGCCTACAAGCGCAAGCTCGACGGTTCGGTCTTCAAATCCGCCCTTCTGATGCGCCCGGTGTTTGAAGCCGCCCGCGCCTCCCCCCGCCGCCTCGTCTTTGCCGAGGGCGAGGACGAGCGCGTGCTGCGCGCGGCACAGGCGATCATCGAGGAAACGGTCGAAAGTCCGATCCTTATCGGCCGTCCCGAGGTGATCCAGCGCCGCATCGAAAGCGCGGGGCTGAACCTGCGGCTGGGCGACAACGTCGATCTGGTGAACCCCGAGAACGACCCCCGTTACCGCGACTACTGGGAAACCTATCACAAGCTGATGTGCCGACGCGGCGTATCGCCGGACATCGCCAAGGCGGTCATGCGCACGAATACCACCGCCATTGGTGCCGTCATGGTCCACCGGGGCGAGGCCGACAGCCTGATCTGCGGCACCTTCGGCGAGTTTGGCTGGCACCTGAATTACGTCACGCAGGTGCTGGGCCGCGACGGCTTCCGCCCGCATGGCGCGCTGTCGCTGATGATCCTCGAGGACGGGCCGCTTTTCATCGCCGACACGCAGGTGCATCTGCACCCGAACCCCGAGCAGATCGCCGAGATCGCGCGCGGTGCCGCGCGGCACGTCCGCCGCTTCGGGATCGAGCCCAAGATCGCCTTCTGCTCGCAATCGCAGTTCGGCAACCAGGGCGAGGGCACCGGCGGCCGGTTGCGCGCCGCGATCCGGCTGCTGGACGACCAGGAGGTCGACTTCTGCTACGAGGGCGAGATGAACATTGACACCGCGCTCGACCACGACCTGCGCGAAAGGCTGCTGCCCGGCAACCGGATGCAGGGGGCCGCGAATGTGCTGATCTTTGCCCATGCCGACGCGGCCTCGGGCGTGCGGAACATTCTCAAGATGAAGGGTGGCGGCCTCGAGGTCGGACCGATCCTCATGGGCATGGGCAACCGCGCGCATATCGTGTCGCCCTCGATCACCGCGCGCGGGCTGCTGAACGTCGGCGCCATCGCGGGCACGCCCGTGGCGCATTACGGCTAGAAACGAGAACGCCGCCCCGTGACCTGCGGAGCGGCGTGATCCCGAATTGCCGGACGCTTACTTGCGCGGCGCCCTCGGTTGCGTCGGCTGGATCTCGGCCACCGCCATCGGTGCCTTCAGCGACACCTTTGCGGAGCGTTTTGCTTTTTTCTTCTTGTTGGCGAGCTTGTCACCCATTGTCGTGAACCTTGTCAGGACTGGCGGGGCGGAATGCCCGGCCTCGTTCTACTTTTCGCAGGGTTCCGGCCGGGGCGCTGATACAGATTCGACGGGGCGGCAGATTTGCGACACGAATTGTGCCGATTTGCGCCGCCCGTTCAGAAATTCAGAGTGAAAGCGCGGCTCAGACCGATGGAAATCCGCCACTGATCTTCCGATCCCGCCTGGGTGATCGGGCTGTCCGCCGCGCTGTTTTGCAGCCTTTCGTAGCTCAGCGTGCTTTCCACGGCCCAGAGATCGTTCAGCCGGTAGATGCCTTCGACCTCGAAGCCCGCCCCCAGCACGCCGCCATCGGCCTCAAATGCGCCAAAGCTCGACGCAGCAGCCTCCGCCGCACTCACGCCGAAATAGGTCGAGGCATATTCCGTATTGCCAAGATTCACACGCGGGCCTGCAGTGATCGTCCAGCGGTCGGTCGGGCGAAAGATCAGGTCCGCGCCCAGCGTGCCGGTGACACCCTCGTGCCCGCCAAAGCCACGGCGCACCTCGCCGAAGGCCTGCCAGTTGGTTTCGCGGTAGATCAGGCCAAAACCCAGTTCGACCGCCGGGTCGATATCCTCAAGACCGGCAAGTTCGGGATAATCGTCGTCGTCCCGTTCCCCGATGAACTTGAACGCGCCCCGGAATGCGAGACCGTTGTCCGGGATATTGCCGATGCCGTTGCCATAGCTGCGACCGCCCCATTTGAGCGCGCCGAAGGTAAAGCCGATATCGGGGGCAGCCTCGTAATCGTCCGCGCCCGGATAGGATGGTACCGCCGCCACGCCGCCGCGCAGGGAGAAGTTCAGGGACCGTTCCTGCGCCGTGGCGGGAAGTGTCGCGGCCAGCGCGGTCGTGAAGGCAAGGGCAAGGACGGTCGGGGTGCGCATGGCGAGAAACACTCCGGCTGGTGTGGCAGTTGCGGCACGACATAGCACCTTTGAGCGATTTGAACAGATGAGTCGCCAAATGCTTTTTGTAAACTTTTCCACCGCCAGGCGGTAAATCCTGCAAACTTTGTATCTGGGCCAGCCCTGGGGGCCGCATGCGGGCTTGCCCCGGCGCGGCCCGCTGCCTAACAAAAGAACAAGTAGAGGGAGGATTTCATGGGATATCGCGACGTATACGAGAGCTGGAAACAGGATCCGGAAGCCTTCTGGCTTGAGCAGGCCAAGGCCATCGACTGGCAGGTGCCTCCCACCAAGGCGCTGACTGACCATGGCGACAACCTTTATGAGTGGTTCGAGGATGGGATGGTCAACACCTGCTACAACGCCGTGGACCGGCACGTTGAACAGGGCCGGGGTGATCAGGTCGCGATCATCCACGACAGCCCGATCACCGGCACGCAGCAAAAGATCACCTATGCCGAACTTCAGCAGCGCGTGGCCTTCCTTGCCGGTGCGCTGGCCGAACGTGGCATCCGCAAGGGTGTCACCGTGATCATCTACATGCCGATGATCCCCGAGGCGCTGGTCGCCATGCTGGCCTGCGCACGCCTTGGCGCCATCCATTCCGTCGTCTTTGGCGGCTTCGCCGCGAACGAGCTTGCGGTGCGCATCGACGATTGCAAGCCGCGCGCCATCATCGCCGCCTCCTGCGGGCTGGAGCCGGGCCGGACGGTGGAATACAAGCCGCTCCTCGACGGGGCCATCGAACAGGCCAGCCACAAGCCCGATTTCTGCGTTGTCTTCCAGCGCGAGCAGCACCGTTGCGACATGGTCGAGGGGCGCGATCTGGACTGGGAGGCCATTGTCAAGGCTGCCCTGCCTGCGCCCTACGTGCCCGTCGAAGGCAACTGGCCCGCCTATATCCTCTACACCTCCGGCACTACCGGCGCACCCAAGGGCGTCGTGCGTCCCACCGGGGGGCATCTGGTGGCGCTGAACTGGACGATGAAGAACATCTACAACGTCGACCCCGGCGACGTGTTCTGGGCCGCGTCCGACGTCGGCTGGGTCGTGGGGCACTCCTACATCTGCTACGGGCCGCTCATACACGGCAACACCACCATCGTCTTCGAGGGCAAACCCATCGGCACGCCCGACGCCGGCACCTTCTGGCGCGTGATCGAAGAGCACAACGTACGAAGCTTCTTCACCGCGCCGACCGCGATCCGGGCGGTGAAACGCGAGGACCCCAAGGGCGAATTCATCAAGAAATACGACCTGTCGTGCCTGCGCGCGCTTTATCTTGCGGGCGAACGCGCCGATCCCGACACCATCGAATGGGCGCAGGAAAAGCTGGGCAAACCCGTCTACGACCACTGGTGGCAGACCGAAACCGGCTGGACCATCGCGGGCAACCCCGCAGGGCTCGAGGCGTTGCCCGTGAAGATCGGCTCGCCCACCGTGGCGATGCCGGGCTATGACGTGCAAATCCTCGACGAGGCAGGCCATCCGCAGAAACCTGGCGAACTGGGTGCTATCGCGGTCAAACTGCCCCTGCCCCCCGGCACGCTGCCGACGCTCTGGAACGCCACGGACCGGTTTATCAAGTCGTACCTCACCACCTTCCCCGGCTGCTACGAGACAGGCGACGCGGGCATGATGGACGAGGACGGATACCTTTATATCATGGCGCGCACCGATGACGTCATCAACGTCGCGGGGCACCGCCTGTCCACGGGGGCCATGGAAGAAGTGCTTGCCGGTCACCCGGATGTGGCCGAATGCGCGGTGATCGGCGTCTCGGACCAGCTCAAGGGCCAGTCGCCCATCGGTTTCGTGTGCCTTTCGAAAGGCGTCAACCGCCCGCATGACGAGATCACAAAGGAATGTGTCCAGCGCATCCGCGACCAGATCGGCCCCGTGGCGGCCTTCAAGAACGCCGTTGTGGTGGACCGTCTGCCCAAGACGCGGTCGGGCAAGATCCTGCGCGCGACCATGGTGAAAATCGCCGATAACGAGCCCTTCAAGATGCCCGCGACCATCGACGATCCGGCGATCCTCGACGAAATCAAGACAGCCCTGCAGGGAATCGGCTATGCTAAGGGCTAGCTGCCGCTGAGATAGAGGAGCCCGACATGGCCGCGCCGACACTCGGCAAGTTTGAGATGACCGCGGCCCTGTCGGACCTCACCGGCTGGCTGATCCAGCAGGGGCTTGAGAACACGCCCATCGACGCCTGGCTTGAACAGATGTGCCACCGCATCAACGATGCCGGCATCCCGATCACCCGCGTCAATCTCAGCACTCGCGCCCACCATCCCGAAATCGGTGCCGTGGCCTTTCGTTGGCACCGCGACCAGGAAAGCGAGCAATTCGAATACAGGCGCAGCGTCGACAGCAACGATGTGGTCGAAGAATACAGGCGCAGCCCGCTCTATCACCTGATGATGTCGCATTCCTCGGAACTTCGTCAACGGCTCGATGTGCCCGATCCCGAGCTGGACTTCCCCATTTTCGAGGAATTGCGAGAGCGCGGCGCAACCGACTACTACGCCGCCAAGCGCTTCTTTTTACACAAGAACCAGGATCGGCCCTCCGACCCCTTCGCGCTTGAGGAAGGCATGACCATCTCCATGGTGACCGACGTCCCCGGCGGTTTCACCGAGGCACAGCTTGACGGTCTGCGCGCGCTGTTGGCCCCGATCAGCCTCACGCTCAAAAGCGGCGCGAACCGCAAGATGGCCGAGGACATTACCGCCGCCTATCTCGGAACGGACGCCAGCCGCCGCGTCCTGTCCGGCGACATCATGCGAGGCTCGTCCGAGACGATATCGGCGGTGATCTGGTACTTCGACCTGCGCGGCTTCACCTCGCTTTCCGAGACGCTCGGCGCCGAGGCGATCATCGGTCTTCTGAATGACTACTTCGCCCTCGCCGTCGACGTTGTCGAAGAATACGGCGGCAACGTCCTGAAATTCATGGGCGACGGGATGCTCGCGATCTTCGATCTCAAGGACGTCCCCGAAGCGCGCCTGAAAGCGATCGAGGCCGCCTGCGCCCTGCGCGAGGCCTTTGCCGAGATGAACCGCACCCGCGAGAAAGGGGGTCATCCGACCACCGGCTTCACCCTCGGGCTGCATGCGGGCGACGTGCTTTACGGCAATATCGGGGGCAAAACCCGGCTCGATTTTACCGTGATCGGCCCCGCCGTGAACACCACTGCCCGCATCCTCGGCATGTCGGGGCCGGTGGGGCAGGACATCGTGATCTCCTCCGCCGTGGCACGGCCCCTGCTCGACAGCCGTCCCGATCTCGTCTCGCTCGGTGCCTACCGGCTGCGCGGCGTGAAAGACCGCCAGGAGCTCTTTACCCTGGACTAGGACAAAGTCATTGCCATCGGGACGCTGTCAAAAAAGCGCCAGTCACCGATCGGCAGGACATATCTCCCGAAACAAAAAGCGGCCCCGCGCGGGGCCGCTTTTCTGTCGTGTTGGCGATAATCGTCAGTGCTTGGCAAGGAAGTTGTCGACCTGCTTTTCAGCCTCATCCTTCGCGATGCCGTATTTCTCCTGGATCTTGCCGACCAGCTGGTCACGGTTGCCTTCGGCCTGCTGCACCTCGTCATCGGTCAGCTTGCCCCATTCTTCCTTGATCTGGCCGGTCATCTGCTTCCAGTTACCTTTGATCTCGTCCCAATTCATTGTGGCGCTCCTTTGTTCTCTGTAATGCGGCCCGGTGGCCGCCCTTCTTAGCTCCTCAACAAAGGAGAGGGCCTGATTGTTCCAACTTTTCCGGCGGCAAACCGCCCTCACGCGGTTTCGCGCAATTGTGACTTGCCTGAGTCGAAACCCGCGACCTACCGTGACCGTAACAACCTATGGGGGATCAATTCGCGCACTTTTAACCGGATTTACGGGGCTCCTCGCTGCCCCCGCTCTCGCCGCCGAGGGCGAGCGGATCACCGTCACCGGAGAGATGATCGACACCTGGTGCTACTACTCCGGCGTCATGGGCGGCCCCGATGCCGTCGTCGGCTCGGCCCACCACACCTGCGCGCTCTGGTGCGCGGCGGACGGCATTCCCATCGGCCTGCTGACCGAGGACGGAACCGTCTGCATGGTGCTCAAGCTTGGGCCGCAGGACAACGCCACGGGCGGCGACACCGCGCTGACACTCGCCTCCCATACGATCACCGCCGATGGCATGGCCTACGAGCGTGACGGTATCAACTACATCGTCGTCGAGACCATTCTCGAGGACAAGGGCATCGAGAACCACACGCACGAGGATTACGACGTCGTACCCCCCTTCGCCATTCCGGAGCCGAAAGAATGAAGCGCCTGATTTCCGCCGCCCTCGCCCTGCTGGCGACACCCCTCGCCGCGCAGGACTTCTCGGAAGGCTCGGAGGCCAAGACGTGGAACCTCTACGCCGAACAGCCCGCGCTTTTTGACGCGAAAGTCGTCGACGTCATGTGCGAGATCACCGGCGACTGCCCCGCCAACTGCGGCGATGGCGACCGCCAGCTGGGCCTGTTGCGCGCCGCTGACGGGGTGATGACCATGGTGCTCAAGAACAACCAGCCCGCCTTTACCGGCGCGGTGGTGGACCTCTTGCCCTACTGCGGCCAGGACGTGACCGTCGACGGTCTGATGATCAACGACGAGGATTTCCCGATCAACAACATCTATCTCGTCCAGCGGGTGAAAGTGGGCGATGGCGACTGGGTCAAGGCCAGCGAATTCACCAAGGTCTGGGCCAAAAACAACCCCGATGCGGGCGGCAAGGGCCCGTGGTTCCGCCGCGACCCGCGCGTGCTGGGCGAGATCGAGAAACACGGCTATCTCGGCCTCGGGCAGGAGATCGACAAGGCCTTCATCGAATATTACTTCGAATGATCCGGCAGGCACTGCTCGCACTGCTGGTCGCGGCACCGGCCATGGCGCAATCGCCGCTGCCCTTCGACGTCGGCGGCCCCTTTGCGCTGACCGACCAGCACGGTCAGACCCGGACCGAGGCCGACCCGGACGGCCATCCGCAACTGCTGTTCTTCGGCTACGCCAATTGCCCCGGCATCTGCACCGCCGCCCTGCCGCTCATGGCCGATGTCACTGACATGCTCGCCCGCGACGGCATCGCGCTGCGCCCGGTGATGATCACCGTCGATCCCGCCCGCGACACCGTCGAGACTATAGGTGCGCCCCTAGCCAACCACCATGCGCGTTTCGTGGGGCTCACCGGCGCGCCGGAGGCGCTTGCCACCGCCTACGCGGCCTTCTCGGTCGACCACAGCCTTGCATACGAAGACCCGGCCTACGGCCCGGTCTACAGCCACGGCTCCTTCATCTATCTGCTGGACAGCGCAGGCGACGTGCTCACGCTCTTCCCGCCGGTGATGGATGCGGCGAAGGCCACCAAAATCGCAAAGAAATACATCGGCACCTCGTAGGATGGGTGCTTGCACCCATCACCCACAAAACCCCGAAATGATGGGTGCAAGCACCCATCCTACCCCCTAATCACCGCCGTCGCCGCAATCCCCCCAGTCGCCACCCGCAAACCCGCCATCCCCGCGCCCATCCTGCAAACCGGGATGCGCCCGCGCGGTCTTGACGACACCGAAGGGGGTCTTCCAGGTATAGACCGGCACCCCCCGCGGCGTTCGCGTCTTCTGCAGCGCCTTGTCGCGCACGTGGCGGCTCCAGAGGTGCCAACCGATCCCGCCCCAGACGGAGACGACCATCGCCCATCCGACCCATTCGAGATCAGGTTTATCCATTCCGACGCGCTCCTGCCGATCCAATCGCGGGTGGGATACACCTTGAATCGGGCAAGAAATTGACCTGCGGCCTCGCGCCCTTGGCCGGAAGAGCAAACGCCTCAGGTAAACTGCTCCGAGATCAGCCGCTCTTCCAAACCGTGCCCCGAATCGAAGAGGATCGCGTGTTCGATCGACGGCTCCGACATGATCTCCACCGTCACCACGTCGCGATAGCTGGTGCCATCCGCATCCGCCATCACCGGCCGCTTGTCCTGCTCCAGCACGTCGAACCGCACCTTGGCCGACTTCGGCAAGAGCGCCCCGCGCCAGCGCCGGGGCCGGAAGGCCGCCATCGCGGTCAGCGCCAGCACATCCGCCCCGATGGGCAGGATCGGCCCGTGGGCGGAATAGTTGTAGGCGGTCGACCCCGCAGGCGTCGACACCAGCGCCCCGTCGCAGACAAGCTCCTGCATGCGCAGCCGCCCGTCCACGGTGATCTGCAACTTCGCCGCCTGCGGCCCTGCGCGCAAGAGCGACACCTCGTTGATCGCCAAAGCCTCCGATACGCTCCCGTCCACGTGGGTCGCCCGCATCCTGAGCGGATTGATCACCTCGCGCTCCGCCGCCTCCAGCCGCTCCAGAAGGTTGCTCTCGCTGTAGGTGTTCATCAAAAAACCGATGGTCCCTCGGTTCATCCCGTAAACCGGCGCAGGCAAATGTTGCGTCTCGTGCAGCGTCTGCAGCATGAACCCGTCACCGCCCAGCGCGACGATCACCTCCGCCTCTTCCACCGGCACATTCCCGTAGCGCCCGATCAGCGCGGCACGCGCGGTCTGCGCGACGGTGGCCCGGCTGGCCACGAAGGCGATTTTCATCTTTGAGGGCATGAGTTTCCGATGGGCCGCAATATGCCGCCAGACAAGCACATTAATTCCGATGCCGCCAGCGCTGCCGCCAATATCTTTGGCTGCGTCGCTTTCGCGCCTTCCCGCGTGGACGCCTTTCCGTTAGGTAGCAACAACCCCGCTTCCACAGAGGAATCGCACCATGAGAGATTTTTTCACCACCGCGCTTGCCGAAACCGACCCCGAAATCATGGGTGCCATCGAGGGCGAACTGGGCCGCCAGCGCGACGAGATCGAACTGATCGCCTCCGAGAACATCGTCTCCGCCGCCGTGCTCGAGGCGCAAGGTTCGGTGATGACGAACAAATACGCCGAAGGTTATCCGGGCCGCCGCTATTACGGTGGCTGCGAATGGGTAGACGTGGCCGAGAACCTCGCCATCGAACGCGCCTGCAAGCTTTTCGACTGCGGCTTTGCCAACGTGCAGCCGAACTCCGGCTCACAGGCCAACCAGGGCGTGTTCACCGCACTCCTGCAACCGGGCGACACGATCCTCGGCATGTCGCTCGACGCCGGTGGCCACCTCACGCACGGGGCCAAGCCCAACCAGTCGGGCAAGTGGTTCAACGCCATCCAGTACGGCGTGCGCAAGCAGGACAACCTGCTCGATTACGACCAGGTCGAGGCTCTCGCCAAGGAACACAATCCCAAGCTGATCATCGCAGGCGGCTCCGCCGTGCCGCGCCAGATCGACTTCAAGCGCATGCGCGAGATCGCGGATATGGTCGGCGCCTACCTGCACGTGGACATGGCCCATTTCGCAGGCCTCGTGGCCGCGGGCGAACACCCCTCGCCCTTCCCGCACGCCCATGTGGCGACGACCACGACGCACAAAACCTTGCGCGGCCCGCGCGGCGGCATGATCCTCACCAATGACGAGGATCTGGCCAAGAAGTTCAACTCCGCCATTTTCCCCGGCATCCAGGGCGGCCCCCTGATGCACGTGATCGCGGCCAAGGCCGTCGCCTTCCGCGAGGCGCTCCAGCCCGAGTTCAAGACCTACATCCAGAACGTGGTCAAGAACGCGCAGGCGCTGTCGGATCAGCTGATCAAGGGCGGTCTCGACACGGTGACCCACGGCACCGACACCCACGTTGTGCTCGTCGACCTGCGCCCCAAGGGCGTGAAAGGCAACGCCACTGAAAAGGCCCTGGGCCGCGCCCATATCACCTGCAACAAGAACGGCGTGCCCTTCGACCCCGAAAAGCCGACGATCACCTCCGGCATCCGCCTCGGCTCGCCCGCAGGCACGACGCGCGGCTTCGGCGAGCCCGAGTTCCGCCAGATCGCCGACTGGATCATCGAAGTGGTCGACGGCCTTGCCGCCAATGGCGAGGACGGCAATGCCGAGGTCGAAGCCAAGGTGAAGGCCGAGGTCGAAGCCATGTGCAAGAAATTCCCGATCTACCCGAACCTCTGATCCCCTCCACAGGATCACGCAGAGGCCCCGGCAGCGATGCGCGGGGCCTTATGCTTTGCCAGCAGCGCAAAGACGTGCGGTTTTCCCGCAGGTTTTTCCCTGTCAACGCGTACCGAACGCAAAAAATCGCAATTCCCGTAGAAACGATGCGCCCCTTGCGCGTCGTCGGGTGGATAATGTCGGCCAGAATCCAGCGATAAGAGCCGCCCCATGCCCCACACCCCCTACGTCTACCAATCCCTCGCCCGTGCCGTTGCGGCGCATAACGTCGACACGATGTTTGGCCTCATGGGCGACGCCAATCTCTTCATGGTCGACAGCTTCGTGCGCGACTGCGCGGGCCGCTTCATTCCCGCCGCCTACGAGGGCGGTGCGGTGCTCATGGCGCTGGCCTTTACCCGCACCAGCGGCAAGGTCGGCGTGGCCACCGTCACCCATGGCCCCGCACTGACCAACTGCATCACCGCGCTGACCGAAGGCGCGCGCGCCAAGCTTCCCATCGTTCTGCTCGCGGGCGACACCCCCGCCGACAACCCCCGCCATTTGCAAAGCATTGACCAGCGCGAACTGGTCAAGACCACCGGCGCGGGCTTTGAACAACTGCGCACCCCCGACACCGCCGCCATGGACGTCGCCCGCGCCTTCTACCGCGCGCAGGTCGAACGGCGGCCCATCGTCCTGAACATGCCCGCCGATTACATGTGGCAGCAGGCGGCGTTCGAGCCCAAGGTGCTCAGCGTCTTCTCCACCCCCGGCGGCGTGGCCGAGGGCGACAGCCTCGATCAGGCCATCGGCATGATCGCCTCGGCCCGGCGGCCCCTGATCCTCGCCGGGGGCGGCGCGATCAGGGCGCGGGACGAGATCATCGCACTTGCTGACCGGATGGAAGCCCCGCTTGCCACTACCCTCATGGCCAAGGGGCTCTTTAACGATCACCCCAACAACATCGACATCTTCGGCACCCTCTCGACCCCTGCCGCCTATGAGCTGATCGACAAATCCGACTGCATCCTCTGCTTTGGCACCCGCCTGCATGATTTCACCACTGACCGCGGCAAGCTGATGAAGGGCAAGCGGATCATCCAGATCGACACCGAACCCACCGCCATCGGCGGCGGCCTGCACCCCGATGCGGCGCTGATCGCCGACGCGGGGCTGACGGCAAAAACGATCCTCTACTGGCTGGACGAGGCCGAGGTGCCCCCCAGCGGCGTCACCCGCGATCTCGACATCGCCGCGCTCACCGCTCACCCCCTGCCTGCCGACAAGACCGCCGAGGGCCGCGTGAACTACGTCCGCGCCCTGGAATATCTCGAAACAGCGCTGCCCAAGGACCGCATCCTCGTCACCGACGGCGGCCGCTTCATGACCGAGGTCTGGTGCCGCCTCTCGGTTCCCGACCCGCAAAGCTTCGTCGCCACGGTCAGCTTTGGCTCTATCGGCCTCGGCCTTCAGGAAGCCATCGGCGCAGGCATCGCCCGCCCGGATCAGCCGGTTGTGCTCTTCTCCGGCGACGGTGGCTTCATGATGGGCGGCATCAACGAATTCAACACCGCCGTCCGCCTCGGCCTCGACCTCATCGTCATCATCGCCAACGATTCAGCCTACGGGGCCGAGCACATCCAGTTCCTCGACCGCAAGATGGACCCAGGGCTCTCCGAATTCCAATGGCCCAGCTTCGCCGACATTGCGACGTCCCTCGGTGGGCAGGGTCACGTGGCAAGCTCCATGGAGGAACTGGAATCCGCCGTTGCCGCCCTCAAAGACCGCAAAGGCCCCACGCTGATCGAACTGCTGCTGGATCCGAACGACGTCCCACGCATGCGCGCCTGAGCGCCGACCCGGTAGTCCGTAAGCCCCTTTCATGCTACTCTCTTGGCACATTCCCTGCCGGGAGGGTCCCATGAAAGTCACGCTCAGAATTCCGTCGCCCCGGGAAATCCCCTACGCCGTCAAGGGCAAGACCTACGACGAGGCACGCGATTTCCTGCTCTCCAAGCCCTTCGCCGCCTGCTACAAGGCCAACCCCGACTACACCGAGAAACACGACAACGACGGCAACACCTACGAAATCATCGTCACCGCCAAACCCACCATCACGATCCCGACATGGAACGGTGCGAGCAAGCTCAAGGGGGATGAAAAGAAACACTGGACCGCGATGCTGGCCGCCCTGCGCAAGCACGAGGCCAAGCACCACAAGATCTTCGAGGATGATGCCAAGGCCTTCAAGAAATCCATGGTCAAGGAAGACCCGTTTCCCAAAGAGGACGTAGGCGGCAAGATGTACGACCTGTTTTCAGCCAGCCAGGACAAGCAGGACGCCTACGACAAGAAGACCAACCACGGCGAAAAGGAAGGGGTGGTACTGCCCTGACCCGTTCAGGCAACCGGGCATCTTAGTGTGCGGGCACTGCCGCAACCCTTACTTCGCCTGCATCCGCTCGATCATCTTAAGCATCATCTTGCGCGGCAAGAGCGGAACGACCCAGTTCACCATGAACCCCAAGAGCGGCTCATTCACCGTCACCAGTTCCTTTCGGCGCATCGCGTCATAGCCGTGCTTGGCCACTGACCGCGCCGTCTTGCCACCGCCAGAAACCAGTTTCGTGCCCGTCCGCCCGCTGCGGTCCGCGAATTCCGTCTCGACATATCCGGGGGCCAGCACCGTGACACTCACCCCCGTTCCATCCAACTCCTGCGCCAAAGCATCCGAATAGGACTTCACAAAAGCCTTCGTTGCGAAATAGACCGCCTGGTTCGGCCCCGGCATGAAGCCCGCCGTCGAGGCGACGTTCAGGATCTTCCCGTCGCCCGCGTCCACCATGTCCCGCGCCACCAGATGCGTCAGCGTCACCAGCGCCGAGACATTGAGGTCGATCATCGCCAGCTCATCCTCCAGCGGCCGCTCGATATGCTTGCCCTGTCCCCCAAAGCCCGCGTTGTTGATCAGCACGTCCACAGACAGCCCGGCCTTCCTGATCCTGTCATAAAGCGCCTGCGCATGTTCCGCCGATGCAAGATTCTGCGCAAAGACATGGACCTTGACCCCGTGCTCCTTCTCCAACTCCGCCTTCAGCGCATTCAGCGCCTCCTCGCGCCGCGCGGTGATGATCAGATCGCCGCCCTTCTCCGCGTGATAGCGCGCGAATTCCTGCCCGATCCCCGCCGAGGCACCCGTGACCAACGCCGTATTGCTCATCTCATCTTCCTCTTTCTGTTTGTCTCAAGTGTTGTACGCTGAACGCTCATTTCAACCCCGCGTTCCCCAACCCACTGGCAGAAGGCAAGATTATGATCATCCACCGCGCAGGTTCCCGCCCCTCGACCCGTCCCAGCCCTGATTATTTCACCGGCACCGTCCGCATGGACCCGCTTGTCGGCGCGCCCGAGTTCACCGACCTGCGCGGCATCGCCGTCACTTTCGAGCCCGGCGCGCGCACCAACTGGCACACCCATCCGCTTGGTCAGACCCTGATCGTCACCGCGGGCGCGGGCCTTGCCCAGAAAGAGGGCGAGCCCATCCAGAAAATCTTCCCCGGCGACGTCATCACCTTCCCCCCGGGCGAAAAACACTGGCATGGCGCCGCCTCCGATTGCGCTATGACCCACATCGCGCTGCAACAGGAAAAGGACGGCATCACGGCGGATTGGCTGGAACCAGTCAGCGATGCTCAATATTCGGGCGAAAGCTGAGCCTCAGACGTAGCCCGCCCACCAAAGCCAGAAGATAAACCCGCCCGCGACCACCAGGATGTTGAACGCCACCGCCGCCGCGACGCTCAGGATCGCCCCCTTGCGCCGGTCCGCCACGTCGATCGCGTCAAGATGCGCCGTCAGATCGTCAAAGGCCCGCGCAACACCCGCCTGATCCACCATCTGCGCCAGCTTGGGGTTCGCCGAAAGCCGCTGCGCCTCGACCAGAACCTGCGCCCGCGCGTGCATCCGCCGCGGCAGGCGCCGCCCGGTGCGCTGCAACATCTTGGGCAGGGGCCGCTTTCGGACGCCGAATTTCTCGCTCAGCAGGTCCTGAACGGCGGCCACCTTGCTCTCTATGTCGGGCATCTGAACCATGGCCGACCTTCTAAACCCACTGGCCCCCGCCCCGCAATGGCGCTAGGCCTGTGCCATGCTGAACATCCTCGAATACGGCACCGACAACCGCGCCTACCCGCCCCTCGTGATCGTCCACGGCCTTTACGGCTCGGGCCGCAACTGGGGCGTGATCGCCAAACGCCTCTCCGACACGCGCCACGTCATCACCCCCGACATGCGCAACCACGGCCAGAGCCCCCGCGAAGCGACGCAAAGCTACCCCGACATGGCCGCCGACCTCGCCGAACTGATCGCCCACATCGGCCCCCCCGTCGACCTCTGCGGCCATTCCATGGGCGGCAAGGCGGCAATGGCGCTCGCCCTCACCCAGCCGGACCTCGTCCGCCGCCTCGTCGTCGCCGACATAGCCCCTGTCACCTATGGCCACAGCCAGCAAGGCATGATCGACGCCATGCGCACCGTCGACCTTGCCACCCTCACCCGCCGCTCGGACGCCGAGGAACAACTCGCCGCCGCAGGCATCGAGAAGGCGCTGCAAAGCTTCTTCACCCAATCCCTCGACGTGCCAAACAAGCGCTGGCGGCTCAACCTCGACGTGCTGGAAGCCGAGATGAACAAGATCATCGGCTGGCCCGAAGACCTCACAGGCCCATTCGACGGCCCCACCCTCTTTCTCTCCGGCGGCGCCTCCGACTACGTCCGCCCCGAACACCGCGACAAGATCAAGAACCTCTTCCCCAACGCCCGTTTTGCCAAAATTCCGGGCGCCGGCCACTGGCTGCACGCGGAAAAACCCCGCCCATTCGAAGAGACACTGCGCGCCTTTCTTGACGCAGAGACGTAGTTAACAGATTGTTAATGCGTCAACCTGCCACGCCGGTTGCGCCTCCGCGACCGCCGTGCAAGCACGGACGCAAAACCAATGTGGGACAAGCCGCTCGATAGGATCCTCAGCCAGCTGATGGTACGCGATCGGCTGCAGGTCCGCTTCCCCGATGGCCACACGCGCAGCTACGGCCCCACCACGGGCGAGACCGCCTCGCTCGAGATCACGACCGACGCCGCACTGCGCAAGCTTTGCCTCAATCCCTCTCTGGGGCTGGGCGAAGGCTTCATGGACGGCACGGTCACCTTCCGCATGCGCGGGCTTGAGGACACGCTGGTGATCCTGCTGAAGAACCGCGAGGCCGGCCAGCTGCCCGGCTGGCTGCGCGCGGCGCACAGGCTGCGCTACCACGCCCGGAACTTCATCCAGCACAACAACCCGATGACATCGCGCCGGAACGTCGCGCATCACTACGACATCTCGGACGACCTTTACCGGCTCTTCCTCGACACCGACATGCAGTACTCCTGCGCCTATTTCACGGACCCCGACATGTCGCTGGAGGCCGCGCAGGAGGCCAAGAAGGCCCATATCGGCCGCAAGCTCAGGATCGAGCCGGGCTGCCATGTGCTCGACATCGGCTGCGGCTGGGGCGGTATGGCGCTCACGCTGGCGCGCGATTTCGGCGCACGGGTGACCGGCATCACGCTGTCGGAAAACCAACTCGCCACCGCCCGAAAGCGCGCCGAGGCCGAGGGCCTCTCCGACCGCGTCACCTTCGCGCTGCAGGACTACCGCCATACAAAAGGGAAATTCGACCGCATCGTCAGCGTCGGCATGCTCGAACACGTGGGCGTGCCGAACTACGGCACCTACTTCGCCCGCGTCTCCGACCTGCTCGCCCCCGACGGCATCGCCCTCATCCACACCATCGGCCGCTCCGCCCCGCCCATGCCCCATGATCCCTGGATCAACAAGTACATCTTCCCCGGCGGCTACGTGCCTTCCCTCTCCGAACTCGCCGCCCCCCTTGAACAGGCAAACCTCTGGCAATCCGACATCGAAGTCTGGCGCCTGCATTACGCCCGCACCCTGCGCCACTGGCGCAGCCGCTTCGACACCCACCGCGAGCGCATCCAGCAGATGTACGACGAACGCTTCGTCCGCATGTTCCAGTACTACTTCACCGTCTGCATCATCGCCTTCGAACACCAGATGCAGGCGGTCTACCACTTCCAGCTGGCCCACGACCGCAAGACCGTGCCACTGACCCGGAACTACCTCTACGCCGGCAACGCGCAGGGCGGCAACTGAGCCGCGTTCAGGGCAGCGCGCCAACTTGCCCCTCTTTCTGGCCACATAAAGTCCCGGGGTTTGGGGCAGAGCCCCAATAAATCCCGCTCCTTCCCGCCAGAGCGCCAATCCGGCTCTTGCGCCCCGCGCCGCCATCCCTATAACGCAGACAATTTGCAGACATCCGGGGGGCTCCCATGCCAAAGCGCACCGACATCCAGTCGATCATGATCATCGGCGCGGGCCCCATCGTCATCGGGCAGGCCTGCGAATTCGACTACTCCGGCGCACAGGCCTGCAAGGCGCTGAAAGAGGAAGGCTACCGCGTCATCCTCGTCAACTCGAACCCCGCGACGATCATGACAGACCCCGGCCTCGCGGACGCCACCTATATCGAGCCGATCACCCCCGAGATCGTCGCCAAGATCATCGAAAAGGAACGCCCCGACGCGCTTTTGCCCACCATGGGCGGGCAGACCGGTCTCAACACCTCGCTGGCGCTGGAAGAGATGGGCGTGCTCGACAAATTCGGCGTCGAGATGATCGGCGCCAAGCGCGCCGCCATCGAAATGGCCGAGGACCGCAAGCTCTTCCGCGAGGCGATGGACCGGCTGGGCATCGAGAACCCGCGCGCCACGATCTGCACCGCGCCCAAACGCGCTGATGGCAAGAAGGACCTTGCCGCAGGCGTGAAACTGGCGCTTGAGGCGCTGGAGGAAGTCGGCCTGCCCGCCATCATCCGCCCCGCCTTTACCATGGGCGGCACAGGCGGCGGCGTGGCCTATAACCGCGACGACTACGAACGCATCTGCCGCTCCGGCATGGACGCCTCGCCCATGGGCCAGATCCTGATCGACGAGTCGCTGCTGGGCTGGAAGGAATACGAGATGGAGGTGGTGCGCGACACCGCCGATAACGCCATCATCGTCTGTTCCATCGAAAACGTGGACCCGATGGGCGTGCATACCGGCGATTCCATCACCGTCGCCCCGGCGCTGACGCTGACCGACAAAGAATACCAGATCATGCGCAACCACTCGATCGCCGTGCTGCGCGAGATCGGCGTGGAAACCGGCGGCTCCAACGTGCAATGGGCGGTGAACCCCGTCGACGGCCGTATGGTGGTGATCGAGATGAACCCCCGCGTGTCCCGCTCTTCGGCACTCGCGTCCAAGGCCACCGGCTTCCCCATCGCCAAGATCGCCGCCAAGCTGGCGGTCGGCTTCACCCTCGACGAACTCGACAACGACATCACCGGCGTTACGCCTGCCAGCTTCGAGCCCACCATCGACTATGTCGTCACCAAGATCCCGAAATTCGCCTTCGAGAAATTCCCCGGCGCCGAACCCACCCTCACCACGGCCATGAAGAGCGTGGGCGAGGCCATGTCCATCGGCCGCACCATCCACGAGTCCATGCAAAAGGCGCTGGCCTCCATGGAATCGGGCCTCACGGGTTTCGACGACATCGACATCCCCGGCGCGCCGGACAAGGCCGCCCTGATCGCCGCCCTCTCCAAGCAGACCCCCGACCGTCTGCGCACCATCGCGCAAGCGATGCGTCACGGGATGTCCAACGACGATATCCACGGCGTCACCATGTTCGACCCCTGGTTCCTCGACCGCATCCGCGAGATCGTCGAGGCCGAGGCCGAGGTGAAAAAGAACGGCCTCCCCCTCGACGAAAAAGGCCTCCGCCAACTCAAGATGATGGGCTTCACCGACGCCCGCCTCGCCAAGCTGACCGGCCGGGACGAGGACAATGTCCGCCGTGCCCGCCTCAACCTCGGTGTTGTCGCCGTCTTCAAACGTATCGACACCTGCGCCGCCGAATTCGAGGCGCAGACCCCCTACATGTACTCCACCTACGAAGCCCCCATGATGGGCGAGGTCGAATGCGAGGCGCGTCCTTCGGACCGCAAGAAGGTCGTCATCCTCGGCGGCGGACCCAACCGCATCGGCCAGGGCATCGAGTTCGACTACTGCTGCTGCCACGCCTGCTACGCGCTCACCGACGCGGGCTACGAGACCATCATGGTCAATTGCAACCCCGAGACCGTCTCGACCGACTACGACACCTCCGACCGCCTCTATTTCGAGCCGCTGACCTTCGAACACGTCATGGAAATCCTGCGGGTCGAGCAGGAAAACGGCACGCTCCACGGCGTCATCGTCCAGTTCGGCGGCCAGACGCCGCTGAAACTCGCCAATGCGCTCAACGACGCAGGCATCCCGATCCTCGGGACCACGCCTGATGCCATCGACCTCGCCGAAGACCGCGAACGCTTCCAGCAACTCGTCCAGAAACTGGGCCTCAAGCAACCCAAGAACGGCATCGCCCATTCCGACGCCGAGGCCATGGAAATCGCCGAAGACATCGGCTTCCCGCTCGTGATCCGCCCCTCCTACGTCTTGGGCGGCCGCGCCATGGAAATCGTCCGCGATCTCCCCTCCCTCGAACGCTACATCCGCGACGCCGTCGTCGTCTCGGGCGACAGCCCGGTGCTTCTCGACAGCTACCTCTCCGGCGCCGTGGAACTCGACGTCGACGCGCTCTGCGACGGGACAGACGTCCACGTCGCAGGCATCATGCAGCACATCGAAGAGGCCGGCGTCCACTCCGGCGACAGCGCCTGCTCGCTGCCACCCTACTCCCTGTCCGAAGATATCATCGAGGAAGTCACCCGCCAGACCCACGCGCTGGCAAAGGCCCTCAACGTCGTCGGCCTCATGAACATCCAGTTCGCCATCAAGGAGGGCGAGGTCTACCTCATCGAGGTCAACCCCCGCGCCTCCCGCACCGTCCCCTTCGTTGCCAAGGCCACCGACTCCGCCATCGCAAGCATCGCCGCCCGCATCATGGCCGGCGAAAAGCTCTCTGCCTTCCCCATGCGCGAACCCTACCCCGAGCAGACCTCCTACGCCGACGTCCTGCCCCTAGGCGATCCCATGACGCTGGCCGACCCCAACATGCCCTGGTTCTCGGTCAAAGAGGCCGTCATGCCCTTCGCCCGCTTCCCCGGCGTCGACACGCTCCTCGGCCCCGAAATGCGCTCGACCGGCGAGGTCATGGGCTGGGACCGCGACTTCCCCCGCGCCTTCCTCAAGGCGCAGATGGGCGCGGGCACGATGCTGCCCTCCGAAGGCTGCGCGTTCCTGTCCATCAAGGACATGGACAAGACCGCCGACATGCTCAAGGCCGCCCGCATCCTGACCGGTCAGGGCTTCACCATCGTCGCCACCCGCGGCACCGCCGCCTGGCTGGTGGAAAACGGCATCGCGGCGGAAATCGTCAACAAGGTCTACGAAGGCCGCCCCGACGTCACCGACCTGATGAAGGACGGCGGCGTGCAACTGGTGATGAACACCACCGAAGGCGCGCAAGCGGTCGAGGACAGCAAGTCGATCCGCAGCATCGCGCTCTACGACAAGATCCCCTACTTCACGACCGCTGCGGGCAGCTATGCGGCAGCGCTGGCGATCAAGGCGCAGGCGGAGGACGAGATCGGGGTGAAGGCGTTACAGGGGTGAGCATCGCTCCGGGCTTCGCCCGCCAAACGCTCCTGTCGAGCGTTTGGGCAACTCACGAACGGCGCTCATCGGGGTAACGTCGGACCATCCGCTGGCCCGAAATCCACAAGGCCCGCTTCCATCGGGAGCAGGCCTCATCCTCATCAGTTTTTGGTGATACTCCTGATCGCCTTCACGCCGTTTTCGCCATCGCTCTGATAGTCGATTGTGATGGTATCCCCGGCCTTCAGGCCTTCGGGGACGATCTCCACGTTGGCCACGTTGAAGACGGACTTGTCGTCCAGCACGATGACACGGTCCACGCGGTCGAAGGCAAGGACGGTGCCCGTCACTTCATCCGCGAGAGCGGGCACAACGGCGACGGTGAGGAATGCAAGGGGAAGGGCGAAGCGGACCATGATGGCCTCCAATGTTTCAGCACATTGAATCTGGTAAGGCCGTGGTGGTTCCGCAATGGCGCGGCAAGGGCGCACGAAAATAAACTTGCGGTCAGCCCCGCCAGCCAACCCTACTCCCGATACACCTCATGGCACGCCTTGCACGCCGCCCCAATCTCCCCCAGCCCGGCCCGCACATCGTCGACACTCTCGACAGACCCGGCCAGCCGCATCGCGACCTTCTCCAGCTTCTCCGACTTCGTCGCGAAATCCTCGAACTGCTCCCAGATCACCGGTTTTGCCTCGTCTTTTGGGTCCTCCGCCCGCTCCTCGAAAAGCACAGGTGTCTCCGCCGCGTGCCGGGCAATCGCCAGCGCTGCCGCGCGCGCGGTCTCGGCGTTAAACGTCCGCTCCCCCTTGGCCATCTGGCCCAGGACCTTGGTGCTGTCACCCATGGACTGCATCGCCTCCATCCGCTTCATCACCGTCATGTTCTTCACACCCGTATGGGCCAGCGCCACCGAGGCCGCGAAACTCAGTCCCAGCGCCACAACCAGGCCTTTGCGCATCCATCCACCCATCTCAAGCCGCCGCATATGATGTAAACACCTCTGTCGTCCCGTCCCGCCGGATCAGTAACACGTCATAGGCCTCCCGCTTCTCCTCGGGCCCCATGCCCGGAGATCCGTAGGGCATGCCCGGCACGGCCAGACCGATGGCGTCGGGCCGCTCGGCCAGCAGGCGCCGGATGTCGGCCACCGGCACGTGGCCCTCGATCACGTAACCTTCCACATCCGCCGTATGGCACGAGGCCATATCGGGTGGGATGCCCCGCGCGGCCTTCGCGCGGTAGAGCGCGACACCGGCACTTGGCTCACTGGTGACGGAAAACCCCGCCTGCTGCAGGATATCCATCCATGCGCTGCAGCAGCCGCAGTTGGGGTCTTTGAGTACGTGAATGACAGGCCCGGCGCCCGCATGCAGCCCCGATGGTATTGCCAGCAGCGCCGCCGCCGAAGCCAGCATCCCGCGCCTAGTGATTGTGTCGTCCTGCAATCCGGTATCCTCCGCGTTCTCTCTCTGCCGCCCTCTAAGGGTTCCAGCGGGGGCTAGGTCAACCCCGCATCAATATCTAGCGCATGGGCAGGGAGCGGCAAAGGCCCGGTCTTCGGTCCACTGGAGACTTCCGCCGCTCCGGTTCATACAGCCGTCAAACCGCCCGTTAAGATTTCTCCGATCCTGGAAATCAATATCCACCAGCGACTGCCGTCGATCCTCCGCCTCCTCCACCCAGACCGCCTACCTGTCCGCCCTGTCGATCAACCCAGCAAAGCGCCGGCGCGTCAAGGCGGCCGAGTCCTTCAAGCAGCTCTGGTCAACCCACCCTATGCTTGAGAAAACGGCACCATGTCCGCGTCCACCATGATCCTCAGCCCCACCTTCTCAACTTATCCTTTCGCTTTCCCGATCTCGGACCATCCAGGCGGGATGCGCTTGGCGTGCAGCACCTCGTGAACGAGCGGGTTCGGAAACTTGCGGCTGATCGTGACGGCCGCAAAGACCTCGCGGACGTCGTCGAGACGCGCGTATTCCTTCAGTCGTCCAACCGTCAATTCGTCTTGCACCACGATGGGGGGAATGACGGCAATGCCGGCATCGGCGCGCGCAAGCAGGCGGAGCATCGCCATGTCATCGGCTTCCGCCGCGATGCGTGGGACGATACCGACCCGTTCGAGAAGGGCGTCGAACCCGGCGCGGATCGAGGTCTCCGGGGTTGGCAGAACAAGCGGCTCCGACGCCAGAATACTGGCGACATCGACCTTCCCCGCTGGCAGCCTGTCCGGCGAACCGACGAGGCTGACCTGTTGATCGGCCAGCGTGTGTACAAGGTAAGGGCTGGAGCCGTCCCGCGCCGGAATGAGATTGGTCAACACGATGTCGAGCGATTGCGCCTCGAGGGCGCGCAAGAGCAGCTCCTGTGTTCCCGATCTCAAGACCACCTCGACGTCATCGCGCCCGATCAGGGGATCGAGAAACGCGATCTGGAAATTCCGCGACAGGGTGGCGAGCGCCCCGATCCGCAAAACACGGCGCTTCGCTTCGGCCCGTTTCAGGGTCGCGGTCAGGTTCTCGGCAGCTCGGAAAATCTCGTCCGCGTGGTCGAGCGCGATCCGGCCAGCCTCTGACAAATGGAGATTTCGCCCGCGCCGTTCGAACAGATCGTGGCCAAGGGCGGCTTCCAGCGCCTTGATCTGCGTGGATACCGCCGATTGCGAAATGTTGAGCGCGCGGGCGGCTCCGGTAAGGGTTCCGTCCCTCGCGACAGCCCGAAACAAGCGCAGGTGATGCAGGTTGAGTGTCGACATAGTTCTATCAAATGGAAGGATTGCTGACAGAATATGAATTTTTCTTCAAGTACGCCATGACCTATCTGACGCTCTAACCTGCCACGGAGTATGCTCATGGAATTCTCGCCCTCGTTCCTCGCGCCCTGCGTTCTGATTGTGCTTGCGATGCTTGCATGGCGCCAGCCCGGCCGCAGGCCGACCGGTTTGGCGCAACGCGCGGAATTCGCAGCGCTTGCGACCCTTGCACTCGCCGTGTTCGGTCTCGTCCAGTACGTGGTCTCCGGTCCTGCGAAGCTTTCTCTTCTCGAAGGCCCCGCGTCCCTTTCGCTGAAAGCCAATCTCGTGACGTCCACTCTGGTGCTGCTCGTCGCCTTTATCGGCTGGGTCGTGATCCGCTACAGCCGCACCTATCTCGACGGTGAGTCACAAGAGAGTCGGTTCCACGCGCTCATGCTCGCGACACTGGCGGCGGTGCTGCTCTTTGTTCAGTCCGGCAGCCTGGCGGCGCTCATCCTTTTCTCAGCGCTGGTCGGGTTGGGGTTGAAACGCCTCCTTCTGTTCTATGAAGACCGCCCCGAAGCCCGCCGGGCGGCGACGAAGTTCGCGCTGGTCTGGCACGGCGCAGACGCGGCCCTGGTTCTTGCGGCGGTGTTGCTGGTCGGAAGCTACGGCACCGGCGACCTCAATGGGATCGCGACAACTGCTTCCGAAACGGGCCTCACCTGGGCCGCATCGCTTGGTGTCGCACTGGTCGTTCTTGCGGCAGCGCTGAAAACGGCGGCCTTTCCGCTGCACGGATGGCTGACCGAAGTCATGGAAGCGCCGACCCCGGTCTCGGCCTTGCTGCACGCGGGCATCATCAACTCGGGCGGCGTTATCCTGATTTCGCTCGCGGGGCTTGTGCAACTCAGCCCCGGTGCCATGGCAACGCTGGTCATCATCGGCGGGTTCACCGCGCTCTTCGGTGCGGCCGTCATGCTGACACAGAGTGCTGTCAAGACGTCGCTGGCCTGGTCCACCGTGTCACAGATGGGGTTCCTGTTGCTGCAATGCGGCCTCGGTCTCTGGGCCCTCGCGCTTCTGCATATCGTTGCGCACTCGCTCTACAAGGCGCACGCCTTCCTCTCGTCGGGCGGCGCCGTGCAGGCCGTGGCGAACCTGCGTCGCCCGGGGCCGATTGCGGTCCCTAGTCTTGGCGCTGTCCTCAGGTCCTTCGCCCTTGCGCTTGCGATATACGCTGTGATCGCCACCGCCTTTACGATGATGCTGGGACCGAAGACGGCGCAGGCGCTGGCTCTCGGGGCGATCCTGATTTTCGGCGTGGCCTACCTGGTCGCACAGGGGCTCGCCGATCTGGCGCCGAGCGAACTGACCAAGCGGACGGCGCGGGCGTCGCTGGGCGCGGCAGTGGCCTACTTCGCCTTCCAGGCCGCCGCGCAGGCCACATGGGGACCGGCCCTGCCGGCAGCGCCCACGCCCGGCCCTCTGGAATGGGCGCTTATCGTCCTTGCGCTGGTCTCGTTCGGTCTTGTCGCCTTCGCGCAGGCGCTCTTTCCGCTCTGGGCTCACCACCCTTCCACTGCCGGGCTGAGGGTTCACCTCGCCAATGGCTTTTACCTGAATGCCCTGCTTGACCGCGCGATTGGCGGCTTCAAGAACGCAAAATCGAACTGAGATCGTGGAGAGCGACATGTTTCAGACACACCCCCAGATTGCCCCTTCGCTGACATCGGCGATCCTCAAAGCCGTCGAAGACGCCGCCCGGCGAATCCCGCCCGCGTTTCCTCTGGAAGCAACGGTTGCCGTGAACCCCTTCCTTGGGCAGACCGGTGAAGACCTCGCAACCGCCTCGGCACGTTTGCAAAGGGTCGCCGGTGTCCGGGCAACCCAGCCTGCTGCGGCCTATGCGGAGATGTTGGAAGAGGGTCATTTGACGGACGCGGACCTGGAAGAGGCAGTGGCGGCATCGACGTCGTTGCTCAAGCCCAGGGGAGGCAGGGCGCTGAAGGCGATCCTTGGCAAGGCTGGCTTGCAGGCGCCGACTGCCCTGCCGACGGTGGCCGACCTCGCCGCCGACGTCACGGGCGTGGACTGGCCGTCGATCATCGAAAAGACCGTTGGCATCTGGGCGGCGGGAGAATTCGACCGGGGCCAGGCACTCTGGTCGCCGACGCCCGGCACGGACGCTTTCGCCTCTTGGCGGGCCTGGGCAACCCACGACCTGACGCCAGAAATCGCGGGCCTTTCCGGCTTCTGCGCCCATGTCGCGGCAGCCCCCGACACCGCTGACCGCGCAATCCTCAGGGCAGCGGATGCCCTGGGCCTCAAGGTGCACGCCGCCGAGACTGCCTTTCACCGTCTCAACATGGACCTCGGGGGCTGGTCCCAGCATGCGCGCTGGCTGCTGTGGCAAGCGGAACTGGCCGGAGGGACGGACAGGACACTGGCCGATCTGCTTGCGATCCGGCTGATCTGGGAGGAAGCCTTGCTCAGGCATGTGCCGACTGTCGGGGCAAAATGGGCCGAAACCGTTCTGGCGCATGGTGCACCGCTGGAACCCACGGAGCAGGATGTGGCCCTTGCGATTGCACAAGAGGCGTGCGAGCGGGCGCATCAACGCAGTCTCATCGCCGCGTTGGACGGAGAGACCGGATCCAAGGATCGCCCCGCGCTTCAGGCGGCCTTCTGCATCGACGTCCGGTCCGAGGTGTTTCGCCGGGCGCTGGAAAGCGTCGACCCGGCGATCGAGACGATCGGTTTTGCGGGCTTCTTCGGCCTGCCGCTGGCGCACAAGGCGCATGGTTCGGATGTCGTCGAGGCACATCTGCCGGTGCTTCTGAACCCGGCCGTGGAAACCGCAAGCCACGTTGATGCGAAGGGGGAAAAGGACACCCGGATCGCGGCGCGCAGCGCCCGCGCCTGGGGCCGGTTCCGTCAGGCCGCCGTCTCGTCTTTCGCCTTTGTCGAGGCGGCAGGACCGTTCTATGCCGGAAAGCTGGTGCGGGATGCCTTGGGGCTGCAGCGCAAATCGGCGAAGCCTGCCCCGGCACCGCAAGTTGTCGGCGGTCTCGATGCGAAGGCAAAAGCGGATACCGCAGCTGCCGTGCTGGGAGCCATGAGCCTGACCAAGGGCCATGGGGAAATCGTTCTGCTGCTCGGACACGGCGGCCAGGTGACCAACAATCCGCACGAAAGCGCCTATCACTGCGGCGCTTGCGGCGGCTACACCGGCGAGGTCTCTGCAAGGCTTCTGGCGGCGCTCCTGAATGATCCCGAGACCAGAGCGGGTCTTGTCGAGCGCGGCATCGTCATTCCGGAGGACACATTGTTCATCGCCGGGCTCCACGATACCACGACGGACGAGATCATGATCTATGACGACGGATTGCCCTCTGACCGTGGGGACGACATCCGGCGGACGAAGGGCTGGCTGAAGCAGGCCGGGCGGATCGCGCGTGCTGAACGTGTTTCAACCTTGCCCGGGGCCACCCCATGGACCATCGCCGACCGTGCGCTCAACTGGGCCGAGGTGCGCCCGGAGTGGGGCCTCGCAGGCTGCGCCGCCTTCATCGCGGCACCGCGCTCTGCGACCGCGGGCAAGGACCTTGGCGGGCGCGCCTTCCTGCACAGCTACGACTGGGAGGCCGACGACGGCTTTGGCACGCTGGAGCTGATCCTTACTGCACCCGTCGTTGTCGCAAGCTGGATCAGCATGCAGTATTACGGGTCGTCCGTGATGCCCGAGGTATTCGGTGGCGGCAACAAGCTTATCCATAACGTCGTGGGTGGCATCGGTGTGATCGAGGGCAACTCCGGTCGTCTCAGGCCGGGCTTGCCATGGCAGGCCGTTCACGATGGCGACAAGCTGATGCACGAACCGCTGCGTCTGTCGGTGATGATCGAGGCCCCGCGCGAGGCGATCACGGACGTTCTCGAACGCCATCCGGGGGTGCGCGATCTTTTCGACAACGGCTGGCTCCATCTCTTTACGTTGAAAGACGGCAAGGTCGATGCCCGATATCTCCCCGGGCTCGTCTGGACGGACACCGTGGAGGCCCTCGCGGCGTGATGCTCCCAGAAATGCTGGCGTTTTGTGACGTGCTCTCCGAGGAGGCGGCGGTCGTGCCGCCTCTTGCCTGACTGGCCTGGCGCGACCTTGCGGGCGAAGCCGCCTGAATGTGCGGGCGGAGTGACAAGAAGGAAGGACATCAAACCCGATTGTTCAGAGGCGTGATTGAACCAACTGATTGTTGAGTACTGCGTGGCCAACCAGCTTCGATTGAGCCTAAGCTACATCTGAATAAGAATTTGGGTGTGGTCGTTTGGATCGGTATTTTTCAACCCATATGAGCGGGGTGCTGTTTCTGCGAAACGTCCTGCTCTTCAGTCTGGTGGGAATGTTGCCGATCCTGGCACTCTACGTTCTGCTTACGCCCGGCTTTGCATCCGCCCTGGCGGGCGGGGGGCCTTCCCTGCAGCGTTTCCTGAGACAGGTTCTGTCCAATGGCCTGCCCGTGGTCTTCGTTGTCAACTATGTCGGTTTCTTTCTCTACGCGCTTTCGCGCCAGCGCCCTGATGAAGAGCGCGATCCGGCGGCCCTGATAGCCGTGGATTTCGTTGCCAGACTTGGGCTCTTCTACGGCATTCATGTCCTGATTTACGTGGTTTCCGCCGACTGGTTCGGATCTTTCGGAGGGAGCCGTGCGACGGCCTGGCGCGTTGTCGCGCCTACACTTGCGCGTTCCGCGCTCTTTGAGAACATCTCGGGCGTCTACCTTTACGCGACTTTGGTCAGCGCTATCCCCTTGTATGTCTCAGCGATCAGACGCTCGTCGCGCTTCCGACCGGTTGTTGTGCACCTTCCCAAAGGGGTTGGGCCAATCACAATCGCGTTGCTCATCTTTGCCGCCGGAGCAGTCTGCCTGACGATTCTGGCGGGTACCTTCATGCGTTTTCAGAGTTAAAGCGGCTTAGATCGGCTCCCCCCAGCCAGATCGCTGAGGATCGGACAGTCCGGCCGATGGTCGCCGTGGCACGACTTGACCAGGTGCGAGAGTGTCTCACGCATGGATTGAAGCTGCGCGATCTTGTCGTCGATTGCCTTCAAATGCTCCTCGGCAACCGCTTTCACCTGCGCGCTTTCCCGGCTCTCGTCCTCATAGAGCCCAAGAAGGGTCCGGCAGTCCTCGATGGAGAACCCCAGCGCGCGGGCACGCCCCAGAAAAGCGAGCTTGTGCAGATCGGTTTCCCGGAATGCCCGGTAACCGTTCTCGCTGCGTTGCGGGCGCACCAGGCCGATATCCTCATAGTAGCGGATGGTTTTGGGCGGCAGGCCGGAGCGTTCTGCGACTTCTCCAATGTTCATCGTATCCGGTCTCCTATTCTGCCGGTTGCATGCGGGTCTGTGACAAAGGCGCCTTGGGCCTTGCCTCTTCGCGCATCGCAGGAGCAATGCGGCGCAGACGCAGAGCGTTCGTCAGGACCGACACCGACGACAGAGCCATCGCGCCCGCGGCAAAGACCGGCGACAAGAGCAGTCCGAAGGCGGGGTAAAGCACGCCTGCGGCAACTGGGATAAGCGCGACGTTGTAGCCGAAAGCCCAGGCAAGGTTCTGGCGGATATTCGACATTGTCCGCCTTGACACCTCGACGGCGTTGACCACGCCGCGCAGGTCGCCCGACATCAGAACCACGTCAGCGCTCTCGATGGCGACGTCGGTGCCCGTACCGATGGCGATGCCAACGTCCGCATGTGCAAGCGCCGGCGCGTCGTTGATGCCGTCGCCCACAAAGGCCACCTTGCGGCCCCCTGTCCTGAGGTCATCGAGTGCCGCGACCTTTCCGTCCGGCAACACGCCGGCGATGACATGGTCGATCCCGGTCTCGCGGGCGATGGCTTCCGCCGTCTCCTGCTTGTCGCCGGTGATCATCGCGATCTTGAAGCCACGTTCATGCAAGGCGGAGATCGCAGCCCGGCTTGCGGGCTTCACCGGGTCGGCAACGGCAATGACCGCAGCCAGCCTGCCGTCGACCGCCGCATAAAGCGCGGTGCGACCGCGACTTGCCAGATCCCGTTCCGTGTCGATGAGGGGCGCGATGTCGACGTTCTCGCGGATCATGTATCGGTCCGCGCCCACCATGATCTCCTGGCCCTCGACCATCGCCGCGACCCCGTATCCTGTGACAGACCGGAAACCGGCGGCAGTCTGAACCGCGATGCCTTCACGTCGCGCTCCCCGGACGATGGCTTCGGCGATGGGGTGCTCCGACTGGTCCTCGACGGCGGCAATCAGACCGAGAACCGTATCGCGGTCAAAACCTTCGGTGACAACAACATCCGTTAGGGTCGGCTTCCCCTCCGTCACTGTCCCGGTCTTGTCGAGCGCGATGACATCGACGTTTGACAGCTCCTGCAGCGCGTCCCCCTTGCGGAAGAGAACCCCCATCTCAGCCGCCCGGCCTGTCCCCACCATGATTGACGTCGGCGTGGCCAATCCCATGGCACAAGGGCAGGCAATGATCAGCACGGAAACACCAGCCACCAGTGCAAGGGTCAGCGCTGGGTCGGGCCCAACCGCTAGCCAAACGACAACTGTCAGCGCGGCCAGGGCCATGACGGCTGGCACGAACCAGAGCGTTACCCGGTCTACCAGCCCCTGGATCGGCAGCTTGGCGCCCTGCGCTTCTTCGACCATGCGGATGATCTGCGCGAGTGTCGTGTCAGAGCCGACGCGCGACGCCCGGAAGGTAAGACTGCCGGTGCCGTTGACCGTGCCGCCGGTGACGGTCGCACCCGTAGCTTTCGCGACAGGCACGGGCTCCCCCGTGATCATGCTCTCGTCGACGTTGCTGGTGCCATCCACGACCTGTCCATCGACCGGGATGCGCTCGCCCGGGCGCACAAGAATCGTGTCGCCGACACCAAGCGCATCTACGTCCACTTCGACAGTCTGGTCCCCTTTCAACACGCGCGCTGTGCGCACCTGAAGCCCCAGAAGCGCCTGAATGGCCGCACCGGTTCTACCCTTGGCCCGCGCCTCGAGCCAGCGTCCGATGAGAATGAGCACCACGATGACCGCCGCAGCTTCGAAATAGACCGCCCGCACGCCTTCGGGCAGCAGGCCGGGCACGAAGGTGGCGATCACCGAGTAGCTCCACGCGGCCCCTGTTCCGACAGCGACAAGGCTGTTCATGTCGGGTGCAGCGCGCAGCAGGGCCGGGATGCCCTTGATGAAGAAATGCCTGCCGGGGCCGAAGAGAACGATGGTCGCCAGGACGAACTGGATGACCCAGGATGTTTGCGTCCCGATGGTGTTGGCGATCAGATGATGGAAACCGGGCACCAGATGGGCGCCCATTTCCAGAATGAAAACCGGCAGCGCCAGTGCCGCCGCAAGAAGGACATTCCGGCGCAAATTGTCCGCTTCCTCCGCCTTGCGCTCCACGCGCGACTGGCTGGCGTTGGCTTCGGCGACCTCGGCCGGATAGCCGATCGCCGCTGTCGCAGCCAAAAGGTCGGCGGGAGTGACGGCACCTTCAAAATATTCGACCACGGCCGTTTCCGCGGCAAGGTTCACGGTGACCGACATGACCCCGGGCACGTCCGCAAGTGCCTTGTCGACACGTCCGACGCAGGACGCGCAGGACATCGAAGCGATGTTCAGCGTGATCCGGGCTGTGCGTACCGGATACCCCAGCTTGTCGAGCGCCTGGGCGGCGTCCTGCAGACGGGTGGGACCATCAACCGACAGTCGCGCCGATTCCGAAGCGAGGTTTACCGAGACGTCGGAGACGCCTTCCAGCGCTGCCAGCGTCTTTTCAACGCGGCCCACGCAAGAGGCGCATGACATGCCTTCGATATTAAGAGTGGCTTGCGTGTTTTGGGTCATGGTGGTTCCCCTCATCCTAATACAGATGTGATATAGGGCTTCCAGTGACTGGAAGCTCAAGAGGGGAGAACGATTTTTTTGATTTGTCCTGGCTCCGTATTGCACTTGACCTTCCACTTGCTGGATTCATTATCCTGAACCCAAGTCACTGAGGATCGCACATGAAATTCCACGTCCCGGACATGAGCTGCGGCCATTGCACCGCCGCAATCACAAAGGAAATCGCATCCCTCGATCCAACAGCTGAGGTCGCGGCCGACCTTGTGGCACGCATCGTCGAGGTCAAGACAGGCCAGCCAGACACGGCAGTGATCGATGCGATCAAGGCCGCAGGGTACGACGCGGCATCGGTCTGAAATCATTGGGAGGCGCGTTCTTCGCCTCACGCCTCATCGTGCGGCTCAACGCAGATTTAGCGCAGCCGGCAAGGAGATTTCCCGACTGACTTTTGGGCGCCAGTCAAAGCAGCAAATCAGCAGCGCAGCAAAAAGAGTTCCAAACTGAACGAAGCGATCAGGAATTCGCGCTTCTCCGAGATAACGATTGGATCGTCATTCAAGCTTCGACCCGATGTAATCGACAGCCTGTGCCAGTGTGGCGATCTGCGGGTAGTCCGGTTCTGGAATATCAACCCCAAGCCTACGATGCAGCGCCGTGACCAGGTTCAGGATATCCATGGAGTCGAGGCCCAGATCCTCCTGGATATGATCGCTCTCTCTCACGTCCTCCGCCGCGATGTCGGGCGCGACATTGGTCAATTCCTCGATGAAAACAGTGCGGATTTCGTCTGGGGTCATAGGTTCTCCGGATCCGAAATTGCGGCCATGAAAGCCGCGATGAATTCCGCGCCCTGACGGCCATCGCTGACGCGATGATCCGCGGACAGGCTGAGTGTCACGACCGTGCGCGGGACAACCTCCTGCCTGACCACCCAGGGCCGTACCTGCGGCGTGCCAAGGCAGACCAGCGCGACCTGCGGTGGGAAAATCACGCCGGTCATTTCTTCGGCGCCGGTCTCGCCGAGACTTGAAATCGTGATGGTGCCCTCGGTCATCTCCGAATTGCGCAGCCGTCCTGCGCGGGCGCGGCTTACCAGATCGCGCATGGCCACCATCGTTTCCGCAAGGCTCATCCGATCCGCGTCGATCAGCGCGGGTGCCACGAGGCCCCCGCCGCGCAGGGCCACGGCAACGCCCGCATTGACACGTTCCGAGGGATGAAATGCGTCGTCGGTGTAGTGACCGTTCATCACGCGGACCTTTGTGGCTGCGCGCACGACCGCACGCACAAGGAGCGCGCCCATCAGCACGCGTTCGGCCGGTGGTACCTTTGCGTTATGCGCTGCCAGCCAGTCCTTGGCCGGCTCAATGTCGATGGTCTGGGACAGATAGAAATGTGGAATGGTGCGTTTGGACCGGGACATGGCCGCACCGATGGCCCTGCGCATTTCCTCCATGACCAAAGGTGTCTTGGCAGGTTTCGCCGCTGCCTTCCCGGCGGCCGCTTCCACATCCGCAAGCACGATTCCACTGTCGGGAAAGCTGCCGTCTAGCGTGGCCAGATCGACGTTCAATTCCTGCGCCCTGCGGCGTGCCGCGGGTGACGCCCGCACCTCGCCGGTAGTCGGAACGGTCACAGAAGGCTTCTTCGCAGGCTCGGGTGGGACAGGCACCGCTGCGGGGGCTGCCGGTTCCGTTTCTGCAACGGGTTCAAAAGCGGCTTCGCCCGGCGCGCGTATCTGTGCCAGCGGCGCGCCAACGGGAAGCTTCGCGCCGGTTTCGGCCAGCAGGTTCTCTACCGTTCCTTCCTCGAAACACTCGATCTCGATTGCGCCCTTCTGGGTTTCGATCACCGCCACGATGTCGCCCCGGTGCACGGTATCGCCCGGGGCAATCAGCCATTCGACCAGCGTTCCGGCCTCCATGTCCGACCCAAGAGAAGGAAGGGTGAAAACGCCCATCAGCCCTTCCCCAGAACGGCTTTCGCCGCCGCGACGATCTTGCCGACCTGCGGGATGGATGCTTCTTCAAGGTGTTTTGGGTAAGGGATCGGCACCTCCTCGGAACAGACCCGGCCGACCGGTGCATCGAGCGTCCAGAAGACCTGCTCCATGATCCTGGCCGAGATTTCGGCGGCGAGCGAACCGCTTCGCCAGCCTTCGTCGACGATCACCGCGCGGCGTGTCTTGCCCACCGAGGCCATGATCGTTGTATCATCGAGCGGGCGGAGCGTGCGCAGGTCAACAACTTCGGCCTCGATGCCCTCCTTTGAGAGTTCCTCTGCTGCATCCAGCGTTTTGAAGAGCGATCCACCGTATGTGATAAGGCTGAGATCCCTGCCCTCCCTTCGGATGGCTGCCTTGGCAATGTCGACTGCGCCCGCATTTGTATCGAGGTGACCTGAGCGGTTGTAGAGCATCACGTTCTCGAAGATCAGAACCGGATCGGGGTCCTGCAGCGCCGTCCAGAGCATTCCGCGCGCGTCTTCCAGCGTGGCCGGGGCAAGCACCTTGAGGCCGGGGATATGGGCATACCAGCCTTCAAGGCTGTGCGAGTGCTGCGCGGCAAGCTGCTTGCCCGCGCCGGTCGCCATGCGGATCACCAGCGGCACGCCGAATTGCCCTCCGGACATATGGCGCACGGTTGCCGCAGTGTTCATGATCTGGTCGAGCGCCAGCAAAGAGAAGTTCACCGTCATCAGTTCGACAATCGGGCGAAGCCCGGCCGCTGCGGCCCCGATGCCCGCCCCGGTGAACCCGCTTTCCGACAGCGGCGTGTCCCGGATGCGGGCCTCGCCGAATTCCTGCATCAGCCCTTTGGAGACTGCATAGCATCCGCCGTAGGCGCCCACGTCCTCGCCCATCAGAAAGACCCGATCATCCCGGGTCATCGCATCGCGCAGCGCCTCACGCACGGCGTCGCGATAGGTAATCTCGACCGTTTCGCCCGAAGGGGTCGGCGCATCGGGCGGCTCCGGCTGGGGACCAAGCGTGTTGACGTAAAGCTGGTCAATAGGTTCCCATGTGCCGGCCTCCGCAAAGGCTACCGCTTCGGCAATCTCGGTGTCGATCGCCGCCTCGATCTCGGAGATTTCCTTTTTGTGGATAAGGCCGTTTTCCAGCAACCAACCCTGAAATCTGACGATGGGCCCGCGCCGCCGCCACTCTTCGACCTCGGCCTTGTCGCGATAGAGTTGGGCGTCGAACATCGAGTGGGCCCGGAAGCGGTAGGTCTTGCATTCAAGAAAATAGGGCTTGCCGGTGTCGCGGATGCTGTGGATCGCCCGTCTGGCGGCGGCCTCGACGGCGACAACATCCATCCCGTCGACCTCGCGTGTTTCCATGTCGTAAGAGGCCGCCTTGGCGTGGATGTTAGTCTCGGATTCGGTACGCGAAAGCGCGCTGCCCATGGCATAGCCGTTGTTCTCACATACGAAGAGAACCGGGAGTTCCCAAAGCGAGGCAAGGTTCATCGCCTCGTGGAACTCGCCTTCGGCCACCGCACCTTCTCCGAAGAAACAGGCGGTCACGGTGTCGTCTCCGCGCATCCGGTCGGCAAGGGCCAGCCCGGCCGCGAGCGGCAGCCCGCCACCGACAATCGCGTTGCCGCCATAGAAGAGGTTCTCGGCATCGAACAGATGCATCGAGCCCCCGCGCCCGCCTGAACATCCTTCAGCCTTGCCATACATCTCGGCCATGATCGTCGTCATGGGCACGCCCCGGACCAGCGCGTGCCCGTGCTCGCGGTAGGTCGCCACGATGCGGTCACGCGCTTCCAGCACCGGGATCACGCCGGAGGCAATCGCCTCTTCCCCGTCGTAGAGGTGCAGGAAGCCGCGAATTTTCTCCTGGGTGTAAAGCTCGGCGCATTTGTCTTCGAATTTCCGAACGCGGATCATGTCGCGCAGCAGCGACCGGACATGGGCGCGGTCGAGCTTGGGTTTGTCAGTGGTGCTCATGTCTCATCCGTCTCCAGTGTGGAAATGTCGCCTTCGGGCAGACCGAGTTCCCGCGCCTTGAGCAGTCGCCGCATGATCTTGCCCGACCGCGTCTTGGGCAGGGTATTGCGAAAGACCACCTCACGCGGCGCGACGGCTGGGCCCAGCTTCTTGCGTGCGTGGCCACGGATGTCGCGTTCCAGCGCCTCATCCGGCGTGAAATCAGGGTTCAGCGTAACGTAGGCTTTGACGATCTCGCCTGCGGTTTCGTCCGGAATGCCGATCACACCGGCCTCGGCGACCGCCGGGTGTTCGATCAGTGCGCTTTCCACCTCGAAGGGCCCCACCAGATGACCGGATGTCTTGATGAGGTCGTCGGCCCGACCCACGAACCAGAAATACCCGTCTGCATCCCGCATCGCCAGATCGCCAGAGAGGTACCAATCATCGACGAAGCATTTGTTGTAGCGCGCCTGTTCATGCAGGTAGGCGCGCATCATCGACGGCCAACCGGGCCGCAGTACCAGCTCGCCCACCTCGCCGTCGTCAAGCTGCCGCAAGGTGTCGCCGGACCTTTCCACGATCCCGGCCTCGATGCCCGGCATCGCCTTGCCCATCGACCCGGGCTTGACCTCATCACCGGGGCAATTCGCGATCATGATGCCCCCGGTCTCCGTCTGCCACCAGTTGTCGTGAAACGGCTGGCCGAAAACCTGCGCGCTCCAGATCACCGCCTCGGGGTTCAGTGGCTCACCGACACTGGCGAGAAAGCGCAGAGACGAGAAATCATAGGGCGCCGCAGCCGCCGCACCGGCACGCATCATCATCCGGATGGCCGTCGGCGCGGAGTACCAGACCTCGACCTTCTCCCGTTGGACCGTGGCGTACCACCGATCAAGGTCGAACTCCGCCTCATCCACGATCATCGTGACCCTGTTCACCAGAGGTGAGACGATACCATAGCAGGTGCCCGTGACCCAGCCGGGATCGGCGGTGCACCAGTAGATCGTGCCGGGTGTCAGATCGAGCGCCACGCGCCCCGAAAACGCATGATAGAGGACCGCGTTGTGGACGTGGACAACCCCCTTTGGTTTGCCCGTCGTGCCAGAGGTGAAATGCACCAGCGCCGGGTCGTCCGGCCCCGTGCGCCGCGTCTCGAATTCCGCCGACGCGCCTGCCATCGCGGGACCGAACGCCACGCATCCCTCAGGCGCTTCATCGCCGACAATCAGGATCAGCCTGAGTGTCGGGATCTGATCACGCCAGGCGGCGATTTTGCGCTTGTAAAGCTGCGCGGTGGTCACCAGCACTGCTGCGTCCCCGATTTCCATGCGCGTGCGGATCGGTTCGGGCCCAAAGGCCGAGAACAAAGGCGTGAAGACCAGCCCGGCCTTCAGTGTGCCCAAGGCGGCGAAATAGAGTTCCGGCACCCGGCCCATCAGGCTGAAAACACCGTCGCCGGGCTTCAGCCCATGCGCGGTAAGCACATTGGCGAAACGCGCCGAGGCATCGGCGAGATCCGCATAGGTGAAGTCCCGCCTTTCCCCTTCCTTGCCCAGCCAGAGCAGCGCGCGCTCAGCACCGTTGCCGTGTAGGACATGACGGTCCACGGCCTCGTAGGCGATGTTGACCGAGCCCTCTGGCGCGTCGATTATTCCGTCTGCATCGGCCCAGGGCACAGGTCGGTTGGTTCGTTCGGAAACAGCGGGTTTTGCCATCGTTTCGCCTCCCGACAACAGGATGTCGCATTTCCGGCATCGGCAGATTGACTTGCATCAAGCAATTGGCAAACCGCCACCATCGGGCGCGCCGGCTTCATGGGGCCGCGCCACGCATGCTTCCGCCCGGCACAAATCCACGGCCCTTGATCGAGATCATGAAGCCAGGGACGGCATGGCGCAAAGTAACCGAAAGGCTGGCACCCGGGATGCACGGAGCAAACGCATGTGCAAGCCGCACCCGCGGAGGTGGCAAAAGCCGGGGTCATCCGCCTGCCCGCTGGCACCAGAGCCGGAAGGAAAAGACTGAAGCCGAAGGAAAGCTCATGCAGATGAAACAGGAGCCAAAAGGACACATCGCTTCAAGATCGCGGCAGCTGCAGATGTCGGCTATCAAGGAGATGTCCATCCTCAGCGCCAAGGTTCCCGGCGCGGCGTCCCTTGCCTGGGGGCTGCCCTCGTTCCGGACACCGGCGCCGATCCGGGAGGCGGTGTCGGCAGCGTTGGAGGCTGACCCGAAAATCGGCATGTACGCCCTGCCCGGAGGGCTGCCCGACCTCTGCGAGGCCGTGGCGGAAGAACACGCCCGCCGCACCGGCATGTCCGTCGATCCCGAGCGGAACGTCACGATCACTGCGGGCAATATGGAGGGGCTGAACAGCCTGTTTCAGGTGCTGGTCGACCCCGGTGACGAGGTGATCGTCACGGACCCGGGCTTTGTTTCCCATATCAGCCAGATTACGTTCTGTGGCGGGCGTCCGGTTTTCTGGCCCATGCAGGAGGATCAGGGCTGGCAACTCGATCTCGCGGCGCTGGAGCGGCTGATCAGCCCCCGGACAAAGGCCATCGTGCTGGTGTCGCCCTCCAATCCCACCGGCCGCATCATGGACGAGACCACACTGCGTGGGGTCGCGGAGATCGCGGTCAGGCACGGGGTTCTGCTGGTGATCGACGACCCCTACAGCCATTTCACCTATGACAACCTCGACAAGTTCTTCAACCTTGCGTCAGCTCCAGAGTATTCCCAGAACCTTGTCTATCTTTTCACCTTTTCCAAAGCCTATGCCATGAGCGGCTGGCGGGTCGGCTACACGATCGCACCCGAGCAAATCCGCAAAGAGATCGTCAAGGTGCATGATCTGACAATGATCTGCACGCCCCGGATCTCGCAGATCGCGGCACTTGCGGCGCTGAGGACGGAGCCGTCGCATTTGACAGAATTCGAAACCATCCTCGACCGCAGGCGGCGGCTGATTTGCGACCGTCTGGATGCGATGCAGCATGTCTTTGACTATCAGCGCCCCGAAGGCGCCTATTACGTGTTCCCGAGGCTGCGCGTCGGGACAACGGACGACGTGAAATTCGCCCATGATCTTTTGCGAGAAGCGCGCGTCACCGTCACGCCGGGCAGCGCCTTCGGCCCTTCCGGCCAGAACCATGTCCGTATGGCCTACTGTGTGGAAGACGACGTCATCAACCTCGCCTTTGACCGGATGGAGGCGCATTTCGGTCGAGGCGGATGATGGTATTGCGGTCGCAAGCCCTGGATGGCGAACGGATGCAGACCGGCGGAAGGGCCAGGCTGATCTTCGAGGTGCCGGAGTTAATTTCCTACTGCGGCCGCTGGATGTCCGAGACACCATCGAACACCAGACGAAATCCGATGTGCGAGGTCGAGGAGTCCTGACTGCTGCTGTTGCGGGCCGCGATCCGGTAGCGAAAGCAATAGCTCTTGTGGCAGAGGAACGATCCGCCCTTGCAGAGCTTGAAGCCCGTCTTGCCTTCATGTGCGGCCTTGACGGATTTCTTCAGCGACCGAACCTTGAACGGCTGGGATGTCCATTCCCAGACGTTGCCGACCATATTGTAGAGCCCGTAGCCATTCGGTTCGAAGGAGCGCGCCGGCGCCGTACCGCGATACCCGTCGAGGCCGAGGTCCTGATGGGGGAACCGGCCCTGCCAGATATTGCAGGGCTGGAAGGCCGCGTCGTCGGGTTCATCGTCTCCCCACGGAAAGCGGACATCGCCAAGACCACCGCGGGCGGCGTGTTCCCATTCCGCTTCGCTAGGAAGCCGCCCCCCTGCCCAGGCGGCAAATGCAGTGGCATCGCTCCAGGAGATATGCACGACGGGATGATCGGGCAGAGCCGCGGGACCGTCAGGCCCCGTAGGGCGACGCCAGCTTGCTCCGGGCAAGACGCGCCACCAGGGCGCCGCAGAGACGGCACGGGTGGGCGGCGTCCCCTCTGGCAGCAGGCCTTGGAACACGAGCGAGTCCCCGATGCGCTCCGCATCCGTCTGGTATCCCGTGGCCTTGACGAACGACCGGAACTGCGTGTTCGTCACAGTCGTTGAGGCCATCCGGAATTCCGACAGCTTTTTGCGGCGAAGCGGTCCTTCGCCGTCAGCGTCGAAGATGGAATGGGCCGTTCCGACCAGCGCCAGACCGCCGGGAATGGGTACGGCATCTTTCGCAATGCAGGCTCCTGTCGCCGCCCCTTGCGCCGGTCTCTGTGTTCCCTGCGGCGCTGGCGCAGGGCGCGGGGGCGTGCAGCACGTCTTCATCTGATCACTCGGCCTTTCGGATCGGCCCATGGTGCATGCAGTTTCGCTGAGGTCCAGCGTCTTCAGCCGGGGCTCAGCGCGTGCCACGCGGGTGTTGCGGCGGTGTCACCGGCACGTAAGGAAAGCGGCCGCGCTGCTTTGTGGCCGTCGTGCTGGGGTCGGTGCCGCCCCGTACGTAGACCTTGGACGGATCATAGGGCGGTCCATAGTCCCAATAGGGGAAACGACCGTGCTTCATGGCATCCTGCACAAAAAGCCGCTTTTTCTGCGAGGCCCGGATGCGGCGATCAAGATCGTCCTCGTCCCAACGGGTTTGCATTTCGGCGAACATCTCGGCGACCAGATCGGCATGGGCCGGGTCTTCCGCCAGGTTGTTCAACTCAAGCGGATCGGCACGAAGATTAAAAAGCATCTTCGGATCGGTCCGGCTGTGGACAAGCTTGTAGCGGCCCCGGATCATGATGAGCGCGGGGGCATAAAGGCCCTCGCCATTGAACTCGATGAATATCCTGTCCTCAGGGCCGTCCCGTTCCGGCAGGTGCAAAAGGCTGCGGCCATCGACCGGCGCGGCATAGCCGTCAAACGTCCCCTCGCTGGCGATGTCGGTGAAGGTCGGCAGCAGATCCACGAGGGAGGCCAGCGCCTGCTCGCGGTGCCCGGCCCGCACGCCGGGCCCCTGCATGATCAGCGGCACCCGCACCGAGGCCTCGAACGGGTTGAATTTGTACCACATCCCCCGCTCGCCCAGCATCTCACCATGGTCGGAGGTGATGATCACATAGGTGTTCTCAAGCTGCCCGATGCTTTCCAGCGTCTCGATCAGCCCGCCGATCAGCTCGTCTATGTGGGTGACCATCGCCATGTACCCACGGCGCGCGTTTCTCAGTTGCTCGGGTGTGATGTCGAATTCGTCCTGCCGGATCGTAAGGTAGTACCGCTGCGCCCAGGGGTCCCTTTCCTCGTATGGGATATACGGTACTTCCGGGTCCGGGATATCGACGCCCTCGTACATGTCCCAGTACTTGCGCCCCGCAACGAACGGGTTGTGCGGTTGCGTGAAGGAGACATGCAGCATGAAGGGCCGGTCATCGGTCGACCGCGCGTGGTTGTAGAGCTCCTGCTTTGCCGCGTGAAAGACCTCCTCGTCATAGTCGATCTGGAGGTTGCGTTCGCAAGGCCCGGCCTCCACCACGCTCAGAAGGCTCATCACCGAAGGCGCATAGGGCTCGTCCGTCTGATCCCAGTCCGCGGTCCAGGCGAAATCCGACGGGTAGATATCTGTTGTCAGCCGCTCTTCGAACCCGTGCAACTGGTCGGGTCCCACGAAATGCATCTTGCCTGCCAGCACCGTCTTGTACCCCAGTGTCCGCAGGTAATGGGCAAAGGTCGGCTCGGAGGCGAGGAACTCGGCGCCATTATCAAATACGCCCACGCCGGAGGGCAGACGCCCCGTCATCATCGACGCCCGCGATGGTCCGCAGACGGGATTGTTGCAGTAGCTGTTGGCGAAGGTCGTGCCGCGCTCGGCGATCCGGTCGATGTTGGGCGTGATCGCGTAGGGCTTGCCGTAGGCACCAAGACAAAGCGCGGTCAACTGATCCGCCTGGATAACAAGGATGTTCGGGCGCGTCATGGGTATCCCTCAGGCTAACTGGCGTTCTGTGTCCCGGACCGGCTGGAAACCGGTCCGGGCGATGGCGACGGGAGAAAGGTCAGCCACCGGTTCTCGCAACGAAGTCCTCGATGCCCGGCACGCCGATCTCTCGGTAGTAGCGCAGTGCGCCCGGATGCAGGGGCGAGCCGAAGCCGTTCAGGACGGTTTCCTTGGACATCTTTCCAAAGGCAGGGTGAACGCCCGCAAGCGCCTCGAGGTTCTCAAAGACGGCCTTGGTCATCTCGTAGACCCGCTCCTCCGGAACGTCGGCCGAGATCACGAGCCCGTTGGCAAGACCATAGGTCGGCGTGTCTTCCGCGACATCCTCGTAGGTCCCGCCCGGAATGGAGAGGCGGAAATACGGCGGGTAGTCGGCGCGCAGCTCTTCGAAGAAGCTGTCCTCAACCGGGATCAGCTTGAGGTCGCGGGTGGCCGCAAGCTTGATGACCGGTGCGAGGGGAAAGGACCCGTTCCACAGTGCTGCATCGATGTTCCCGTCACTCAGCATGTCGACCATGTCACCCAGACGCACGCGGAAGGGTTCGAAATCCTCTCCGGCCACCTTTGCCATCAGCACGTTGGCGTCCAGCATCGAAACACCACCGGGCTGCCCCATGCCGATACGCTTGCCCTTGAGATCGGCGACCGAGTTCACGGGACCGTCCTGAAGCGCGATGATATGCATGGCGACAGGTGCGATGGACATCCAGGCAAGGATCCTGCCCGGCTCCGACCCTGCGTAGTTGCCCGTGCCGGCCCATGCCTCATAGGCCGACAGCGAGGTGGCCATGGATGCTTCCAGCTCTCCGTTCTGCATGAGGGCGATGTTGGCGACATAGCCCTTCGTCTCCTCCGCAGTCGCTTCCACGCCGTCGACGTTCTTGTTGATCACGTCGGCGATGCCCGCCGACCAGGTGTAGGCGGTGCAGGTGACCGGGCAGGAACCGATCGAAATGTACTCCTGCGCCTTTGCAGTGGCAGGCAGAGCGAGAACGGCGGCCAAAAGGCCTATCTTCAGGTCAATCTTCATTGGGTGTCTCCCTTGGGTGTGAGCTGTTCCGGTTGCAGTCCGGATTCTGTTGTTGATCGTTTGGAAAGCCGCGACTGAACGGCGGCGAGCGCTGCAAAGATGACAAAGGCGGCAAGATCGAAGAGCCAGTCGGAACTCATGAAGAGGATCGCCGCCGCGGCAAAACCAAGCCGCTCGATGAAGGTCAGACGAATCGAGAATTGCCCGAGCATCGCGGCGCTGGCGCAGATACCCCCAGCAATCGCCGTGACGAACGACAACACGATCCGGCCCGCACCGACATCGATCCCCAGGATGGCCGGGTCATAGACAAAGAAATAGGGGACCGCGAAGGCCGCCATGCCGAACTGGCAGGCCAGCACAGCGATCTTGAGCGGATTGCCCTGCGCGATGGAGGCGGCGGCATAGGCCGCAAGGGCCACGGGCGGCGTGATCGAGGACAACATGGCCGAGTAGAGAACGAAGAGGTGCGCAGGCAGCAGCCCGACACCAAGATCGACCAATGCAGGCGCGACAAGCGTCGCGACGAGAATGTAGGCTGCCGCCGTGGGCAGGCCCATGCCCAGCACAAGGCAGGTCAACATCGTCAGGACAAGTGCGGCAGGCAGGGAGCCACCGGACAGCAACACCACCAGCGTGGAGAACTTCAGGCCGATACCGGTCAGCGTGATGATCCCGATGATCACACCGGCGGCCGCGCAGGCAAGGGCCACGGGAATGACAGCGCTTGCCGCGGCCTTTGCTGTCTCGATCATGCGGGGCAGCGTCAGCGCGGTTTCCCGTGACAGGTAGCTGACGAGCACCGACGCAACGATTGCCCAGAAAGACGACAGCATGATCGAATAGCCGTTCAGCAACATGCTGACGAACACGGGAAGCGGGACAAGCAGATAGGAACGGCGCAGAATGGATGCCCAATCGGTGACCGAGTCCGCATCGCGCAGCACGGGGATCTTCCGTTTGACCGCCTCGAAATGCACCATGGCCAGCAGCACCGCATAGAAGATCACCGCGGGCAGGAACGCGGCCTTGGCGATCGTCAGATAAGAGGTCTCGGTGAACTCGGCCATGATGAAGGCAGCCGCGCCCATCACGGGCGGCATCAACTGACCCCCAGTCGATGCGACGGCTTCGATGGCACCTGCCGCTTCCTTGCGGTAGCCGCTCTTTCGCATCAGCGGGATCGAGATCGGCCCCGTGGTCAGGACGTTGGCGACTGCGGTGCCCGAGATCATGCCCATCAGGCTTGAACCGACAACGGCAGCCTTGGCGGGCCCACCGCGCAGACGCCCGGTCAGGGCGGTCGCAAAGTCCATCAGGACCTGGCCTGCACCGGTTTTTTCGAGAAGCGCGCCAAGCACAACCACGCCTGTCACAAAGGTCGCGCTGACACCGAGGGGCGTGCCGAAGACACCGCCGCCCCCGAGATAGATCTGCGACATCACCCGTTCGACCGAATAGCCGCGATGTCCGAAAGGCGAGGGAAGATAGTTGCCGAAGAGCCCGTAGAGGATGAATCCGCTGGCCAGCAGCACGATCGGCCAGCCAATGGTCCGGCGGCAGGCATCGAAGAGTGCCACGATCAGCAGGCACCCCAGAATAACTTCGTAGTCGGTGATCGCCCCGTAGCGGTTGTTGATGGCCTCGAAGTTGAAGAGCTGATGACCCGTCGCAATCAACCCGCCAGCCATCACGAGGAGCATGATCAGCCGCCGCAGGTTGGCGTGGCGGCCCGGCAGACGGTCCGGGTCGTAGCTGTCTTGAAGCGTGTACCCGGCGACGAGGATCATGATGAGCAACAGATGCGCGCTCCGCTGGATGCCGTCGGGAAACACCCCGAAGAAGGCACTGTAGAGCGTCAATCCGATGAGAGCGAGCGCCGTGATCGCCAGAACCGCATTCAGGATGCGGCGTATCCCGGCCTCAGCCACGTGCCGAACTCCGCGGTGCGGCCGTGTCAACCAGCCGGTCATAGTCAAGTCGGTCCGAATAACAGAACGTGTGAAGCGCGAGCAGTGCCGCTGACCTTTCAGGGCGAATGGTGCCTCGGACAAGCCGGAAGGCTGCGTCGGACCCCAGATCGTAGTGCGTTTCCAAGGCGCGCTTCACTCCGTCAAAATAGATGGCGTCGCTCCCGAGTTGGCCGCTGACGATCACCATTTCCGGACCGAGCAGCTTTCCGATGTTGTCGATCGCTGGCGCAAGGCATGCGCCCGCCTCGGAAACGAGCCCGGTCGCCGTCTGGTTGCTGAGCACCTCCAGAAGGGTACCGGCGTAGTAGGAAAGATGCGCATTATCGAAACTCGGTTCATCGAGCAGACCAAGGCGCCCCAGCACCCCAAATCCGGTTGCATTGAGGTTAAGACAGTCCGACCGACCGCAGACGCAGGTCAGCTCAGTGGGTGTCGACCGGAAATGACCGATAAGGCCCGAAACCCCCGTCGCCCCGCGCACGATCCTGTTCTCCGACACGATGCTGGCGCCGACGAAGGTCGCGGCATGCACCAGCGCGAAGGCGCTTGCCTCGCGCGCCGCGCCAAAGCGCATTTCGGCGATGGCCAGGGCATTCGCGATGTTCTCGATCTCGATCGGCAGGTCGATGAACTTGCGTATCTCGCTGCAGAAGCGGCCGCCGTCATTGGCCCAGCCAAAGTACTCCGACCTTAGGATTTCACACCGGTCAGGGTCCGTCCGCGCGGAAAGCGCGATACCGATGCCGATGATGCGTTCAAGGTCCACGTCGGCTTCCTCGATCAGCAGCCGTACCGCCTCTGCGTAGACGCGTGCCGCACTCTCAGGTGTTTCGAACGGCGGGTTGAGAACCATCCGGTTGGCCCTGATCTCCCCCGCTGCATCGCAAATGGAAACCTCCGAGTGATAGGCCGAAACGGTAATACCGACGGCAAAGATACGCGCCGGAACGATCCGGAGGCCGGTCTTCGGGCGCCCGACCGATCGCTTCTTTTTTCGCGTCTTCCCGGGGCTTTCGAACTCCTCGACAAGGCCTGCCGCCAATAGCTCGCGCACAATCCGCGTTGCGGCCATCTCCGAAAAACCGAGTGCTGAGGCGAGGTCGGATCGGGATGTGCCCGGTACTCTTTCAATCATGGAAAGAGCCATCCCTCGATGCGCGCGGCGAAGGCTTGCGGGGGTGGAGCTGTGTGCATCATTAATAACCATCAGTTAGTTAATAATATGGAACGACTCGATTCGCTAGTCTTTCGTTGCCTCTGGTACCGAGCGGCTCGTTCAAAAGACATGTAACTGCTGACGGCTCTTGCAGGCGAAATTGCCGTGAACCACCAACACGACATTTCTATGAAGCTTTGCAATAAGGACGAGGTATTCTCCTCCCTTCCCTAACCAGCCGCGACGATCCTTGTTGTCTCATCAGCCCGGCAACTCTGAGGGCTCTTTCGCTGCATCCCGTCACAAAAAGATCAACGGCGTCCTGCAGTACGCGTTTCCTGGCTCATCTTCGCTCTCGAACGGTTCACTGAGCCAAGAATGCTCCGGGGTTCAGAAATCCTGATCACGCCGACAGCGTTGAATTCAGGAAAGGCCCAAATGATGCTTCCCAAAATCGCAAAAGGTAACAAGCTGGGATTTGGGGTCTTTCGTCATTGATTTTCAATGGATTCGCATTGGCGTCGGGCGTTCTTGTGCGAGATCGGAGAGTGGTCTGAAATCGGCGGGCCAGACTTCGCCTTCTTAAATGGTGCCTTTCCTTACAAACCTGTCGCTTTCCAGGCCTGCGCGGGGTGCCTTGGTACATCTCATCCGTCAGCATTCTTGGAAGTGCATGTTCATACTGCGTTTTTGAATGCGGGAAAAAGACAGCGCTGGAGAAGATATGCCAGAGACCAAAGTTACAACCGAGAACGCTGGTGACGAACGTTAGCGCGACCCGGCAGCGGCCGTCCTTCCCAACGGTAACATCATTGTCGCCTAGGACCAGGATGCCTCCTCCTCGACGCTGGACATATCCAACGGTCTCCAACTGGTACATCTGTGCGGGGTCGCGATATCGACTGAGTTATTCCAATGAGGAATGAAGTTCGGGCGGGGCAATTGAAGATAAACCGGGCAGTACGGCCTGAGAGTAATTAATTGGAGACCAAAAGAAACCATACCAACATATTCCGCAACACAAAATCTTGTTTCTGCTGGCAATTTCCCGCTTCCGAATCCCTTCTCCGATGTGAACCTTGTCGACTCTGACGGCACGGGCCTTGCGACTGTCACCTTGGTCAGCAGTGACGGAAACGACCAGATTTTTGACCCGCCCCCGGCGCTGAGCTCTCCCAACCGGTGGATTTTCAATGGTGTCGAGTATTTCAAGACCACTGCAACCGATGCTGGTGGAAACTCCGTTCCGGTCTTCACCTCCGGCACCGATCTCGGGTTCCAGGTCAGGGGTATCGGCACGATCACGATCACGATCACGATCACGATCACGATCACGATCACGATCACGATCACGATCACGATCACGATCCAACGGGACGTGCTCACGCGCAATCCGAATTTTCCGGGCGTGGTGAATGCGGAGCATGTCGAGTCCTTTCTCGAACAGATCGGCATCTTTAATACATCCAATCCATCGACACGATCCTTCAGCGGGTCGCTGACGCAAGACGACGGTGCAGTCGTGGTGATCTCGGTCACACCGCCGATTCTGCCGAACAGCGCGCCGGTTCTTGGCGGCACGCCGCCGAATGACACCGCCACAGAAGACGTCGCCACCGCCATCGACCTTTCGGCCTACAACATCTCGGATGCCGATGGGGACACGATCACCCTGACACTGGCCGTCAACCGCGGAACGATTGCGTCCATCGACGGGAACGGAACGACCGCAGGCGTGACGGTTGCGAATTCGGGCACCACGTCGATGACCCTTCAAGGGTCGGCGTCGAGTCTGAACACCTATCTCAACAACACTGCCAAGATCACCTTTCTGACCGCCGCAAACGACATCAACGCGGCGACGCTCACCGTCACGCCGAACGATGGTACCGTGAATGGCACGGCTGACACGGTCACGATCAACATCACCTCGGTGAACGATGCACCTGTCCTGAACATCTCCGGCAGCCCCGTCCTGACCACAATCGTCGAGGATGCCGGAGACGATGACGGCAGCGGCGCGGACGGCGACGACGACGCCACGCAGAATTTCAATAACGCCGGCACGACCGTCGGGACGATCATCGTCAACGGCAGCATTTCAGACCCCGACGGCACGTCGGTCGAGGCGATGGCCGTGACGGGCGTCGATAATACGAACGGTGTCTGGCAATATTCGACAGACAACGGAACCACCTGGACCAACTTCTCGAGCTCGACCGGCAACGTAGCTCTCTCCGCGCCGCGTCTGTTGGATACCAACAACCTCGTCCGTTTTGTTCCGAACGCCGACTACAATGGCACGGCGACATTCACCTACCGGGCGTGGGACAAGACCACCGGAACGGCCGGCCAGACGGGCGGGGCAAGTACGGGCGGCAGTGCGTCGCTTTCCACCGCTGTCGAAACCGCGACCATCACGGTTTCTGCGGTGAACGATGTGCCGCGCTTCACCAAAGGCCCGGATCAGATGGTGTTAGAGGATGCCGGACAGCAAACGGTTCTGGGCTGGGCCACGGGCATCAGCGCGTCGGAAGCGGGGCAGACGGTGAGTTTCAACATCGTGGGCAATACGAACGCGGCGCTGTTTTCAGTAGGGCCTACGATCTCCGCCGATGGCACGCTGAGCTATCAGACCACGACAAACGCCAATGGTTCGGCGACGATCTCTGTCGCTTTGATGGACGATGGAGGTACCGCTAACGGTGGCGTTGATACAAGTGCCACGCAGACTTTCACGATCACCGTAGCTCCTGAGAACGACCCGCCGGAGATTACCTTTCCTTCAGAGGGCTACGCTGCAACAGAACAGGTTCCGTCAACAATTTCGGGCATATCTGTTGCAGATATTGATAACGACCGGCTCCTAGCGGTCCTGGGTGTCGATGTCGGTCACCTTGAGTTTGTTTTCAACGGAGCCACCTACACTACTGAGTCATTGTCGTTTAACCTCACTCCCAGTCAGATGAATAGCATCCTGGGAACGCTAAAATATGTGAACTCCAGTGACGATCCGCCCCCATCCGCCACGTTGACATTAATGCTCGATGATATGGTGGGAGGGGTGGTCACGCAGTCTAAGACGATTCTGATCACTCCGGTCAACGATGCGCCCGTGGTTGGCAATGTCTTTGGAGAGGTGTCCTTCATCTCCTCTGGTTTAGGGGCACAGAACGTGACCCTTTTTGACGACGCGACGGTCTCCGACATCGACTCGCCGAATTACGCCACTGGGTTTCTGACCATCGGTCAGACATCTGGAACCGCAAATGGTTCCTGGGGGTTTGACGGCCTGCGGGTCACTTCGGGCGGCGATGCCGCAATCGCGGGGGGTGAGGCTGTCGCGGTTGATGGTGTTCAGGTTGGCTTGATCAGACCCAACGCCACCGGACAAGGGGGCACTCCCCTTCGGATCGACTTCCTTTCTGACGCCACATCCGCCAGGATCGAGACCCTCTTGAGTGCGCTCACCTTCGATGCGCCCTCCGGCATTGGCAATCGCCAGTTCGATCTGACCCTCACGGACGGTGACGGTACCGCGAACGGGGGTGACGATGACACCTCCGGCACTTTCACCATCGGCGTGAAATCCACTCCCCCCGTGATCGGCAACCTCGACGGTGACGATGTCCGTACCGCAGCCGGGGTACCGGTCCTGGTCGATGCGGGTGGCGATGCTACGGTCACAGATGCGGACACGATCAATTTCGGCGGCGGCGTCCTGACCATTACACCGACAAGCAGTTACCTTGGCAACCTGGGCGTTCGGGGCGGAACGAATTTCCCGACCGTCGTGGCCGAGAACGGCAACCTTCCAATTCAGGGCGACGGTGTCGCCGATGCGGGCGATTTTATCATCACAGCTTTCGGTGAAAGAAACGGTGACATCCTCGGCTCGGTCCGGGGGGGCTTTGATGGAAAATCCGGCAATGCGCTGTCTATCGTGATCGACACAGGCGATGGTCCCGAATCCGTAGCCACAATTCTGCAGAACATCACCTACAGCTCAGCCGAACTTGGTACGCATACCTTCGACGTCTCCCTTTCCGACGGATCGTCCAGCCTTGCCGGTATCGCCGAGCCGGTCAGCTTTTCCGTTGAAATCACCGCGCCGCCGGTGAACACGGTGCCGACAGGATTTCCACGTTTTTTCGATGGCGTGAGCAGCGGATTGCCCGGCCTGTCGGTCGCCGATATCGACAGCACCACGGTGACCACCACGCTCTCGATCCTTGGAAACAATGGTATCTTCTCTACCAGCGGACCTGCCACGATTTCCGGCCAGAACACGGGCACAATCGAACTCACCGGCACCTTGGCTGACGTGAACGCGACGCTCGCCGCGCTCTCGTTCCTGCCAAATACCGACGCCTCCGCTTACGATACTTTCCGTATGACCACGGTCGATGGAGACGGGAATGCCGACGTCGATGATATCGACATCAGGATCGAGGACCGGCCTAATATCGTCGGGTTTGGACCGACAATCGACTATCTCGAAGGTGCCGGAGCCGTCGTCGTCGATGCAGATGCCAGCGTGTCGGTCATCGACAATGACGACGACGATCACCTGACACTGGTTTTCAAGCTCGTTGGCGGAGGGTCGGCTGCCGAGGCGATGTGGTTTGCGCCGGTCGCCGGTCTGGTGTTCGAAGGTCAGTTCGACGGCGCACGCATCGAAAACACCTTCAGAGAACCGGTCGGAACGATTGCGGCCGGAGCGACCGGGGTTGGCGGTCAAGACCTCATCGTGACGCTCAGCCGCGCCGGCGGTACGCCCTACGACACCGCGGAAAAGCTGATCGCCGCGCTGACCTATGCCAACACCGACACGGATTTCTCGGGCACCCGAACCATCCGCGCAACGCTCGAGGATGCTACGTTTCCGGCTTCTGATCCGGCCGATCTTGAGATCACGCTGATTGCTGTCAACGACCCACCGTTTTTGACGCTGACGCCGCTGGTGACAGCGCAGGACGAAAACACCGTTATCGCCACCCGTCTCAAGGTGGCCGACCTTGCCATCACCGACGACACGCTCGGCAGCAACCTGCTCAGCATCACCGGCCCGGACGCAGGGGTCTTTGAGATCGACGGCATGGAGTTGTTCCTGCGCGCGGGCACAGCGCTCGATTTCGAAGGCAATCCCTCTCTCGACATCGTCGTCGAATTGGACGACCCGGCGCTCGGGTCCACCTTCGAAGACAGCGCTCCCTTCTCGCTGACCGTGAACGATATCAACGAGGCACCGTCGGTCGAGGTGTTCAGAACACTGAGCGAGATCGCCGAGGACGCAAGCACAGCCCTGAGGATCAGGGTTGGTGACGTTCAGGTGTTCGACGATGCGGGCGGCAGCAACACGGTGTCGATTACCGGCCCCGATGCCGGTTTCTTCGAAATCAACGGCAGCGACCTCTTCATCCGGGCAGGCAGCGTGCTGGATTTCGAGACAAACCCGCTTCTGGAAGCAACGATCACCGTCGCCGATTCCAGCGTGCCCGGCGGAATGGCGTCCAGCGATACGATCAGCATCGCGGTGACGGATGCCAACGATCCCCCGACGCTGACCGTGGCGCCGCTTGTCGACGGGCTTGGCGAAGGCACCTACGGGCCAGGTCGGACCGCTGTTGCGACGCTCACCGTGACGGACGATGCCTTGGGGACGAACATCCTGAGCTTTTCGGGCGAGGATGCAAGCTTCTTCGAGATCGACGGCAATACGCTCTACCTGCGTTCAAGCATCTCGCTCGATCATGCCATCAGCCCTGCGCTGGATGTGACGCTGTTGGTGAACGATCCCGGAATTGGGGCGGGGCCGGAGGCCAGCGTCCTTCTCTCCCTACCGGTCTACGACAGCAATCAGACCGGCGCGGCGACCGATGACCTGCTGATCGGGACACCGGCGGGCGACAGCCTGTTCGGTCTGGGCGGCAATGACACCCTGATCGGCCTTGGCGCGAACGATCTGCTGGACGGTGGCGCGGGCGACGGCGATGTCGCGGTCTTCCAGGGCCCTGCCGAAAACTTCACGATCACCGTCACACCCACGGGCACGATCGTCACGGACCGGCGCGCCGATGGCAGCGGCAGCGACAGGCTGGTCGATATCGAGATCATCCGTTTCAGCGATAATCCCACGGAAAACCCCGACACCGGAACGGAGGTCGATCTGGCCGAGATCGCCGGGGCCGCAGGCATCACCGAAGCGCAGCTCGAGATGATCACGATGTTCTACATCGGCCTCTACGACCGCGCGCCGGATGCGCTGGGGCTGCTCTTCTGGGCCACGCAACTCGCCAATGGCGTGGCGCTCGATACCATCGCGCAGGCGTTCATCGACAGCCCCGAGGCAATCGCGCTTTACGGCAGCGCGCCGAGTTCGAATGAGATCGTCGCAGAGGCCTACGAGAACTTCTTCGACCGCGGGGGCGATCTGGCCGGGCGTCTGTTCTGGGGCGGGCTGCTGGAACTTGGCATCATCACCCCGGCACAGTTCTTCAGCGCGCTCGGCGATGGCGTGAGGGCCGGATCGCCTGACGAGATCACACTTCAGGACCAGATCGACATCGGGCTGTACTTTGCGGCGATCCAGGGGATCTCGAATGTCGCCCAGGCAACTTCCGCACTTGCGGTCTATGATACCGGCGATCGACCGGGCAGTCTGCTCGAAGCCAAGACGGTGATCGACGGGTTCGCATCCGGTGCGGAGGAGACAACGGTCAAATTGACGGGCGTGGTCGATGATCCTTTCGCGGCCCTGATGTAGGGAGACTGCGGAAAACGGTCCAGCGGATCGGGGCGGCGCATCCGGACGCAAGCGCTACCTTTTCACCAAGGCGCCGAGGACGCGGCCCCGGTTTGCGCTTTATCAAGGCGCATACCCGGAGAAGCGGTCAGATACCCCCGTGATTCTCGGCAGGGGAGCCCGACATGGCACTTGTGTCCCGCAGGACTGTCATCGGAACTGGTCTTTCACTCGCGGCACTTGGCGGCATCGGCTATGGGTTCTGGCCCCGCATGGACGGCTACAGAAAGGAGGTGGCGCGGCAACGCCAGCTTCTGTCAGCCGATCCGGAGTTGACCGACCTCGTTCGGATGGCGACGCTCGCGGCCAACGGACATAACACCCAACCCTGGCGGTTTCGGCTGGAAGATCAGCGTATCAGCATCCTGCCAGACCTGACACGGCGTACAGAAGTCGTCGACCCGGATGACCATCATCTCTACGTCAGCCTAGGCTGTGCTGCGGAAAACCTTGCGCTGGCCGCAGCCGCCGCGGGCCGGGCTGCCGAAATTGCGGTCGAGGATGAAGACGAAACTCGGATCGACATCAACCTGGCCGCCGCAGCGCCCGTCGCCGGGACACTCTACGAGGCCATCCCGCTGCGCCAGTCCACCCGCAGCCTCTACGATGGACAGCCTGTCTCGGCAGAGGACATGCGCCTTTTGGAAGCGGCGGCGAAGGAGGACGGTGTATCGGTGCAACTCATCACTAACGTTGGCAAGCGCGATGAAATCATCGATTTCGTGATCGCTGGCAACAGCGCCCAGATGGACGACCCGGCCTTCGTGCAAGAATTGCGAGACTGGCTGCGTTTCAGCCCTTCCCGCGCGGTCGCGGAAGGCGACGGGCTTTTCTCTGCCTGTGCGGGCAATCCGGTCGCGCCCGACTGGATCGGCGGCTACCTTTTCGACGCATTCTTCCAGAAAGAAGCGGAGAACCAGAAATACGTAGACCAGATACGCTCGTCCGCCGGCATCGCCGTCTTCGTCGCGGACCAGGCTGATCCGGAGCACTGGATCAAGGTGGGGCGCAGTTTCGAGCGCTTTGCCTTGCAGGCGACGGCGCTCGGCATTCGAAACGCGCATCTTAACCAACCCACCGAAGCCCTGTCGGTTCGCCTCGCGTTCGCCGCCTGGCTGGGCATGCCTGAGGCGCGCCCCGATCTGGTCATCCGTTTCGGGCGCGCGCCCACGATGCCGATGTCACTGAGGCGGCCTGTCAACGAGGTGATCGTCTGATGCGAGGACTCAGGTCAATGCCACTCGGCGGAAAACATTGAACCGCTTCGGTCGCGCCAATTCTGGTCGCGTCAGCGGGGCCTGCGGCACGTCGGGGTTCGTTCGGATGTTCGAACGCCTCGCGGCAGATCGTGACGCGCATTCGGGAATGCTTTCTGCCGCCTGCAGAGTTCTTACGCGCTGCCATCATGATGGCCGGGAAGCTGTTCCGGATGGGGAAACACTTGCAGCCAGCCGTTGGAAGAAAGCCGATCCGAAAGGCGCGCGGGTGACGTCATGGTGACACGACGCGCCTTGATCGGCGGTTTCGTGGGACTCGCGCTAGCCTCGGCCGGCTATGCAACCGGGGCCTTTCGCGAAGCACGCAAACAAGCGCAAGGCCGATTGCTCGGCCGGTCGAGCGCTATCGACACCGGCTTGGGTCCGCTGGAATACGCCGTGGCAGGGGACGGTCCACCGCTGATGATGATCCATGGCACAGGTGGCGGTTTTGATCAGGGGCTTCTTTTCGCTGCAAAAATACGGGAACGGGGGTTTCGGATCATCGCCCCCTCGCGCTTTGGATACCTCGGCAGCGCCTTCCCTGCCGATGCGTCGCCGCCTCAGCAGGCGGACATCCTTGTCGCGTTGCTGGATCATCTGGGGATCGACAGGCTCCCCGTGCTGGGGGGCTCTGCCGGTGCGCTGACGGCGGCCGAATTCGCGCTGCGGCACCCTGGCAGATGTTCGCATCTGGGTCTGCTGGTGCCGGCGGCCAATCTCACGAACCGCGACCCGGTGGAATTCACATGGCTGCAACGGCTGGCCGTGCGCGCTGTTCTGGGGTCTGATTTCTGGTTCTGGTCTCTGCTCCGCCTGACCCCGGCGCAATTGATGCGGACATTGCTGGCCACAGATCCGGCGCTTCTCGATACCGTATCAACGGAAGAACAGCGAAGGGCGCAAGCCATTCTCGAACAGCTCTTTCCGATCAGCCGCAAGATCAATGGACTACAGAACGACGGCCATTGGGCCGGCGCGCCTTCGCCCACCGCTTACGAGCGCATCGCCGTGCCAACGCTGATCGTCTCGTGCGAGGACGATCTCTTCGGGACGGCCGGCACCGCGCGCCTTCTCGCGGACCGCATTCCCGGCGCAGAACTGATGATCTTCCCTTCCGGTGGACATATCTGGCTGGGCCGGGATGACACAGTGGCCGACCTGGTAAAGGGTTTCGTCGGGACCGAGGGCGACGGCATGTGAGGAGAAGTTCGATGATCTGGATATTGGGCATTGTCGCGCTTGTTGGATCAGGGCTTTGGTTTGCGACCCGGTCGAACAGCCTGCCGCGGGCCTTCGAGACCCGCAGAGCGGAGGCGATGGCGATCCCGCGCGATGCCGCCGACACTCTCACCGAAGAGGACATTGCGCATCTGCCGAAGCCCGTCAGGGAATACATCGCTCTGACCGGCTCCATCGGACGGCCCATCGTAACCGAAATCACCACGCGCTTTGATGCCGAGATGTACGACGCCCCCAATGCGGCGGGAATGCCGGGCCCGGTGCTGCAATACGAACGTTTCGACACGCCGGAGCGTCTGTTTCTGATGACATCGCGCATGAAAGGGCTGCCGGTGGCTGTCCTGCACGATTTCGGCCGGAACGGAGCGACAATGCGGGTACGCCTTGCCGGGCTTTTCAATGTCGTCGACATCGGCGGACCGGAGCTGACCCGAACCGAAACGGTCACGATCCTGAACGACCTGGCGTTTTTCGCGCCCTCCCGCCTTATCGATCCGCGCCTCGATTGGACGGAGATCGACGAGCGCCGGGCGGGCGTCACCTATTCCGTCGGCGACAACGCCGTATCGGCCGAGTTGATCTTCAATGCAGCGGGCGAATTGGTCGATTTCATCTCGGACGACCGGGGGATGCTGGAGAAGGACGGAACACTGCGCATTCTCCGATGGAGCACGCCTTTAGGAAACTACCGCGATTTCGGTGGCTGGCGGCTGGCCAGTGAAGGCGAGGCGATCTGGCATCTGCCGGAGGGGCCCTTCAGATACGGCTACCTGCGGCTGACAAGCTACGAGGCCCGGTGACTGTCGGAGGCGGTTTCCGATGCGACTGAACTCCCAATTGCCGGATTCCACCTGCTTCGAACGCCCTGCCGGCAGGGTGACGGGATCGTGCATTTCTTGACAAACAGGCCTCTGATGAGGAGGCTCAGGAGCATGGGCGGGGGTTCCGTGCCCTGTATTATTCGCTTGAAAACTCACTTTTCAGATTTGGGGTTACAGAAATGACAGATGAAAATATCGTCCGGATCATGAACGGTCCAAGGTACAAAGGTCCCTGGAAAGGGCCGGGTCACAACAAAGACGTTGAATCGAGGATGATCGACGATTTCGCGGACTTGATCACCGAGATGAAGCAGATGCTCGACAAGGACCTGACCCGGAAAGCCTGACACGAGCCTCGGATCGGAGTTCATGACGGAGCGGGAAGGACCGGTGGGAGGCGCCGGATAATGTCCTGTGGCTGTACTTCGTCTATTGCGCTAGGGTTCTGACCAACTGCATCCCATCTCTCGTGAAGCTGACAATGCGACGTCGGCCCGTCGGGCCGACGCGCAGCATGAAGGCGCGTTCGTGATCCCGAAAGATCGGGCTTTCCACCGCGTCGGCGATGATATCCTTGATCTTGCCGCCATCGGCGATGACGTGAATAAACCACAGATCATTTCCGCTGCTCCAGGCGCGCGGGTCCACGAGGTATCCCTTTCAAGGTAGTCCGCCGCGGACTCATCGCCGAGATGTGCCCAGAGCAGAGCCGCGCTCGGCCGATCGTTGCTGCCAAGGTAGATGCGGAATTTCTCGGATCTGAGCGCGCCGTGAACGACGGCGACAGCTTGTGTCAACGGCAGTGCACCAAAGGCGGACGTCGCACCGAGAAGGACCATCATGCCCATGGCGATGTCGTAGTCCGTCTGATCTGTCGCGGTATGCAGCTCTGCCGTCCTGAGCACCTCTTCATTCCCCCGTAGAAAGACGTTCTTCCCCTGCATAGCGGCTTTCGCGACCGAAATCATGGGATAAACCCCACCTTGGGTGAAGGCCGGCACGTTCCTTTGCGGGCAAGCGGTGCCCAGTCTTCATCGACCGTGAACATCCGGCTTCCGCCCGCCGCACTCGTCAAGGGGATCACCGGGTGGGACCATGTTGACACGATCTCCCGCATGCGGTGCCTTGTAACCCACATGATTGGGAGTGCCGATCCGGCACGAACGTCGCAGAGCCCCGGGATACCTGATTTGAACCCTCGGACACACAAGAACGTACTTCAGACGACGGCCTTGCTCAGGGCCTTGCCCGAAAGCATGACAATCCATTCCGTCCGGCGCGGCGAAACACTGGACTATGCCGAAACAGCGCGTCGCGTGGCGGACAGGGTTCACGCGCTGTCAATTTTGTGCGCCCACGGTCCGTCGCGGGTTGTCATCGGCGTTTCCGATCCGCTGGACGTTCTTGTGAACCTCTTCGCGACATGGGCAGCTGGACATTGTTCGGTGCTCGTGAACCCCGGGCTAGCTCATGACGAGAAGACGCGCGTGCGGGCAAGCGTGACACCGCTCCTGTGGATCGACGATAACGGCCTGCACAGTGTTCAGGGCCAAACGCCAGCCGCACCGATCTGGCCCGACGCGGCGCTCATTCTGATGACTTCCGGCACGACAGGCGTGCCGAAGGGGGTGACACACGACCTCAAGACACTGGAGACACGACTCAGGCTGAACGTGGGCGAGATCGGCTTACCAGTGCTGGCCCGCACGCTTTGTCCGCTTCCGCTGTTCTTCGGCCATGGCCTGATCGGCAATTGCCTGACGGCTCTTTACGCCGGTCAGAGCCTTCATATTCTGGACAAACCCGACCTTAAGGATCTGTCGGAGTTCGGTGCACTGCTCGACAAACTTGGTATCACTTTCCTCAGCTCAGTCCCCTCGATGTGGCGCATGGTCCTGCGGATGTCGGCACCACCTGCGTCGCCACCGCTCCGCGTCCACGTCGGATCGGCCCCGCTGACGCAGGACCTTTGGGAACGCATCGAAGAGTGGTGCGGCACCCGAGATGTCTTCAATACCTACGGCATGACAGAAACCGCGAATTGGATATCCGGCGGCAGGCGGCCGGAACGAGATGCCGATGGGTTTGTCGGAAAACCCTGGGGAGGCGCGTTCCGCGTGCTGAGGGATGGCGGATTGCACGACAGCGGACGTGGAGAGGTGGCGCTGATGTCACCCACCATGATGCTGGGGCTGTGGGGTGAGGCGGGATTGGCAGACCACGAACAGGGTGGGTTCCTGACCGGCGATATCGGTGAGCTTGCCGGGGATCAGAGCCTCAGGCTCGTCGGGCGGGCAAAGAATGAAATTAACCGGGGGGGAATCAAGGTCCTGGCCGAAGAGGTCGATATGCTCCTTGAACGGCATCCGGCCATTGCCGAGGCCTGTGCATTCGGCATTCCGGACACCATCGCGGGCGAACTCGTCGGGGCAGTGGTCCGCGCGAATGATGGGGCGCAGGTCACCGACCTTGACCTTATGGCCTGGTGCCGCACCCAGGCCCGCTCCGAGGCTGTCCCGAGCCGCATCGAAATCGTGAGCGAAATCGCGAAGAACGATCGCGGCAAGCTGGCGCGCCAGGCCATTCAGCAAGAGATGATCGACAGATGGCGTTAGGATTCCTCAGCAGGCCAAAGGACTGCTACCTCGTCGAGACAGTCCGGACCGAGCGGTTCAAACTGGTGAATTGCTCATGGCTTCAGGCCGTCAGAACCACCCTGCCCTGGGCAAACGATCCGGATACCTTGCACGCGCTGATGTACGAAAGCACTTCCTATTCACGCCTGCACTGGGCCGCACAGCTTGATGTTCCGGACGGGCGGAACCTGTTCTTTCATGCCATCGTGACAAAAGACGGCAACGAGACGATCGGGGCGCACCGTATCCGGCTCAACCGGTCCGGCACCGCGAACATGGGGATCGCACTCACGGACAAGACGTGGTGGGGGAAGGGTGTCTTTGAAGAAGTCAGAGGCGGACTGATGGATCATTTCAGCCAGTCGCCCAGGGTCGTCCGGTTCGCGGGCCGCGTCCTCGCCCGCAACGTCAGTTCGGTTTACAACTACAAAAAGCTCGGCTTCCGCTTCATCGGCCATGATTGCAAATCCTGGCGGTCCCCGCTGACCGGAGAACTGATGGATACCATGTATTTCGAGTGTCTCGCCGAAGACTGGCGCGCGTCTCGCGGGCTTGAGCCAGGATGACGGAAACAACGAAGGCGAAACAGCTGCTCGCCGATGCGCTGGGGCTCGCCCCATCGGAAATCGGGCAGGACACCAGCTTTGAGAGCTGCAACAGTTGGGACAGCCTGGCCCATTTCCGTGTGGTCGCCGCGATCGAGGAGATATTGGGCCGCCAGCTCTCCCCGACAGAGATATTCGAGATGGCGGATTTTGCCAGCATCGAGACGCTCCTCGCGGAGGGTGACCTGGACGGAACGACCGGAATGTAGACTATGCAAGGTGCCTTCGGGGCCTGGCTCCGTCGCCGGATTTCCGCGTTGCCCGAATTCCCGAATCGTCTGGACATGCGCCTCTCGATGTTTCTATTTGCCTCCAACTGGGAGGTAATTCATGGCACTTACAGCAATCATCGAAGAACATGGCGGACCGGAGAAATTCAAGCTGACCGATATCGAGGTCGGCGCGCCGGGCAAGGGTGAGGTGCGCATCGCCCACAAGGCCGTCGGGCTGAACTTCATCGACGTCTACCAGCGCAGCGGCCTCTATCCGATGACCCTGCCCCACGCCATGGGGATGGAAGCCGCAGGCGTGATCGAGGCGGTGGGCGAAGGGGTGACGCATCTCAAAGTCGGCGATCGCGCCGCCTATGCCGCCAACCCGCCCGGAGCCTATACGGAGGCGCGGGTCATGCCGGCCGCGCAGGTCTGCCCGCTGCCCGAGGGCATCTCCTTCGAGGAAGGGGCGGCAATGATGCTCAAGGGGCTGACCGTGCAATACCTCTTCCACCGCACGACGCCGATCGAGAAGGGGGACACCGTCCTTTTCCACGCCGCTGCCGGAGGTGTCGGCCTGATCGCCTGTCAGTGGGCGCGTTCGGAAGGGATCACCTTGATCGGAACCGCCGGATCGGACGAGAAGTGCCAGCTTGCGCTCGATCATGGCGCGGCGCATTGCATCAATTACCGCGGGGGCGACTGGGTCCGGAAGGTCCGTGACCTGACCGAGGGCAAGGGTGTCAAAGTGGTGATGGACGCCGTGGGCAAGGATACCTTCGATGGTTCGCTGGATTCGCTGGCACCGCTGGGCATGATGATTTCGTTTGGTAACGCATCTGGCCCGGTCCCCCCTTTCAACCTCGCCGTTCTCGGGCAGAAGGGGTCTCTCAAGCTCACCCGCCCCACGCTCTTCACCCATATCGCACAGCATGAGGACTGCCAGGCCATGGCGAAACATCTGTTCGACAAGGTGCTGGCGAAGGACGTCACTATCCAGATCGGTCAGCGGTTTGCCCTGCGCGACGTGGCAAAGGCGCATGAGGCGCTGGAGGGCCGTCAGACCACGGGCAGCACAGTTCTGGAAATCTGATCGGCGGCCTGACGATCAGGCCATCCGCCCGGCAATTGAGACTGGCGCGGTGCTCTGCACGGGAGAGGGCGCTCGACAAGTCTTTGTCGCGCGCCTTTTGTTCTTGCGCATCCCGCGCGGCGTCCGGACGGCGAGGCTGTGTCAAAGCAGATGACGCGCCAGGTCTTCGGTATAAGCGCAATGGCGTCTCGCGGCCGCGGCATCAGGGACACCACCCTGAACGAGAGGCCTGCCGACCAACGCTGCGATGCGACCGATCTGTGCTGCCGGGTCGTTCAGGAAATCCGCGAAAGCGACCCTGATTGCCTGATCCGGAAGCGCCTTCATCAACTCGCTCATGCGCTTGGCATAGGCAGACAAGTAGCTCGTGATGTTGTCGATATCGTAGGCATAGAAATTCCCGTCCACGTAATCAGAGGCGAAGATATCGGCCATGTGGCCGGGACCGCCCCGGTCGATCCAGACGATGTTAAGACGACCCACCAGGGCCAGCAGAGCCGGGACGACATGGACAAGATTGGGATTGGTGCAGACCACGATACGGCCCGCCAATTGATCCTGCGTTACCCTGCTGAGATAAAGAGCCTGCCGTAGTAGGCCGCCCCTTTCTTCGGTCGGAAGCCTTGCCAGGTCCTCCGGCCCGTGCGCGCGGAGCAAACCGAAATTTATGGCCTCATATCGGGGCAGGACGGACGGATCACCGGCCAAAGCCTGCTCGACAGAGGATTTGCCGGACCGCGTTGGCCCCAGAAGGAGCAGGACTTCGAATGGCATGTCCCCTGGCCTTCGACCAGCCAGCGGCGGAGGATTGGGCGTGTCCCAGGTGCCTTGCCACGAATGGCTCTCTGCGGTGACTTCGGCAGATATCTCGGAATGTTTCGCCGCATTCGCCTCTTTGAACACCCTCGCCGCTTCGGCGATCTTGCCTTGGTGCGCAAGAAGATTGGCTCGCATGAATTGAGCGCGGGACGGCACAGGCTGGTCGCGCACCACATCCTTCATCCGTGTCGCCAATCGGTCGATCATCCCGCGGTCCAGCGTCCCGATGGGAAGGGCAAGCAAGTTGCGCACCGCGTCGAACCGTGCCTCGGCAGGGAGGTCGGGGGCTTCCGAAAACACGACCCCGGCGTAGGTGTTGATCGCCTTGTCCATTTCACCGGCCTCTTTCAAGGCATTGGCCAAGCCGACGCGGGCGTTGAAATGATCCGGCCTCAGTGAAAGCACGCGCCGATGCGCCGCGATTGCAGCGTCGATCCTGCCCTGGCGTTTCAGGGAGCGAGCCATGTTGTAATGGGCTTCCGCTTAGTCAGGGCAGGCCGCCACGGCTTGTTCATAAGATGCGACAGCTTCCTCAGGTTGCCCCATGTCCTGCAACATGTTCGCCATGTTGTTGAATACCTCGGCATTCTTCGGGGCAAGGGACGCGGCCCTGCGGTAAGCCGCGAGCGCCTCTTCCGGTGCCCCCTGGTCTCGTCGCAGGTTGCCGAGGTTGTAGTGCGCCCCCGCCAGATCGGGTTCGAGTTCGATGGCCCTCTCGAAACACCGCGCTGCGGCGCGTAGAATTCCCTCCTCCTGAAACGCCACGCCGAGGCTGTTCAGCGGCGCAGCGCTGCCCGGCAAGAGGGCCGCGACCTTCTGAAATGCATCGGTTGCTTTGCTGAACTGACCAAGTTTCCGCAGCGCCATGCCCGCGATGTTCAGAAGCTGGAAGGAGGCCGGATATGTAACCAGTTCGCGCCGGATGCGTTCGGTGACTGCGAGGTACTGCCCCTCGTGAAACATCGAGGCGAGCTGTGCAATTCGCTCCGCCGGAGGGTTCTGCGCGCGTTCGGCTGACAACCCCAGAGCCTGCGTCTGTGCTTTTGCCCAGGCAACGTATTCCGGACCCGGGATGGCATCCGGCCCATTCATCGACGGCCTCCCCGACTGTTGCGGTCACCAAGTCATTGTGTGTTTTGGTAATGCATGTCGACCGCGATGATCAACAAGCGGAGGTGCGCCCGGCCATGCGGAACATGCCTTATTCGGCGGCGTGTTTCAGTGACGCGACCAGGTGGTGAAACTTTTCGCCCTGCACGGCGACATGGGCACGCATGGCCTCGGCGGCCCGGTGCCCGTCCCCTGCCTCGAGCGCCGAAACGATCTCTTCGTGCTCGGCCATGGACTGTCGCAGGCGCCCGCGCAGGCGCAGCTGCAAACGGCGGAAGGGATGTAGAAGCTTGTGCAGGCGCTGGCACTCCTGCTCGAGAAAGCCGTTGCCGGACTGCTGGTACAGGATCGCGTGAAACCGCTCGTTCTCGCGGTAATAGCCGTCGTGGTCGCGCGCTTCGACGGCGGCATTGCAGCGCTCGTTGGTGGCATGCAGGTTTTGGAGGGCTTCCTCGCTGATGCGCGCGGCAGCCAGGCGGGCGCAGGCCGCCTCAAGCTCGGCCATGACCTCGAACATCTCCATCATTTCCACCGGCCCGGGCTGGCGAACAAAGACGCCCCGGCGCGGTATCTGCTCGACCAGTCCCGAAAGCGCCAGCCGTTGAAAGGCCTCGCGCAGCGGCGTGCGGGACACATCGAAGCGCTGGGCAAGCTGCTGTTCGTCTAGCCGTTCGCCGTCGGCAAATCCACCTTCGAGGATCAGCGCCTCAAGCGCGTCGGCAATCAGATCTGAGCGTTTTCTTTCCATAAGCCTTGTATACAGTCAAATTCTCTAGAGGACAATAATTGCTTTCTTGTATACAAAAATATTGACCATCGATCACGATGCACTAAAACGTCTGTCGTGAAGTGGCGTGCTGCGCGCCGCAATTGGGAGGAACCAGCATGAAATTTACTGCAATCGCCGCCGCCGCGGCACTATCCGTTTTCGCGTTTTCCGCCGAGGCCCAGCAGGAGCTTCGCGTCTCGCACCAATGGTCTGAGGGCGACGTGCGCCATAAGGTCGCCCAGATCGTCGCGGACGAAGTTGCGGCTGCGAATGTCGGCCTCGATATCAAGATTTTCCCCAGCCAGTCGCTTTTCAAGGCGCGTGAGCAGTACAAGCCCCTGTCCCGCGGCCAGGTGGACATGATCGTCTTTCCCCTGTCCTACGCGGGCGGCCTGCGCAACGCCTATAACCTGACGCTAATGCCGGGCCTCGTGAAGAACCACGATCACGCCGCGCGCCTGAACGAGAGCCCGTTCATGGAAGAGATCGAAAAGATCATGGCCGAGGATGACGTCATGGTTCTGGTGCACGGCTATCTTGCGGGCGGCTTCGCCGGTAAGGAGAAGTGCATCACAGGCCCCGATGACGTTCAGGGCCTTCAGACCCGTGCGGCCGGCAAGGCATTCGAGCAGATGCTGGCAGGTGCGGGCGCCTCGATCGCCTCGATGTCCTCGGCCGAGATCTACAACGCCATGCAGACCGGCGTTCTGGATGCGGCCAACACCTCCTCTTCGTCCTTTGTCAGCTATCGCATTTACGAGCAGGTTGCCTGCTTTACGCCCGCTGGCGATTACGCGCTGTGGTTCATGTACCAGCCGATGCTGATGAACAAATCCGTTTTTGACGGTCTGAATGCCGATCAGCAGAAGGCGCTGATGGATGCCTCCGCTAAGGCCGAGGCCTTCTACCTCGAAGAGGCCAAGAAGGAAGACGGCGCGGCACGCGAGACATTTGCCAAGAACGGCGTGGAGATCGCCGAGATGTCCGAGGAAGAGTTCAACGCATGGCGTGCCATCGCGCAAGAGACTGCGTACAAGGCATTCCTCGAAGGCTCTCCCGAAGGCCAGAAACTGCTCGATCTGGCACTCGCCGTCGAGTGACCTGACAGGCCGGACGCGCAACGCGCTGTCCGGCCTTTTTCATTTCTCCTGCCAAGAAGAGAGAGGCCGACATGTCCGGCTCGTCCCATCCCCATGTCACCGCGCCCCATGGTGGCAACCCCGTGATCCGCGTCATCGGCTGGCTCAGCCAGCTCTCCGGGATCGTCGCGGCGCTGCTAATCCTCGCCGCCGTGGCGATCACCTGCCAGATGATATTTATCCGGTTCGTGCTGAACGGCTCGACGATCTGGCAGACCGAGGGCGTGACCTACATGATGATCGCCGCGACAATGCTTGGCCTGCCATACGTCCAGTACCTGCGTGGCCACGTGAACGTAGACCTTCTGCCCCTGATGCTGCCGATTGGTCTGCGCAAGCTGCTGGCCTTCTTCGTGCTGCTGCTCACCATCGCCATCACGGGGGCGATGCTGTGGTACGGCTATCACTTCTGGCATGAGGCGTGGGACTGGGGCGAGACGTCCAACACGCCCTGGAACCCCAAGCTCTGGGTGCCCTACCTCGCGCTGCCTGTTGGCTTTGGCCTTTATGCACTGCAACTGGCGGCCGATTTTTTTGCAATGCTCCTCAAGATCGAGGATCCCTTCGGCCTCGGTGCCGAGGCGACACTCGCCGATATCGCGGAAAGGGCTGACTGATGGACCCTTTGACACTTGGCGCAATCGTCGCGATTGCGACGGTCGGCGTGCTTTTCTCAGGCATTTCGGTCGCGGCAGGCCTGCTGGTCGTCTCGGCGGGTTTCCTGATCGTCTTTGACGGCATGTCGGCGCTCAGCCTCATGCCCGAGATTTTCTTCGGCAAACTCGACAACTTTGCCCTGCTGTCGATCCCGATGTTCATCATCATGGGGGCGGCGATCGCCTCGACCCGCGCGGGCGCAGACCTTTACGAGGCGCTGGAGCGTTGGCTGACCCGTGTGCCGGGTGGCCTCGTGGTGTCGAACCTCGGCGCCTGTGCCCTGTTCTCGGCCATGTCCGGTTCAAGCCCCGCAACCTGCGCGGCCATCGGCAAGATGGGCATCCCCGAGATGCGCAAGCGCGGCTACCCGGACGAGGTTGCCGCAGGCTCCATCGCGGCGGGCGGTACGCTGGGCATCTTGATCCCGCCATCCGTCACGATGATCGTCTACGGCATCGCAACAGAGACTTCCATCGGACGGCTGTTCCTCGCGGGCGTTATTCCGGGGCTGATGCTGGTCGGACTATTCATGCTCTGGTCGCTCTATTCCACCTGGAAGTCCGGCGACGCCCACGTGCTGCGCGCGGGCTCCTACACCTGGCGCGAGCGGTTCGAAATCCTGCCCCGCGTCCTGCCCTTTATCCTGATCATCCTCGGCGTGCTCTATGCCATGTACGGCGGCATCGCGACTCCGTCCGAAACGGCAGCAGTCGGTGCCCTGCTGTGCCTCGTGATCGCCATGGTGATCTACAAACTCTGGAGCCCTCTCAAGATTTGGGAAGTGCTGCGCGACAGCACCAAGGAATCGGTGATGATCCTGTTCATCATCGGCGCGGCGGGCGTCTTCAGCTACATGCTGTCCTCGCTCTTCATCACGCAATCCATCGCCGAATGGATCGGCTCGCTTGACGTGAACCGTTGGGTGCTGATGGGGATGATCAATCTCTTCCTGCTGGTTGCGGGTTTCTTCCTGCCGCCCGTCGCGGTGATCCTGATGGCGGCACCGATCCTGTTGCCGATCATCACGACCGCTGGATTCGATCCGATCTGGTTTGCCGTTGTCCTGACGATCAACATGGAAATCGGCCTGATCTCGCCCCCGGTGGGCCTGAACCTTTACGTGATCAATGGCATCGCGCCCGATATCAAGCTCAAGACGATTCTCGTGGGTTCCATGCCCTACGTGGGCTGCATGGTGGTGGCGATCATCCTGCTCTGCCTCTTCCCGGGCCTCGCGCTCTGGCTGCCGGACATGGTGATGGGCCCCGCGCTATGACCCTTCTGGCCGATCTGCTCTCGACGGTTTTCGAGCGGCGTTACAACCGCTCGGGCCGGGGCGCTGTAGACGACGACCGGCCATTCCAGGCGCTCACTGTCGACCTTATGGGGTCCACCGGAGAGGTGTCTGGCGTGGCCGTCGCGCGCAGCATCCTTGCCCGTTTTGCCCGGGCCGACGACGCGGAAAAACGCGCCTTTTTCCACCACCTTGCCGAGGACATGACGATCCTGCCAAGCGCCGTGCGTGACGCGCTTGATGCCTACGAGCAGGGCCAGACCAAGAACAGTTACCGCGCGTTCATGATGGCGGCCGAACCGCCGCGGCAGGAACTGATCCGGCGACTGAACCAAGTACCGGGCGCGACCAAGGCGCTCGTCGCGATGCGGGCGGACCTTCTGCGGCTGGGCCGGGGCGAGCCCGCGCTCGAAGCGCTCGATCTCGACTTCCGACACCTTTTTGCAAGCTGGTTCAATCGCGGCTTTCTGGTGCTGCGCCCGATCAATTGGGAGAGCCCCGCGCATATCCTCGAGAAAATCATCGCCTACGAGGCGGTCCATGCCATCGACAGCTGGGACGATCTGCGCCGCAGGCTGGAGCCCGCCGACCGGCGCTGCTTTGCCTTCTTTCACCCTGCGATCCCGGACGAGCCGCTGATCTTTGTCGAGGTGGCGCTGACGACGGGCGTTCCAAGCTCCATTCAGGATCTGCTTGCCGAGGACCGCGCGCCGCTGGCAGCGGAGGACGCGGACACCGCGACATTCTACTCGATCTCGAACTGTCAGGCTGGGCTCGCAAGCATCTCCTTCGGGAACTCGCTGATCAAGCAGGTGGCGGCCGATTTGTCGCTCGCGCTTTCCGGGCTGAAGACCTTCGTGACCCTGTCACCCATCCCGGGCTTTGGACGCTGGCTTGACGACCGGACGGATACCGCCGAGCCCGACGATGCCGATCGCCTCAAGGCGCTGGCGGCACACTATTTGACCTCCGCGAAACGGCCCGACAACCTGCCGCTGGACCCCGTTGCCCGATTTCACCTCGGCAATGGTGCAGAGGTTTACCGCGTGCATGCCGGCGCGGATACCTCCGACAAGGGCCTGCGCGAGTCGCATGGGGTGATGGTCAACTACCTCTATGACCTCGAGCGCGTCTCGCAGAACCACGAGCGTTTCGCCAGCGCCCAGGAAGTCGCAATGTCGTCCGAAATCCGGTCGCTGAGCGCGGCTGCGGAAAAGCTCACACCCTAGGAGTCGCGCATGACAAACCCGCTTTACGACACCCTTTTCGGTGCCCACGCAGGCAAGTCGGAGGCCTTCCTTCATCTGGCTGACGGCAGCATCTGGAGCTACGAAGACTTTCTCGGCAAGGTCGCGCAAATCGCCCATGCGATCACACAGGCGGGGCTTGCACCCGGTGACCGGCTGGCGGCGCAACTCGAGAAAACACCCCAGGCGCTCGCGCTCTATGGGGCCTGCGTGCAGGCGGGCGTGGTGTTCCTGCCGCTGAATACCGCCTATAAGACAAGCGAACTGGCCTATTTCATAGAGAACAGCGGCGCAAAGCTGGTTCTCTGCGACGAAACCAAGCGCGCCGATCTCGCGCCACTGGCCGAAAGCTATGGCGCAAGGATCGAGACGCTGAACGCCGATGGCAGCGGGAGCCTGAGCGAGGCAGCCAAGGACCTGCCCCTGCAGTTCGACACGGTTGCGCGGGCTCCCGATGATCTGGCCGCATTTCTCTACACCTCCGGCACCACGGGACGGTCCAAGGGGGCGATGCTGACGCAGAACAATCTGCTGTCCAATGCCGAGACGCTGGTAGATTACTGGCACTTTTCATCGGACGACGTGCTGCTTCACGCGCTTCCGATCTTTCATACCCATGGTCTCTTCGTGGCGACGAACGTCATTCTCGCGGCGGGGGGCGCGATGATCTTCCTCCCTAAATTCGACCTTGACCAGATGATCGCCGCATTGCCAAAGGCGACCACCCTGATGGGCGTACCCACCTTCTATACACGCCTTCTCGACGATCCGCGTTTCACTGCCGAGCTTGTCGCCGACATGCGCCTCTTCGTCTCTGGTTCCGCTCCGCTGCTGGCAGAGACGCACAAGGCCTTCGAGGCGCGCACCGGTCACCGTATCCTCGAACGCTATGGCATGACCGAGACGAACATGAACACCTCCAACCCCTACGACGGCGAACGCCGCGCGGGGACCGTGGGATTTCTGCTGCCGGGCGTCGAGCTGAAGATCACCGATCCGGCGACGGGGAAAGCTCTGCCTCAGGGCGAGATCGGACAGATCGAAGTGCGCGGTCCAAACGTCTTCAAGGGCTACTGGCAGATGCCTGAAAAGACGGCGGAGGACCTGCGGGAAGACGGTTTCTTCATCACAGGCGACCTGGGCCAGATCGACGAGGACGGCTACGTGTCGATCGTCGGGCGGGACAAGGACCTGATCATCTCGGGCGGGTACAACATCTACCCAAAGGAAATCGAACTGGTGCTCGACGCGCAACCCGGCGTCCTGGAAAGTGCCGTGATCGGCGTGCCGCATGCAGACTTCGGTGAAACGGTCCTGGGGCTGATCGTGCCTGAACCGGGCGCCGATCCGGACCTCGATGCAATTGCCGCCGAGACGGGCAAATCACTGGCGCGGTTCAAGCATCCCCGAAAGCTTCTTCTGATCGACGACCTTCCCAGAAATACCATGGGAAAGGTTCAGAAGAACGTGCTGCGCGACACCTACGCTGACGCCCTCGCCTCTGCCGACAATTGACGCGCCAACTGCGGAGAGCGCTCGATCTCTGACACTCGCTGACCGACCCGTTCATGTGCCGCAATGCACTGGGGTGCCGCGATGGGCAATTGGTGTGATCGCCTGATGTGCACGGTTTTTTCTTGCGCGTAGGCTGTAGCTACCGAAAACTGGCAAGGGCCTGCCAACGGCGCGGCCGATCTAGCTGTCGACCGAGATCAGGCCAAGCTTGACCGCCTTCATCAGGAGCGTCGCGGATGAATGAACCGAAAGCTTTTTCATCAGGTTGGTCCGATGCGTATCCACGGTCTTGGCGCTGATGCCCATGTCTTCGGCCATCGCGACATTGGAAAGCCCGCGCGCAATGCCCTGTAGCACCTGCAATTCGCGATTGGTCAGCTCCTGTGTCTCGGTCTGTGGTGTGACCACCCCGACGACCGAGCGGGACAGCACCGTCTGTCCCCTCAGCATCCGTGCGATACCGTCACAGATCTCGGCTGGATCATCAGATTTGAGAAAGATCGCGTTCACACCCGCCTCGATCAGGCTGGCAAACAGACTTGCCGAAGGGTGGGCCGTCAGGATGGCGAACTGGGTTTCGGGAGACCAACGCTTGGCCTCTAGAAAGACCTCGGCCCCGTTGGCGCCGGGCATGTTGATGTCAAGGACCGCGCAATCGGGCTGGAGCGCCTTGATCATCGAGATGGCATCGAGACCGTTCTCGGCAATACCCGCGACATCGTGGCCGCGCAACTCAAGCTCGACCGCAAGGCCGGAGGCGATGAGCCGATGATCGTCCGCGACGATGGTGCGGTAGTGACTGCCCTTTGCCATCGGCTCCTTCCGCCGCTTCTGCGGTGTCTTGGCTCCATCTTGGTTGTTTTTCTGGTCGTCACAAGCGTTTTGACGGCCCAGGCAGGACCCGTGTCCGCGCAAGTTTCCGTGACCGAGCTTACCGGTCCACGCCTGCCCGACACCCTTGAAGGCCATATTGCGTACTTGCTGGACCCGACGCGCGCACTGGGCATCGACGAAGTGGCGGACCTGCCGAGGGAAGATTTCAGACCGGTCGAGACCACCTTTCCCGACTTCGGCTATGTCGACGAGAACATCTGGCTGCGCCTCGAGATTTTCAACGCGACAGACGACATCCATTCATGGCGCATTCATTTCCGGGAGAACTTCAAACAGTTCTTGGCAGTGCACATCGTCAGGTCCGACGGAAGCATCGACACCACCTATGACGTTGGCTTGACAGACGGGTTCGACAAACGCCCTATTCCCTACCCCGAAATGGTCGCGCCGATGGAGCTGGCGCCGGGCGAAACCGCAACTCTCTACATCACCTATTGGTCGGAAGGCTCGTCGCACCTGGCCTTTGCGTTCGAAACAGCGGCAAGCTTCGCGGCGACGGCGGCCACGCGCACAGCCAAGAACTTCCTTTACTACGGGATGATGATCCTGCCGGTGCTGCTCGCCCTGCTGGGATTTGCGGTGTACCGGCACGCTGTTTTTCCCGCCTATATCTGCAACTGGATGGCGGCCCTTCTCTACGTGATGCACAGCGACGGGGTGACATTTCAGTACCTCTGGCCGGAAAGCCCCGCGTGGAACAGCTTTGCCTCGATTCCCCTGGGTGCGGCGATCATCATATTTGCACCGAATTTCGCGCGTGTTTTCCTGAACACGCGGGTGAACAACCCGGTCATCGACAAGCTGCTCTGGGCGGTGATCATCGTGGCCACCGCCCTTGTGATCTCCTCACTGTTCCTTGACCGACAGATGCTGAAAAAGGTCCTCGTGCTTTTGTCGCTGATCTCTGTCAGCATGTGCGCCTTCTCCGGCTTTGTTGCTGCCCTGACCCGCTTCAAAGAAGTCCGATTCTTCGTGCTTGCATGGATCGGTTTCCTCTGTGCTGCTGCGATCATGAGCATGCGGCACTGGCTGGGGATCGAAATTTCGCAGGACTTCCAGAACGATGCCATCCGCTCGGTCATGGTGATCGACGCGACGCTTATGGGTCTGTCCATCGCAGATCGCTACAATCAGCTGCGCCAGTCGCGGCAGAAGGCCATCGCCGAACGCTACGAGGAAGAGAACCGCAATCTGAAACTGCTGGCCCGTCTGGCCGACCTCGAGAAGCGCTATGCGCAAGAGACCGAAAAACTGCGCGACCGTGACATCGCCAGCGCCGACACCCTGCACGACCTGCAACAGCCCCTCGCCGTGCTACGGCTGAACATTCGGGCGATGCTCGACAAGAAACGCGATACTCCGGCAGCGGTTGAGGAGATGGAGAGTTCGTTCGCCTATATCGAGGACCTGATGGCCGCCGCCACCCAGCAGCGCGAGAACGAGGTGACGGCAGAGACGTTGGCGACCCACCGGCCAGCGGACGATGCGAATGCCTTCGGGCTGCGCAAGGTCACCGACAGCGTGATGCAGATGTTCCTGCCCGATGCGACGGCGAAGGGGCTGGATCTGCGGTACTATCCGTCAAGCAACGACATCGGCGTCGAACCCCTTGCGGCGATGCGGGTGATTTCCAACCTGCTGTCGAATGCCATAAAGTACACCGACAGCGGCAAGATTCTCTTTTGTGTCCGTCGTCGGGGTGACGATCTGCGGGTCGAAATTCACGACACCGGCCCGGGGCTGTCCAGTGCGGAGTTCGAACGCGCCAAGGGCCGGTCCACCCGTATCTTCGAAACCGCAGAAGGCAAGGAGGGCAAGGGGCTGGGCCTGTCGATCGTGAACGAGATTGCAGAAAAGCATGGATACCACGTCGCCTCTCTATGCGACCGGGCGGGCGGGCTGAGTGTCGGGGTGACCTTTCCTGCGCGGCAAGTCCCGCAATGACGTCCTATACAGGGGGGACACGATCACCTTTGCCATCGCGCATGCAGGACCTGTTTCGAGGACCTTTCAGGAAACCACGCGGTACACAGCGGGAAACATGGCCGTTCTGATTGCGCTATTCCAAAGCTCCCCGTAGGCATTGAGTTTCCAATCGCCGACTTCGCAAACCAGACATCCCAGCTGCGAATCTGCGCTCAGGGCAATCCAGCGGAGCGCAGACTGGATTTGTAGCGCAGACGGGTCGCCTCGTCGGTGAACGTCAGGAAGGTCGGATCCGTATCCACGGTGAAACCGGGCGCCGTCGCGATGACCTCGTGCGCGGCCCATTCGGCATCGTCCTGCATGTCCAGCTCGACATAAGTCGCAGCCAGCATGCGATGCCCGGCGGTGAATGCGGGGTTGCGCTCTACCACGCGTTCGAACAATTCCCGCGCGCGGCTCAGATCGCCGCGGATGTAGTAGGATTGTCCCTCGATCCAGGTGTAGAAGAAGGCGGCAATCGGGTTCAGCTCAATCGCCAGGCGGATCGCGGCAAGCGCTTCCTCGGGACGGTTGGCGTAATTCAGGCTGCTGGCCAGCGTGGCATAGCCATCGGCGTAGTTCGGATCAAGCTTCAGCGCGGCATGGGCCGCATCGATAGAGTCCTCGACTCGACCCACCACGCGGTAGGCCACGGTAAGAACGAAATGCGTCTGCGCCACCCGCGGATCAATGGCGCGCGCCTCCTCTGCCAGTTGGATCGCCTTCTGCCCGGCCACCTGCGGCGAATCCGTCCAGTGCTGTTCGGCCTCCATGGCGTAGGTCAGGGCAAGATCGGCAAGGGCACGCCCATAATCGGGGTCGACCTCCAGCGCGGCCTCGAAGAACTCCCGCGCCTCGAGGTTCGTATTCGGGGAAAAGCGCCGCATCCGTTCAAGCCCGCGCAGCACCAGGTCGTAGGCCTCTGAATTGACCTGGACATCCCGCTTCAGGCGTTCCTCCTCATCCGCCTCAAGCTCGACCGACAGCGCCTCGACGATCTGCTGAACGACCGTGTCCTGCAAGGCAAAGACATTGGTCAGCTCTCCGTCGTAGCGCGCGGCCCAGACATGCCCGCCTGTCTTGGCGTCGATCAGCTGGGCATTGATGCGCACCCGCTCGCCCGCCTTTCGGACGCTGCCTTCGAGCACGAATGCGACGTCGAGTTCCTCACCGACCTTCTGGACGTTCACGGCACGGTTCTTGTAGGCAAAGGTGGTATTCCGGGCGAGCACGAACAGGCCGGAGACCTGGCTGAGATCGGTAATCAGATCCTCCGTCATCCCGTCCGAGAAATAATCCTGCTCCGGCCCGCCACCGAGGTTGTTGAACGGCAGCACCGCGATGGATGGTCTGTCATCCTGCCGGTTTTCGGATACCAGCATATCGGTCTGCGTGTCGGATGAAGGAAATCCCAAGCGGTCGACGGCGAGCCAGCCCCCTACGCCCAGCGCAAGCAGGGCAACCAGAACTGCTGGAATGAACGGACGCTTGCGTCGCTTTTCTGCCGGTACAATGGCCGCGTCCGCATCAAGCAATACCCTGTAGGCCCGAACCGGATGTTCGATGTTCTTGACGCTGACCTCGCCCAGCGGCTCATAGCCCACGTCGACCTGCGATTTCAAATGGTCATAAGCCGTGCCGGAGATGCAAATTCCGCCGGGATCGGCCATTTCCTCCAGCCGTGCGGCGATGTTCACGCCGTCGCCGAATATGTCCCCCTCATCCTCTAGGACGTCACCGAGGTTCACGCCGATCCGGTACCGAATGCGCGTTTCTTCGGGATGCGCGGCCTCGCGCCCCGGCATCGCTCTTTGGACCTCTACCGCGAATGAAACCGCGTCGATCACGCTATCGAAGGTGGCAAGAACACCGTCTCCCATGAGCTTGACGAGGCGGCCGTCATGCTTGGCCAGCAGCGGCTCAATCAGTTCCGAAAGATGCGCCTTTTGCCGCTGCACCACGCCGAACTCGTCCGCCTCGATCAGCCGGCTGTAGCCGACCATGTCGGCGGCAAGTATCGCGCGCAAATGTCGTTTCATGCAGGTCTCCGCACCAAAGCTTAGCCCGATATCCTTTTTGAATCGAGCGGGTTGATGGAAGGACGGCGCAGTTGACTGCGGCGCGCAATTCAAGCTCTGGAAATTCAACCGAAGGGTCTGATCGGCTCTTCCGGAACCGCTCAGAATAGTAAGAACTGCCTGGATTTCCGGCATTTCAGAGCTTTGGAGAGCTGCCCCCGGACGCACGTCTACATCCCCACCAGCACCCGCGCCGCCCGGATCAGGACCATCGGGTCCATGTCGGTCCGCGCGACCGGCGGCGGCGGACTGACGCGCCCGGTGAGACCCGCAACCGCGTTGCGTGCCGAGCGCACGGAGTATTCCACCGTGAAGACACAGTCCCTTGGCTGCTCGCAAAACTGCCCGATCACGGCAAAGTTAGCGGCACCCTGCGGCAGGACAGCCGGCCGGTCACCGGGCTGGCGCGGCATGAACTGGCTGGTGATGAAAGGCATGCGGCAGGGCTTCACCGGCGCCCCAGCGAACCATCTCCTCTGGGTGTCGGCAAGCCGGAGCTGGCCGCACAGCTCCTCGATGATCTCGTTGCCGGTGGCCTGCCACATGGGTTTGCCCACGAAATCGCCGTCCCGGTCGCCGCGCAACCCGTAGCCCCAGAGCACGTATTTGCCACGCTTCTGATCGCGGAAATGGGGTTGATGAAAAAGCACGACAGAAAGCAGCCAGCCTGAGTCCGCGAAAGTGACAAGCCCGCCCGTTCCGGTGCGATTGTTGGTGAAATCCTCCATGAATTCGAAGAACTCCGGGCCGTCCAGCGTCACGGTAAACGAATGCCATGCCGTCTTCTGGGGATCACTGCAAAAGACCTCCGGCCGCCCGAGACCTTCGTGCCGTGCGGCGAGCCGGTGCCAGAGACGCCAGGCGCCGCCGAAGGTGTCGTCAAGGCTTGGTGCGCGATCGTTGGTCCCCTCGACAGCCCCGTCTGTCATGGAACCAAGCGTGAGGTAGACCCGGTCCTTGTCCGACATATCCACCTTGCCCCCATCTTCAAAGACCAGGGCCGTGATCCGGCGGTCGTCGAGCGTTCCGTCGATCTTAACATCGGTCAATCGGCGGCCCTTCTTAACGACGGTCCCCTTCTCCTCCAGCCATCGAAGAACAGGCGCGATGAGCGAATCGTACTGGTTATACCGGGTGCGCAGGATCCCGGCGATCCGTGTGAAACCGGGAAAGAGATGTATGAACCGGCGCAAGTAGCGGCGCATCTCGACAAGCGCATGCCAGGGCTGAAACGAAAACATCGTTGACCACATCAGCCAGAAGTTGCTCTCGAAGAAAGACGGCTGAAAGAAATCCTCGATCCTGCGCCCGGCCAAGGACCTTTCCGACATCAGGATCAGCCGGTTGATATCGACGATATCCTGCGCATGGAGCGTGAGTTCGAACCGGTCCTCCGCAGGCTTGCCCCCGCGCACAAGGCGACAGTTGGAGGAGCCGGGCACCATCCGGTTGAAGGCCATGATGTCTTGCGTGACAGAGACGGAAGGATCGTCGGCAGAGGGGATCGTGTCCAGCAGATCGAAGGTGCAGGCGAAATGCTCCTCGAACATGCGCCCGCCCCGGGTGAGATATCCCGCTTCGGCATCCCCCGATCCGTCCAGCGCACCGCCCGCCACATCGAGTTGTTCGTAGATATGGATGTCCCGCCCCGCGCAACCGGCATCCCGGATCAGGTAAACGGCCGCCGCAAGCCCCGCGATCCCGGCACCGACGATGTGATGCTGCGCCTCTTCCATTCTTGTTCTCCTCCTCACGCCCGCATTCAGACTAGGACGCCAGAATTCCTGCCCCCTTGATCTCGGTCAGTCCGGCTTGGCTTCCGGCGGCGCCCGGAACAGACCAAGCTCGGTCCGCGCGATACGGCGGATGATCTTGAAGAGGTCATCGAGCGTTTCGGTCAACTCGATCTCGCGCGTGTATGTCTGAAGCCGCTTGCCGTCTCCGATGCGCAGGCGCTCGGACTCGTGCAGGGCGAAACGGTCGATCATGCTGGAAAAGGTCGGCTTGCGCGCCCGCACCGCCTCGGCCAGACTTGCGTCTTGGGCATCAAGCGCCTGCATGGTGCCATCGAAGGCATCGACAACCTCGCGGTGCAGCTCGGCGATAATGCCCGCGGTCGCCGGGCTGATGTCGATCCCCTCCTCCATGCGCTTGCGCGCCGATGTGACAAGGCTGGTCGCGACGAGGTCGCCCGCATGTTCGAGGTCGTTGGCGATCTTGATCAGCCCCACCAACAGGTCCGACTGATCGGCTGGCAGGCTGCGCAGCGAAATCTCGCGGGTATAGCGCACGATCTCGCGGTGCAGCAGATCGACAGGCCGGTCCATGACCGCCACCCGGTCAACGTCGAGCGGGCTGCCGGACGTCAGCGCCGGGACAGCCGCCTCCAGCATCTCGCGCACCAGTCCGCCCAGGCGATGTATCTCGCGGCGCAGCGCGTCAATCGAAAGCGCGGGCACACCGAGAAACTCGGAATTGAGGAAATGCGGAGCGAACTCGGGTTCTTCCCGTCCCGCACGGTCAGGCAGAAGCCGGAGTGACAGGGCCGCCATCGGTCCGGTGAAGCCGATGAAGAAAAGCGCGTTCAGGACGTTGAAGAGCGTATGCGCATTGGCAAGCTGACGCGGCATGTTTACCTCCCCCGCGGGCGAGAGAGAAGTGGCGAAACCCGCCAGTTGCGGGATGAACCAGATCCAGATCATGACGCCGCCCACGTTGAACAGCGTATGCACAAGCGCCGCGCGCACGGCCTCGCGCGGGTGACCGATGGAGGCGAGCAGCGCGGTGACACAGGTGCCGATGTTCGCGCCGAGCATCACGGCGACGGCGGATTCAAGCGACATCAACCCCTGCCCCGCGATCACGATCAGAATGCCCGTCGTTGCCGAAGAAGACTGGACCAACGCGGTGAAGCCTGCGCCGATGACCACAGCAAGCCAGACGTTGTCGAGCGAAGCGAGAAAGTCGATCACCGGGCCATGGACCCGCAGCGGCGCCATGGCATCCCCCATGATCGACATGCCGAAGAACACCATGCCAAGCCCCAGCAGGATGCGACCGTACTCGCGGGTTGACCTGCTCTTGGCGATCAATCCCGCGAAGAAACCCACCGACAAGAGCGGTAGCGCAAGCGCGGTAACCTTGAAGGCCAGAACCTGCGCGGTGATCGTTGTACCGATGTTGGCCCCTATGATGACGGGAACCGACTGAGCGGTGCTCATCAGCCCCGCCGATACAAAGCCCACCAGCAGGACCGTGGTGACCGAGGACGACTGGATCACGGCCGTGATCCCCGCACCGGCGAGGAGCCCCTTTACCCGGTTTCCCGTCATCCGCCCCAATACGTCCTTGAGCGATGCGCCCGCGATCTGCTTGAGCGCGCGCGTCAGGATATCCAGCCCGAATAGAAACAGCGCAAGCCCGCCGATCAATCCGGTGCCGATCTCAAGCTGGTTCAGGGTGTCGCCTTCCATGTCAGGATGCTTTTCCGGGTCTCGGTTCATTTCAGCACATTGCGAGGGCAGCAAACCCTTGGGCACGTCCCGCGCCGATCGACCGCGTAACCCTCATCGCCGTGCTCGTTTCAGGATCGACCAATTCGCCCTGCCGTCCCATGATTTGGATCAACCGCTCACGCGCAGGTGAAGCGCGCCCTCGCCGCCTGGCCTTGACGGCTCGGCATCCGGCAGCCAGCCTTATGTGCAGAGGTGACAGGATCAGGAAGGAACTACAGGCTGGTATGTCTCGAAGTACCGACACCAAGAGCGAGGGCTACGGCATTCGCACCGTGCCGCTCGTCGGGCGCGTGACCGCGGTGCGCGACGGAGCGGTTCTCGCCTCAAGTACGTCGGCGAAGGTCATGTACGAGACAAGGCTGCCCCCTGTCGTCTATTTCCCGCAAGAGGACGTGCTGGCCGATCTGGGGCCGCAGACCGAGTTGCAGACCTTTTGCCCCTTCAAAGGCACCGCCCGCTACCGCGACCTCACTATCGACGGTCAATCCTTTCCGAACGCCGTCTGGTCCTACGACGACGCCCTTCCGGAAAGTCGCGGGATCGAGGGGCACCTGGGATTCATGCCGACCGTGGGAGCGGAGATCGACATCGGCGAAAACCGGCTGGAGCCGGACAGGTCCGGTCACATCAGTGGGCAGCTCACCGACTGGCTGCTGCGAGAGGCCGCCTATATCGGATCGCCCGAGGAATTGACCACCGCGCTCTGCGAGAGATTGTCTGACCAGGGCATCCGCCTGTCGCGGCTGAGCGTGATGATCTGGTCCCTGCACCCGCTGATCGCGGGCAAGAACTATGTCTGGGACAAGGCGACGGGTAAGGTCACGACCTTCGCCCCGTCATACGAGATCTACGATCATCCGGGCTTCGTAAATTCGCCCCTCCGGCATGTTTCCGAAGGACTTGGTGGCATCCGGCAGAAGCTCGGTGAGAAGATCGCCGAGAACAGCTTTCCGATCCTGCAGGACCTGCAGGACCGCGGCGCGACGGACTATGTCGCGATGCCGCTTCCCTTCTCGAACGGGCAGATGAACGTGCTGACCCTTGCCAGCGATCATCCCGACGGGTTCACCACCGCGAACCTCGGGTTGGTCTTCGAATGTGCCTCCACCATCAGCCGGTTCTACGAAGTCTTCACCCAGCGCGAAAACGCCCGGTCTTTGCTGGAGACCTACGTCGGCAAGAGGTCCGGCGCGCGAGTCCTTGGCGGTGAAATCCGCCGTGGAGACGGGGACAAGATCGACGCAGCCATCATGTTCTGCGACATGCGCGACTCGACCCGCCTGGCCGAAAGCCTGGAAAGGGATGTCTACCTCGACCTGCTCAACCATTTCTTCGAGACCGTCTCGACCCTTGCCGACGCACACGGCGGCGAAGTGCTCAAATTCATCGGCGATGCCGTGCTCGCCGTCTTCCCAGCAGGGGACGATGCCGAGGCCGCCTGCGCGCAGGCGATCGAGGCAGCAAGGGCGATTGTTGCCGCGCTCGACCAGCCACGCGGGGCAGACACGCCGACCTGCAGTTCCGCCATAGGGATCGACTTCGGCAGCGTGCTCTACGGCAATGTCGGTTCGCGCGAGCGGCTGGATTTCACGGTGATCGGCCATGCGGCGAATGTCGCTGCACGGCTTTGTGACCGTGGAAAGATGACGGAGCACGCCATCGTTGCGACCGAAAGGGTAGTGGGCAAAGACGCCCGCGTGACACCCTTGGGCGCGGTGGATCTGCGTAATGTCTCCGCAACGGTGAATGCCTTCTCGATTGCACCCTGAGGATCGGAACCTTATCAATCAGCGGGGCCCCTTCTTTCTTGCGTCAATTGTTCTGACTCGGGCTAAGTTGGAAGACACCCGGACGTCGACGGACTTGTCGTGCGCATTGTGCTCATTCATCCCAGCATTTGTTCCGTTGGCGCGGAGATAGCAAGCACTCGGCCACCTGCTTGAGCGGGCATTTCCGGCGAACCGGGTTTGACGACATCCCCTTCATCGACGCCACGAACTCCAGATCGGACGATCCGCTTCTCACCTGTCTTTTCTTCTCGATCTCACTTCGCTACCTCAGGACAGAAGACCAATACGCACGGAGGCAGAACCATGCAGGGCGAGGATCGATCGGAGAACCTGGAACTTGGCTATGACGTGCCCGCCACCATCGGTATGGACGAATCCGATATCGTCACCCCCTGCCTTGTCCTCGACCTGGATGCGCTCGAACGCAACATCCGCAAGATGGGCGACTGGGCCCGCGCCCAAGGGATGCGGCACCGGGTACATGGCAAGATGCACAAATCAGTGGACATCGCCCTTCTGCAGCAGCGTCTGGGCGGCGCCTGCGGCGTCTGCTGCCAGAAGGTGTCCGAGGCAGAGGCCTTCGTCCGGGGCGGGATCACGGATGTGATGATCACCAACCAGGTCCGACACCCAGTGATGATCGACCGCCTTGCGCGGCTGCCCAAACTGGGCGCACGCGCGCTGGTCTGCGTCGACGATCTGGACAACGTCGCCGAGCTTTCCAAAGCCGCGCAGTCCAACGGCACCGAGATTGAGGCGCTGGTCGAGATCGACTGCGGCGCAAACCGCTGCGGTGTGACCGAGACGGCCGATGCCGTCGCCATCGCCAGGGCGATTGACGCGGCACCGGGTCTGAAATTCGCCGGCATCCAAGCCTACCAGGGCGCGATGCAACATCTGCGGTCTTACGCGGAACGCAAAGCGAAGGCCGACGTCGCCATTGCGCAGGTAAAGACCCTTGTGGCCGCGCTCGATACCGAGGGGCTGGCCTGTGACATCATCGGCGGCGGTGGCACCGGTTCCTACCCATTCGAGGGGGCGTCAGGCATCTACAAAGAGGTTCAATGCGGCTCCTACGCTTTCATGGATGCGGACTACGGCCGCGTCCTTGACGAAAATGGGGAACGCATCGACGCGGGCGCATGGGAGAATGCCTTTTTCCTGCTGACCCGAGTGATGAGCCATGTCAAACGGGGGCGCGCCATCGTCGATGCGGGGCTCAAGGTGCAATCGGTCGACAGCGGGCTCCCCGTTGTCTTTGGCCGGACGGATGTCGAATATGTGCAGTGCACGGACGAACATGGCGTGGTCACCGACCCTGAGAGTGCTCTGCAGATCAATGACACGCTGCGGCTTGTTCCCGGCCACTGCGACCCGACCTGCAATCTGCACGACTGGTACGTCGGGCTGCGAAACGGCAAGGTCGAGACGCTTTGGCCTGTCAACGCACGCGGAAAGTCTTACTGATAGCCCTCTTCAGAGGACGATATTCTCGTAGCCATGCACCGTGACCACGGGCCGTGGTGCGGGGCCTTCACTGGCCAATTGCGCCACGCGTCGGGCCAGCGGGTCAGCAGACTTCAGATCCCCGAAATCAAAGCCGCTCATTTCCTCCAGGTCCGCGATCCGGGTCTGGAAGGTCTTGAAGGCACCGAACTCAAAGCCCTCCACTGTCTCCCTATCACCCTGATCCATCAGCAACCGCTGGATCAGCTGCCCCTGGCTCAGCACATAGGCAGTCGCGTGCGGGCGCAGGATGCCGAGCGAACCTTCCTCTTCCGCCAGCATCGTAACCACCTTGAAAAAGTTGAGCGGAATGGGTGAGCCCGTGTCCTTGAGCATTGGCTCATCGCCGACAAGGATCGGCCCCGTAAAGACGCAGCATTTGAACCCGTGGGTGCGCGCGTTCGACATGATGTAGTCCTCGATTCCCAGCCATTGTGAGCGGCTGCGGTTGAAGGACATGTGCTGGGGGCTTGCCACCGTGTAATGGAAACTGTCGGCATTCGACTGCTTCGCCTGTTCCTCCGTCTCGCCCCAATTGGTCGCCGCGCGGCGAACGAGATGCCCACGGTCGATGGCGGAATCATCGTAGTCGTTCTTGCCAAGCTGGTCGGCAGCGGGCAGTCGCCCGTCCGAGAACCACTTGTCGCTGCCCCGCTTCTGCGGCCTGGTCAGCGTTCCGTCGAGGTTCATCGCCGCGAGGATCGGGCTTTTCAGTTCACCGGAATAGAGGACCCCGAAGTTCTGGTAACGCAGTTCGTGCGGCCTTTCCGCCGTGGCATCCGACGGCTTCGAAAGCGTGATGCCGGCCGGTGTCTTCGGCAAGGGCACGGGCGCGACCTGCAGAAAAGCCGGGTCGTACCCGCTGCGCCCGTCGAAGTGGTCCGCATCATGCGCGCCATCCGGGCGCTCCGGCTGAAACCCTTCCGAGACCAGCACCTGCGGCTTGGCTGTACCGTCCAGCACCTTTTTCAGCGTGCTTGCACGCACCGCCGAATTGCCCACGGCAAAGCGCCCCGCGAAATGCAGACCGACGACTTTACCATCCGACAGGCGGATCACCGGGCTGCCGGAATTGCCGCCGAGTGTGGTGCAGTCGTGACCGAGGATGCTGACACCGTCCCGAACCTTCAGCTTGCCGGGCGCGAAGCGTTTGATATCGTAGAGGCCCTTGAAATACTTTTCCATCTGCGTGGGATCGTTGCGCAGCCCGTCCCGCGCCGGGTAGCCCACGACGGCGACGATGTCGTCGTCCTCGCCATCCGCGTCGGCAAGATCGAGCGCCTTGAGTTTGAAAGGCGCGTCGGCACGGGGCTTCTCGATCCGGCCGATGGCCACATCGGCCGAGGCGTCGTCGGCCAAGTAGGTAAACTTGTCGATGCGAAAAACGGCATCGGGATTTGGATCGGCGTCTAGTTCCTCCACGAAATCGACCTGCGCACCGTAAGGCACGTTGGCCGGGGCGAACGTGAACACACCATCGCCCCTGAAGGTGCGCCGCGCGACGATCTCGGCCACGTGTCGGTTCGTGCAGATGAGGAAATGATCGGTCTCTTCCTTGATCACCCAGGCCGTACCGCCCCAAGCCATGTCATGGTGCAGGAATTCCACCCGACCCACGAAAGGCAGGATCGGTTCGACCCCGGTAATGAGCCCGTCGATGCCGGGCGGGAAATCCTCGTTCAGGGTATGCTTGCCCTGCACCTCGCCATCTTTGACGATCAGAGGCGGACGGCCGACCATCAGGACAAGTGCTTCAAGCTGAGAGGGCTCACCGCCCGCCGCTTCCAACCCCGAGATTGGCTTGTCCATCAGTTCCGTAGCCATGTCCACGCTCATCCCCAGTTCCTCAAGGATCGGCGGCGACGCGTCGATCACCGCGCGGGCCTTTTCGATTGCGCCGCTGGCGCTCAGCCGTTCCAGCCGTCCACGGCTCTCTTCTTCGCGATTGCCCATGTCAAATCTCCTTTTTTCAATCGTTTAGGCCAGGCGAGCACGCCTCAGAAAATTTCGGCCTCCGGCACGCCAAGTTGGGAAAGGACCGCGACCGGGGCCTGCAGAACCCCGGCGAGCCCCATATCGTCGAGCGCGGCGAGCCTGTCTTCCAGCGTTTGCAGACCGGATATCCTCGCGTAGGGCGCTTGCAGACGGCGGCCCAGGATCGCAGCACCCGCATCGCCGGTGACGCCGCCCGGATCGTCCCAGATGCGGATCATCCGAAGGGCACGCCCCCTCGGGTCAGATGAGCCCAGCAACACTTCGGCGCGCTTCTGCACCAGCGCATCTTGAGAAGGCCCTTCCCAGCCCTCGGGCATGCCCCTGCCAAAGCGCCAGATGCCAAGCGTCGCCTGTTGCCAGCGCTCGGCCGCGCGGGCGATGGTCGGCAGATCGGGAATGGGCGAAAAGAAGCTGTAGCCTCTCGCGAATTCGGCGATCAGACCCAGCGCATGGATAAGCAGCACCGCCTCCTCGGCCCTGTCACCCGCGCGCGCCTGCGCCTCAGCCGTGCCCTCCATGTCAGGCACGAAAAGCTCCGCAAGCTCGGCCAACATCCCGCCCAGCGCCGCTGCGTCACGCAGCACCTTGCTGTCCGCGTCACCGGAGAGATCCTCCAGCAGGGCGCGGATAGGCTCCGCATAGGGATTGAGCGGTGCCATGACCTGCGTAACCGCGGGCAGGTCCAGCGATGCCGGATCCTGCTCTCCGGGTTTGAAGAACAAGCCGTATTCCGCCCGGAACGCGTTGCTGCGCTCTGCGCTTGCGCGATCGAACCGCGTGGCTTGCTCGGGCATGAACCGCGACACCATCCCAAGGCTGCCGTGCTCGCTTGCCATCTCGGGCCCCGCGGCAACGAGATGCGCAAAGGCCAGCGCGCCGCCAGAAAGTCCCGTGCGCTGGCTGAGACTGACCGCGTGCTGGACTGCGTCAAAGACATGCGGCTCCTCCATGCGTTTACAGAGACGGTCAAAGCGGAACTCGGCCCAGATTTCCAGAAGGGCCAGACCGCTGAGGCCGATGTCCTCTTCAATCGCATGATCGATCAGGTCATCCGGCAGCTTCTCGAAAAGCGTCCGTGCCATCGACCAATGGCCGGTCTGCCACTGGTGCGTGACCGCCAGCAGCGCGGCTTCTCCCTCCAGCCGGAAGGGCTGGGCCAGCAGTCGTTTCATGATGAAGGAGGCCTCGCGCCGTTCGCGGGATTCAAGCATGTTGCGCAGATCGGCCAGCCCGCCCGTGTCGATGGGCGCGGCATCCCCATCGAAGTCCACAAGCGCAAGGCGGCTGTGTGATACCTCGGGAAGCGCGCGAAGCCAGACCGCCTCGGGCGGTGCCGTGACGGCGCTTTTCTGTGCGAGCCGTCGATAGCCATCGTCGGGGGGTGCCGATGTCTCGACGCTTTCCACCACCCGCGACCGCTGGCCCTGTGCCCGAAGGACAGCGTCCTGCGCATCCGGTGGCAGGTCTTCCAGCAACGCTTCGGTCAGTTGCCGCGCCAGTTCAGGGTCGATGCCGGGCATCTCCGCGCCCGCGCGGGTCAGTTGCAGACTGTGGTAAAGGGCACGCACCGGGTCGATGTCTGCGAATACCTCCGCCGCCACCTCATTGATCCGCCGGGTATGCGCGGGGCTCTCGGAATAAGTCAGCTCCAGTATCTCGCGCCGCACGTCGTCGATGTGGGCAAAACGACCGTCGCCCACAGGCCGGACCATCCATCGCTGCATTTCCAGCAGGTCGAGAAGCTCGCCCGCCTGGACCTCGTCCATCGGGATTTCCAGCGCCGGGCCGATGATCTTGCGAAGCTCCCAGTTCCCAAGTTCCGGCAGGATCAGCCCTTCGGCGGCGATCTCGCGGATCTCGGTCGGAACGCGCGACAGGATCGCACGATAGAGATATCCGGTGCCGGCATCCCTGATCTGATCGTCTGCAAGCGTCCCGTCCCCGTTCCCCTCCTGCAAGGCGCGTGCAACCAGTATCAAGCGCAGGGGATTGCCCTTCGACAACGAAGCGATGCGCTCGTGCAGCTCGGGCGGCACGTTGCGCTTGTGCAGGATCGCGCGCGTGACCTCGTCGTCCAATTCCTCCAGCCGCATCAGGCTGCGCAACCGCGCATCGTCCTCGGCAAAGATCGGGCCACGCCCCGCCGAGATCATACTGATCTCCAACCGCTCCTTGTCGGCAAAGCGGTCCAGATCGCCCAGGAGGCGGTGCACGAAAGTTGCGCCATGGCCATGCAACACCTCCAGCGTGTCGAGCAGGAAGAGAAGTTGCCGGTCCCTTCCGGCCATGATGTCGATCATCCGGTGCAGCAGGTCGAAGGGCACGGCATCGGCCCGCTCTGTCCCGATCCGCGTGCGCCGTTCGGCGCTGCGCAGACGCAGCTCGTGCAGATCGCCGGCAATCTCCGGAATGGCGGTGCCAATCTGGCGGGAAATTTCGTCGAAAACGGCGTCTGTCGCGCCCGCGCTGAGGGACGACCTGTCGAAGTCAAGGCGCACCATGACGATGCGCGGGCGCGCGCGGCAGAGCTTGCTAAGCTGCTCCAACAGGAAGGTCTTGCCGACGCCGGGCAGCCCCTGGATGTGAAGCGTGTGCAGAGGGGCGGCGCGCTCGGGGTTGTCCAGCACATCCAGCAGTGCCGCGATCTCCTGCTCCCGCCCGACGAAGGCATCTCCCAACAGCGCATCCGTCGCCTGCTGACGGCGGGCAAGGTCCAGCTTGCTGCTCAGCGCGAGAAGCTGACCGTAGCCGGGTGCCGCCGGTCCGGCCTGCTCCAGCGTGGCCACCGCGACCGAAAGCGTGTCGATGGGCGCGGTATCGCGGACCATCTTTTCCAGCCCTTCGGGCGCATAGATGCTTTCTCCTTTCAGTGCCGCGCTGATCTCGGTGTCGGGCAGCGCGCCCTGTGGTGGGTCCTTGCTGAGTATCTTGCGCCTGGCGATGGGGCGCATTTCCCATCTTTCGCCGCGCGTCGCGCATTTCTCACGCAGGCTCGACAGAAGCTGGCCACGCAGGACGATATCGTCGGCGAATTCTGCCGGCACCACCTCGGTCAGAAGGTCACGCGGCAGGAAGTCGTCCACGAGGGCCGCTTGCAGAAAGAGCGCCGCGCGCAAATCTTCGTATTGCGTCTGGTCGTCGGTCACAGGCCAACCCCCGTACGCAATTTGACCAGCAGCCTGATCCGTTTCACAGCGCGCTCAAGCTCATCGAATATGTAGACCCCGGTGCTTTGATCATCGAGCCCGTTGGTCACCTGCTGGACGAGGTCCTGCATGATGATCGGGTTGATGTTGTCCTCCTTGTTCAAATCCGACAGCATCGCCTGCAGCGTTACCTGCACATCGGCATCGGTAAACCGGCCCAGCGGATCGACCAGCAGTCCGGGCTTGCGCGCGGTATCCGCCTCCTGGGCACGCTGGAATTTCAACGGGGCCAAGGCATACTGCTCGAACCCGACAAGGACGAGCCGCAGATTTCTGTGAGTGACCAGCCATTCGGCCAGGTGTTCGAACTGGGTGCGCGCGCTGTCCGAAAGCTTGCCATCGGGGGGCGGTTCGAAGAACAGCCAGAAAGTCGCACCCTCGTCGGCCGCCCGCCGCTGCAGATCCTGCGCAAGCCTCACCGCGCGGTCGCGTGCTTCTGCCACGTCGCTCGTCTCTCCGGCGCGCACTCCGGGGGCGGCCCCGGCAGCGAGCGCTCCCAAAACCTCCAGCGCCAACGTCGAAATCAGATCGGTCTCTTCAAGGTCGGTGGCGATCTGGAAGCAGAGGTGCTTTGTTTCCGGATCGGACGGGCGGATGCGGTTCTTCAGGAAGGCCCTGAGCATCTCGAAACTGAAGCTCAGACCCGTGGTCTTTGTCGTATCCGTCCGGCGCACCCAGATCCCCCGCATGAGCGAGGCAGGCTCCTCCACCATTTTCGCCAAACCCGCGAAGAACTGGCCGCGTCCGATGATCAACTGGCCGTCGATGTCGTCGTCGAGTGACCAGAGATAGCGTCTTGGCCTGTCCCGCGCGATGGCATCGACGAAGCCCGGGGCGGAGGCAAAGACCGCGTGCGGGACGAGCTTGCGGAAATCGTTCCAGCGGCCCTGATGGATGCCGATGAACTGCAGGTCGCGATCGAAGGCCAGCCCGCCCGAAGAGCCGCCCGCGGTATCCACGTCGTGCCGCAAGCGGATGTCGTCCAGCCCGTCGCGAAGAACCCGTCCCCGCGTCAGCCCACGGATATTACCTTGCGGATAATGCACCAGCGTCATCAGCCGCGACCCGACCCAGTCGACCGGGGGCTCTGGCAGCGTGCAATAGCCATAGCTGAGCCCCAGCGGCAACCCCACCCGCAAAAGCGCTGCATCCCGGTGCTTGTCCACCTCGGCTGCAGGCGGCAACTGGCCGTTGCGCTCGCTGTCATGGACCGGAGAGTACCAGACGCAGCGCGCCTCGTACTCGCGCCCGTCCGATGTTTTGACGGTGATCTTGGGCAAAGCGGGGGCCGCGCCCCCGTCCTCTTCCGCCTGCCGTTCGGCGGCAATCACCTTGTCGATGACATGCGCAGCGGTGAGCACCAGCCGGTTCGAGATGAAGGCCCCCGACCCCTCGGTCACTCCGTCCACTTCGATCCGGCAACGAAAGGCCGAGGCGCGCAGGGCAAATCCGCCGATCTTTTCAAGCGGGAAGTCGTTGGGCACCGGCTCGGGGATGGCGGCACCGGCCAGCGGCGGGATGTTCTGGTCCCATGTTTCCGCCTCGCTTCGGGGAATCAGCTCGATCCCACGGGCGTTGAGGAAGGCCTCGACGCTGTCGCCGAGGTTCCTTTGGTCGATCACCTGTTTCAGCACATCGGCAAGGTCCTGGCCGTCCTGTGCCAGCACCCGCAGCCCGTCGAGGTTCATGGGCCGTACCGGATCGGGGAAAAGCTGCTCAAGCGCCAGTTCCACCACGGGAGCATGGCGCTGCAGAACGTCGCGCAGGTTTTCAGCGGTGATCGGCATCCCTTTCCTTTAGTCCGAAATCAGCCTCCGATAGCCGATCGCAGCGCAGGCGAAGCCGCCAAGGCTGCGGCGACCGCCGGACTTGGCACGTCCTCGCTCAGTGCGGCTTCACTATCGGTCTCCAGCATGCGTTTCATGGCCCCCCGGCGGTAACTCAGCCAGATGAGTTCGGGCGCGAGATCGGCCATCTCGGCTGTCACCGCTTCGGCTGCAATGGCTTCGCTGCTTCCGGCAAGATGCATCTGAAGGATGTTGAGGGTGGAAACCGCCTCGGCCTCCGGCGCGGCAGGCGCTTCAGTCGCCCCGGGCAAATCCGCCTCGAGCGCCGCATGCGCATTCAGCACGCCCGCCCCAAGGTCGAGCGCGCCGTTCCAGACGGCGGGCGGCTGCATGTTGCGTGTCGCGCAGCTAATCCACATCGCCTGTACCGTTGTGCCGCGCTGATCGGCGATCTGCTTGAGCGCAGCGCGCCCCCCGTGTTTCGCCACCCAAAGCGCCGCGACGCCCGCCGTCATCGACGTGGCGAGTGTCGTCCCCTGGCTGGCGCGGATGCCGCCGTCGGGATCGCTCGCCTTGTTCTTGGCCGCGCCCCAGACCTGCTCCCCGAAGGCCGAGAAACTGACCTGCCCGCCACGCCCGCTTTTCTTCCAGGGTCGCCGATCGGGCTGCAGGGCGGCAACGGCAGTGCAGACGCCGAGAGGCGCGTAAGCTGCGGGAAAGACGACGGCAGGCCAGCAGTTGCCTGCCGCACAAACGATCACGACGCCCGCATTCGCCGCGCGCCGCAAGGCGGCCTCTGTGCTGGCCACGCGGGTGGGTCCGCCCAGCGCCATGGCGATCACGGCGGCACCATTGGCGACCGCGTGGTCGATCGCCGTCGCAATCCGGCGCTGGTTGAAGTCGATCACCGACCGGATGGCGCGGATCGGCATGACCTTGGCGGCGGGTGCCGTTCCGGTAACCGCCCCCGGCGCGCCGGTCTGGCCTGCGCTGTTCGCCGTACCGCGTGACGCCACGACGGACATGACCAGGGTGCCATGCCCGGGGTTCTTCAATAGCCCGGTGCTGAACTGATCATGGGCATCTGTCCCGCCCTCGACCAGGTTGATCTCTCCGGTCGAGGTGGTCACGCCCTGCAGCTCCGCATGATCGCTGTAGCCGGTGTCGATGACCGCCACCACCGAACCGTCACCCCGCGTGTGCTGCCAGGCCCCGATGGTGTCGATCTCCGGGTGATGCCAGCCAAAGGGCCGCCCGTTATCGCGCGGCGTTTCGCAGAAACTGAAGAGGCCCTCGTTTTCCCCCGCCACGTGGTGCGCCCCGAAAAGGCTGTCCGGCAGAACCGGGTTTGACTCTTGTGCATCCGTATCCCGACGCAGCGCGCGGGCGAACTCGAATACCTTTATCTCTTGGCCATGCGGATCGATGTCGGGAAAATCGACAAAGAAATACCGGTCCTCTTCCGCGTCGAAAGTCGCTTCGACATCGAATGCCGCGTCGGGCAGCGCCGCGGCCACCCGGGCCCTCATCGCCTCAGAGGTCGTCGGTGCCGCGGTGACAAGCTCGACCGATAGCGGGTCACGTCCCTCGGGCACCCCGCCGCGTTCGAGGCTGTTGTAGCTGTCTTGTGCCAAATCCTTGTCCCCCTCTTTCTTGTCGACCCTTGTTGAGCCCATTCTTCCTTCACGTCAGGCCGCAGCCCTATGCGCACAAGGTGTGTATGTGCCTTTTGTCCTGACTGCTGAAAGGAGACGGCGAAAGGCCACTGGCCGCGCGCATGTGGTGCGTCATTGAAAGGTCTCCTTTTGAAATGGGTTTTCTGAAATATGCCCAAGGGTACCACCGAATCGAGAATTCACCAAATACGGGAAGCGACAGCTGCGCGCGATTTGCGATATATCCAAGCTATGGTCTTCGGGCGGATGCCGCTTGCGGTAGATCAATGCGGTCTACGCCCGTCATTGCCAGTCTGGGCGGACACCGAAAACAGAACAAGCGAGGTTGGCCCGCATGATCCCGAAAGCCCTGACAGTCGCCATAGTGGCAGCCGCAGCGGGCTGCACGCCCGAGCCCGGCCCCGTTACCATGGATGTGGCGACCGGAATGACGCTCTATGCCGAGAACTGCGCCGTCTGCCACGGGACGGACGCGCGGGGCGCCGGTGCGGCATCCCTGGGGTTGGGCGAGGTGCCGCCGTCCCTCGTGGGCCTCTCCCGGCAGAACCGCGGACGCTTTCCCCGCGCCTACGTGATCGAGATCGTGCAGGGAAAGGTCGGGCCCGACCATCCAACCGCCGCGATGCCCGAATTCGGCACGGGCGAATTGGGCACGCTGGTACGCGTCGAAAGCGACGGCAAGGAAATCGTCGTTCCCGCCGGTCTGGTCGCCCTCGCCAATTACCTCGAAAGTATCCAGGAATGATCCGGCGGATCATGGAACCGGGCCGGAGACATTTCGAAGCAACCCGTCGGCTGACGCGCGTGGGCTTCCCCTGCACCACGGACATGCGCCAGAGATGATCTATTCCGACGCATTGCTGACGCTCGGGGCATTGTTCTCCGTCGGCTTGCTGGCCGACCAGGTCGGACGCCGCACGCGCGTGCCGCGCGTCACCTTGCTGTTGCTTTGCGGGCTGGCCGCGGGATGGGGCGGCTTGCTCCCCGACCGAATATCCTCCCTGACAGACACGATCATGGTGGCGGCACTGACCTTCGTCTCCTTCCTGCTGGGCGGATCGCTCAAGCTCGACAGCCTTAAGGCGCACGGGATCGAGATAATCGTGGTCTCCGTCTCAATCGTGCTTGTGACGCTCGCCCTTGTCACCCTTGGTCTGACCGCGCTCGGGACAGACCCGGCTTTGGCGCTCGTGCTGGCCAGTATCGCCACGGCGACCGCACCGGCTGCTACGCTCGACGTGATCCGACAGTCCGGCATCGACAACGATTTCACCCGCAGCGTGAAGGGCATCGTCGCGATCGACGATGCCTGGGGGCTGATCACCTTCAGCCTCTGCCTCAGCGTCGCTCTTCAGATGAGCGGGTCTGACAATGGGGCGGGCGTGTCAGCCTTCGCCGAGATCGGCGGCGCGCTCCTGCTCGGGTTGGCCATCGGCCTGCCCGCCGCCTTCCTGACAGGCCGGATCGAGGAAGGTGAGCCCCTGGAGGTGGAGGCGCTGGCCATCGCCTTTCTGACTGCCGGGCTTGCACTCTGGCTGCATGTGTCGTTCCTGATCGCAGGCATGTGCGTCGGCGCGCTGATCGCCAATTTCGCCCGGCATCACAATCGCGCCTTTCACGAAATCGAGCACATCCAGTGGCCCTTCATGATCCTCTTCTTTATCCTCGCGGGCGCGTCGCTCCATCTGCCTTCCGTGATGGCACTTGGGGCCATCGGGGCGGCGTTCATCATGCTACGCACGGTGGCGCGCCTTCTGGGCGGTTGGCTTGGGTCCGCCCTCGCCCGTTCCGCGCCTGAGCATCGAAATCTCTTCGGCGTGGCGCTGCTGCCGCAAGCGGGTGTCGCCATCGGCATGGCGCTGTTGGCCGGTCAGGCGCTGCCGGACTGGAAGGACGAGATCATGATCCTGACGGTCGGTGCTACTGTGGTTTTCGAGCTTCTCGGCCCCTTCTGCACCATGTGGGCCGTGCGCCGCAGCGCTAGCGCTTTGCCCCCGTCGCACAATCCTTGCACAGAGGTGCATAGGGCACCGCCTCAAGACGGGCTTCCGAAATAGGCTCCTCGCATTTCAGGCAGGTGCCATAGGTCCCATCCTCGATGCGTTTCAGAGCGGCATTAAGCAGAGCCACCTCTTTCTCGGCGGCATTCCCGAGGCTTTCGAGCACCTCGTCGTCCTCCAGATCGATGGCCTGATCTTCGAGGTCGCTGTCCATCTCGTGGCTCAGCTCCTCGTCGATATCTTGTATCCGCACGCCCAATTCCTCGAGCCGGGCCTGGATCACTTTCTTGAAATGTGCTTGGTCAACCATCGGTCTTTCCTTCGTTTCGGTCAGCGATCAGGCTAGTGGCCCGTTTGCGGACGCACCTTGATGGAAATCAACCGCGCCGCGACCGCACTGGCAGATTGAATACCTCGACGAGGAAGGCGGTGAAAAGGCCAAAAGTCAAAAGACCGTGGGTCGCCGTCATCCCCGCAAGAAGACGCCAACCCGGTTCGAGCACCACGTCGCCGTAGCCCACCGTCGTGAAGGAGGCGATGGCAAAGTAGAGCGCGGGCTCCATCCCCGAAAAAAGGCCGAGCGACAGATACAACACCGCCCAACCCCAGACGGAGAAAGACAACACGAACAGGATCCAGACAAACGTCACCGCCAGTTCAAAAAGGTTCGTGAACCGGCGGTATCCGAAGGCCTGCGTTTCCTCGAGCCATCGCAACACGCGGGCCGCGACGCCGAAGAAGAAGATCGCGGCAGCCAGAGAGCCGATCATCATCGAAGACCCGATCAGCAGTGCGAATATCATCTGGCCGCCCTTTCTTCTCGCCTTTACTCAGCGGGCTGGGTGGCCTTTCCGCCCGTACCGCTGCGGGACATCAGGAAGCGGGCAAAGAACATCCCGGCAATCAGTGCCACCATGAAGAGGAGCACGTTGATATTCCCTGTGCCCACCACCGGCAGCGCCCCGCCGGGGCAGAAACCCGCGATGCCCCAACCAACACCGAAAATGCCCGCGCCTGCAAGCAGCTTGGTGTCCAGTTTGCGGTTCTGGGGGATATCGAATTGCGGCTCGTAGATGGGTCGTTCCCGGCCCAGCACCAGCCGGTAGCCGATAAACGTCACGACGACGGCACCACCCATCACGAAGACAAGACTGGGATCCCAGCTGCCTGCGATGTCAAAGAAGTTGATGACCTTGGCCGGGTTCGCCATGCCAGACAGGGCGATGCCGGTGCCGAAAATCATGCCCGTGATCAGTGTGAGAATGTTGCGCATGATCAAAGCCCCAGAACGTGACGAACGATGTAGACGGTGATGCCGGTGGTCAGCATGAAGGTGCCCGTGGCCGCGAAGGACCGCGGCGACAGCCGCGCCATCCCGCAGACCCCGTGGCCAGAGGTACAGCCGGACCCGAGCGTGACACCGATACCGACGAGAAAACCGCCGATCAGCAGCATTGCGGTGGATACCGGCACCTCGATCGCGGGGAGCGCCCCGGTGGCAAGAAAGTAAATCCACGGCCCGGTGAACATCCCCAGCAGGAGCAGCGCGCGCCAGGTAAAGTCATACCGGCTGGCCGGGCGCAGCGCACCCGCCAGAACGCCCGTCGCACCCATGATCCGGCCACGCAGCAGCATCAGCAGCACTGCGGCGAGACCGATGAGAATGCCACCGGCAAGCGAAGCGTAAGGGGTAAATGTGGTTTCCATGGCTTACACCTTGCAGGTCGATACGCCGATCAGGCGATAAAGCGGGCAAAACCGCACCAGCGCCGTCACCGCCAGGATCAGGCCAACAGCCATGCTGCCGTAAGCCAGAGCGCCGCTCGACCAGATGGCGGGGATATTCAGCAGGGGCGCAAAAAACAGAACCAGCCCGGCAATCAGCCGGATCACGCGGTCCGCACTTCCAACATTCGCAGTCATTTCGACCTCCATATGCAGTGTCTGGCGCCGCTCTTATTGCAATTGCGCGCGCCCGTCCGTGAGTTTGTCACAAAGGCTCAGGCAGCTTCCGCCAGCGCCTCTATGGCTTCGACATCCCGCAACTCGATCACGCCACGGCTTAGCGTCAGCCAGTTGCGCCGCTCGAATTCCTTGAGCTGGCGCGAGATCACCTCGCGCGCGGTGCCCAGTTCGACGGCAAGCTGCTGATGGGTCAGGTGCAGCGTACTGTCTTCGCCGCGCAATTCGAGCAGCTTTTGCGCGACGCGAATGTCCATCCGCTTAAAGGCGATCTCCTCGATGACGAGGAAAAGATCGGTGATCCGCCGCGAATACGCCTCGAAGACAAAGGCCCGGAATTCTTTCGATACCGACACCAGCTCGTCGAAATCGTCTCGCGAAATCAGGATCGCCTCGACATCGGTCTCGGCGATGCCTTCGGCGGAATATTCCTCGAAAGCCAGCAGACACGCCGTTGTCAACACACAGCTCTCGCCGGCGTGCACACGATAAAGCACGATCTCACGACCGGCCTCGGATAGCTGCTGAACCCGCACGGTTCCCTTAACCAGCAACAAAAGGTTCTGCGCCGGATTGCCCGGGCCAAAGATCACCGTACCCTTGGCGATTTTCGCGCTCTTTGCCTTCTTGTCCAGCATCTCGGAGACATCGGCAGATATGTGCGCCAAGCCCGGAAAATGCGCGCGCCAGTTGGCGGTTGTAGGCATCGGTCACGGTCCTTCGTTGTGGTCAATCTACCCTTCTTTAAGCGCCCCGAGGTTGATATTTGTCAACGTGAAATCCCGGGCTATGCCCGGGTCCGCAGCGTTTGAGCAAGATCAATTTCAACCAGATGCGCAGCGCTAAACTGCTGCCATGGGGAGGGCGAGGCGATGTTCTCAAATTCTATCAGGATATTCACCTTCGGCGGCTTCGATATCAAGCTAGACCCAAGCTGGTTGCTGATTGCCGCCCTGATCACCTGGAGCCTCGCGCAACAGTACTTTCCCCAAACGCTCCCCGGCCTCGACACGCAAACCTATCTGACGATGGCCATCTTCGCGATGCTGACCTTCTTCGCCTCGCTTCTGCTGCACGAGATGGCGCATTCAGTGGTCGCGCGTCACTACGGTATCGAGATCAAGGGCATCACGCTGTTCCTCTTCGGCGGAGTGGCCGAACTGGAGGCGGAACCGCGTTCGGCGAGCGTGGAGCTTCTGGTGGCAATCGCCGGGCCGATCATGAGCCTGCTGCTGGCGGTAGGGTTCTGGATACTCGCGCAGTTCTCGGCCTTTGCCACGAACGCCGCTGCCCTGACCGAGGTGCTCTCATACCTCGCCCTGATCAATCTCATCCTGGCTGTCTTCAATCTCATACCCGCCTTCCCGCTCGACGGTGGGCGGGTGCTGCGTGCCTATCTCTGGTACCGGCACGGGGACATCCTGCGGGCCACGGAAACGGCGGCGAAATCCGGCAGCATCTTCGCCTACGCGCTGATGCTCATGGGGGTTCTGGCGCTGTTCCAGGGGGGTATCGCTGCAGGTCTCTGGCAGATCATGATCGGACTTTTCATCCTCGCCGCCGCGCGATCCAGCTATCAGCACCAGCTTGCCCAGAGCGTCTTCGAGGGCAAGACCGTGCGGGACCTGATGGTGACAGACCCCATCGTGGCGGCGCCAGAGATGAGCCTCTCCGCCTTCGTCAACCAGATCATGCTGCGCCATCACCGCCAATTCGTACCCGTGGTCGAGGACGGCGCACTTCTGGGCCATCTGGATGCCGACGTCCTTTCCGGCATAGACCGCGAGAACTGGGCCAATACCCAGGTCGGCGACGTCTTTGCGGGCCTCGATGCTTCGACAACTGTTCCGCCCGAGATGTCGGCGCAGGACCTGATGTCACATATCGCCAAAACCGGGCGGCGGAAATTCCTCGTGGTCAGGGACCATCGCCTCCTTGGCGTGATCACCCTGGCCGATCTGACGAATTACCTCCAGATCGCCGACATGCTGCGGCACAGGTGAGAAGGATTGGATCAATACTGACATACCCGTTTCATCCTCGGCCGCGAAAGGCTTGCTTTTTGGGGCTTCGATTTGGCAGGCTTCCAAAGGGGTTGGGGTAGGAACATGGACATCGATATCGAAGACAGCGCTCTGCTGAACGCCATTCTGGACGCGGCGGCGGATGCAATCATCGTAGCGGACGCGCACGGGATCGTCCATCGAGCCAATCCTGCCGCCCGCGCCCTCTTTCAATATTCGCGCACGGATATGATCGGAAACACCGTCAACATGCTGATGCCCCGAAAAGTGGCACAGGAGCACGACGGCTACATGCGTCACCACATCGAAACGGGCGAGAACCGTATCATCGGTATCGGCCGTGAGGTAGAAGGCCAGCGGCGCGATGGCACGGTCTTTCCCCTTCATCTCTCGATTGGCGAGACCACGGCGGCGGGCAACCGCATGTTCGTGGGCATTCTCCACGACCTGACGCGACAGAAATCGGCGGAGGCGGCGCTTGCGCGGTCGCAGCGGCTCGAGGCGATCGGGCAGATGACCGGTGGGATCGCGCATGATTTCAACAACCTGCTGACCGTCATGATCGGGAACCTCGAACTGCTCGAGATGCGGAACGCGCAGGACAGTAACTTCGATCTCATCAAGGACGCACTGGACGCGGCGGAACTTGGGGCCGATCTGACCTCGCGACTGATGGTCTTTGCGCGAAAAAGCGATCTCAAGCCGGTCGAGGCGGACCTGCGACAATTGTGCGAGGACGCCCTGTCGATCCTGCGCCGGATGCTGGGCTCCGGCATCGTGATCAAGACGGAATTCGCCAGACAGGTCGACAAGGTCCTGATTGACCCCTCGCAACTGCAGTCCGCAATTTTGAACCTCGCGCTCAATGCGCGTGACGCGATGGACGGCAATGGCGAGCTGCTGATCTCGGTCACAAACGTCCGGATCGACGACAGTTACATCGCGCAAGAGACCGACATCGCCGCCGGCGATTACGTCCGCCTGTCCGTCAGCGACAACGGGGCCGGCATGAACGCCGAAGCGCAGAAACGCGCGTTCGAGCCTTTCTTTACGACCAAGGCCGAAAACGGAGGTACGGGTCTGGGCCTTGCCATGGTCTACGGGTTCGTCCGCCAATCGGGCGGCCATATCACGCTTTACAGCGAGCAGGGTCTGGGAACCAGCTTCGGGCTTTACTTCCCGGCCACCGGCACCGTCGATGATGGGGATTTGGCAGCGTCCGGGAGCGATACGGAGGGCCCGGGCATCGCGGGCCGCGGCAAGAGAATCCTCGTGGTCGAAGATAACCCAAGGGTGCGCAAGCTGTCCGTCGAGCGCATTCGCGATCTCGGCTTCGAGGTTATCGAGGCCGAGAGCGGCGATGCGGCATACGCGCTGCTGCAATCAGGCACCAAGGTGGACGCGGTCTTTTCCGATCTCGTGATGCCGGGCACGTTGAACGGCTATGACCTTGCGGCGCTGATCGCCAGCGAATTCCCGGACATCAAAGTTCTGCTGACCTCCGGCTATGCCAGCGACGTGGTCACGAGCGGTCTCGCCAAGGGACAGCCCCGCGATATCCTCCACAAGCCCTACCGTCAGATCGATCTGGCACAGAGACTTCAGGCACTCTTTGCCGACGACGACGGCGGCTGAAGCACTTCCACGTCGCAGGCAAAGGTATAGCCCACACCGCGCACGGTCTTGATCAATTTCGGGTCGGAGGGATCGCGCTCGATCTTCTTGCGCAGGCGGGCGACCTGATTGTCGACCGTCCGGTCAAGCGGGCTCCAACTCTGGCCGCCGATCAGGTCCATCAGCTGATCCCGCGAAAGCACTCTCTTGGGACGCTCCATGAACACGCTGAGCAGCTTGAAGTCGCCGCTGGTCAAATCGCAAAACGACCCGTCCCGGTCCCGCAACTCCAGACGGTCGGGGATCGCCGTCATCCCGTCGAAGCGGAAATGCGGGCTCTTTTCGGTTTCTTCCAGAATGCTCGGCTTGGTGACCTGCTCGCCCTTAGCGGGCTGGCCCTCGGAGCGTCGCAACACGCTGCGCACCCGCGCAACCAACTCGCGCACGTGGAAGGGCTTGGTCACGTAATCGTCCGCGCCGACCTCAAGGCCGACCACCCTGTCGATCACGTCATCCTTGCCTGTGACCATGATCAGCGGCACGGCGGATTTCTGCCGGATCTGCTTGGCAAGCTCGACCCCGCTGTCCGACCCAAGCTGGATATCGAGCGTGATCAGCGCGACCTGGGATTCGTCCAAGATATCGAGAACGTCGGAACCTGTCTCGGATTCGCGCACGGCGAATCCCTCCGCCTCCATAACATTGCGCAGGAGTTTCCGTATCTTCGGATCATCTTCGACTACCAGGATTGTCCTTTTCACGGCCCACCTTTCGGACATTTTCGGGCAAATTCGGTCACGCAGAAGCCTTCAAAACCCATACTATCATGGGTTGCATACAAATTGATACAAAACGACACAGAACCAAAATAGCGCCGGTTACATCGGATGCACAAGTTACCCCCTGCAAACAGAGGGGGCTCTGCACCATGTACGTCACCATTCCCAGTGAGAATACACGCAATCGTCCCGTGACCCCGATTGTCAGCGCGGTTGCGAAGAACAACGAAACCCATCTCAAGGTCGGGTCATACCTGTTTTTCGAAGGCGATCCGGTCGACTGGCTTTTCCAAGTGAAAACCGGCGTGCTGCGGCTGACGCGTCTTCTGGAAGACGGCAGGCGGCAGGTCATCGCCTTCGGCTATCCCGGTGACATCGTAGGATTCCCTTCGGGAGGATACCACCACACCGATTGCGACGTATTGGTCGATGCAACGCTGCAGCCCTATCGCCGCACAGCGCTGGAAAGCGGCGATGGCGATCCCGAACTGCACCGCGCGCTGTTGCAGGCCGCCCTGCGCGAAATCAGCGCGATGCAGGATCACTTCATGATGCTGGGTCGCAAGTCTGCCGTGGAAAAGGTTGCGTCGTTTCTCTGCGTGCTTGCTGACCGGGTCGGCGACGCCTGTGGCGTCGACTGCAAGATCGACCTTCCGATGCGCCGTGGTGACATCGCCGATTTTCTCGGCCTCACGACGGAAACTGTCAGCCGTACCCTGACCCAGTTGCGAAAGCGCGGCGTGATCGCGGTCGAGAACATTCACACCATCATCATCCGCAAACCCAGTGCGCTTCTCGAGCTGTCGTTGGGATCGGACGACTAGGGTTTCTCGCTGATCAAGGCGCGGACCAGAGCCCCCGGATCCCCTCCGGCAAGCTCGCGCGGACATCCTCGATCTCGCCGCGGCTTACCCGGTTGTTCAGCATATCGAAAACGCAGCGGATATCCTCGGCCCCGCGGTATTCTGCCGTCTGTCCCAGCTTCTCCTCGATGGCCGCGATGAAGGTCGCGGCGCTCCGGTCTTTCACCGGCGTGCGTTTCGGCACCCAGCCTTCAAACAGAATGCCCCGGATCAGCAGCGGAAGCTGGGCCGAGAACTGCGCCAGTTCATTGACCAGCAGGTGGTCACGCAGGTTCTGAAGCGTTACGCGCATCAGCCGCAGCGCGCTACGCTTCGAAGACCAGTCCAGCCGTTCCGCCAGTTCATTGATCCATTCGTGCGTCACCTGTGCGGCGTGGTCGATCATCTGCAAACCTTGGTCTGACATGTGTTTCCTCCTTCAGGTTTCACGGCCTTCGATTGGCTTCATGTCCACGTCAAGCGCGACATCGGGACTGCCCAGCATGGCGTGAAACAAGGCGTGCGTCATTGCCCCCATCCCCAGCAGAACCAGCGTGTAGTTCGCCACCCATCCGACGAAGGGAATGAAATTCAGCAAGGCGATCACGCAGATCGCACCGGCAAAAACAAGCAGCCGGGTCACGTTTCCGGGTTCTTCGCCTCCACCTATGGCGCCAAAGACCCACATCGCAACGCTGTAGGCCCCCAGCGCATAGGCCAGGGTCCAGAAGACGAAGATCGCAAGGATCGCGATGGGCACAAAGGGCAGGCCGACAATGGTCATCGCCGTGATCGGCACCATACCGAAGACCAGGGCGAGGCCAAGAATGCCAAGGACAATCGACTTGCCGGGTGCTGCGGCCACACTGCTGCGCATCCGCTCCAGCCTGCGGGGCATGAAGGTCAGCATCAGCGCACCCAGCACAACGAAGAACAGCAACGAAATCAGAAAGCCGAAGAAGACGGAAGCAAACCCCGGCAGCACGGGCATCTCCTTGCGCACCCCTTCCCACTCATCCCAGGCATCCGAGAGTTCGACCTCTTCAAAGACGACACGCGCCGCCGGTGCGACCCTTTCGGGCACTGCAATTTTCTCTTCGGTGCTGTAGGTCAGTGTCCCGCCAATGACGGCGTCCGGGCCGAAGGAGATCGACTTGGCCAAAAGACGCGCGTCGCCGGCGACGGGGGCGTTCAGGATCACGTCCATGCCCACTGCCGAAAGCGCGCCTGAAACCGGGCCCTCGATGGTGAGGGTGTTTCCAAAGAGCCGTACGTTGCCCGCCGTTTCCGCCGAAGGCGCGGTACGGACCGAAAAGCCCGCCGCAGTGAGATCATGGGCAACGGTGCCGCGCACATCAACGGACGCGCCAGCCGCATAGAGGTCCTCTCCTGCGTTGGTATTTATGGTCAGATCGAATCCGGTGACATGCAGGTCGCCCTGCGACGTGCCCCCTGCAACCACCCGCCGACCTGTGACAAAGGCGTCACCGCTGCTGTCGAGCGTCTGACTGATCGTCCCGCCAGAGACGAAGGTATCGCCACCGTGCTGGACCTGTACCGTCTCGGCTTGGCAAACCGCGGCCCACAGGGCGACGAAGATGAAGGCAAGCCAGGCTTTTTGCTTGGACATGGGTCCCTCCTTTCCCGTTCTGGTTCATCCTCTTTCTAAGGCGGCGTGAAAGCGACCTATTGATCCGGATCAATCGAAACCCGGATCGTTCTGCTAGAAAGAATGCGGGCGGTCCGCGGCGGTGACTTTTCGCGCGGCCAACGAAGCCGATCGGGGCCAGCTTTTCTTGGTTACTGGCACGAAGTTGACGAATGTGCGCTTGCTGGCCCGGCCGTTGCAAAAACGCCCGGGCCGCCCGACCCTCGGGGCCTTCCGCCGTCATGAATGGCACGGTCCCGCCATTTTGAAGGACAAATGCCATGGCGCTGAAAACCATCCTCGTCTGCCTCACCACGCCGGATCACGCGGAAACGCTGATGAAGGTGGCAGTCCCGCTTGCGCGCAAACATGAGGCTCACCTGATCGGCCTGCACACGGTCGAGGCGCTGGTGGTCTATCCGGGCATCGCGATGCATATCCCCGAGCCCGCCTTCGCGTCCTTCAACGAAAGCCAGAAGGAGCAGAGTGCCGAGATCAAGGCGACCTTCCAGAAATACACCCAGAACGAAAACTTTCAGAGTGAGTACCGGCTCGTCAGGGCTGAGGCGGTCTCGGCCAACGAACGCATGGTGGAAAGCGCGCGCGCGGCCGACCTTGTAATCATGTCCCACGAGGACAAGCTGGCAGACCGCTACGATCAGCGCCACGCACAGGTTCAGGTAATCCGCGAGAGCGGCCGACCGGTGATCATCGTCCCGCTGGGCTACGATGGCCCCGAGGTGGGCAAGAACATCGTGATCGGATGGAGCGACACCCGCGAAGCCGCCCGTGCCGCGCACGACCTGCTGAGCCTTTGTGAACCCGCTGCCGAGGTTTGTCTGCTGCGCGTGGGCCAGGGACCCAAGAACGAGATGAAGGACGTTGACGGGATCGACATCGCCGAAACCATGGCGCGGCACGGGCTCAAGACAACGCTTCAGCACCGCGAACTCAACGGGAAAGGTGTGGCGGAGGTTCTGAGCGCGGTGGCTTTCGAGAGAGGCGCAGATATGATCGTCACCGGCGCCTTCGGCCACTCAAAGGTCTATGACTTCGTCATCGGAGCAACGACGCACGCGCTTCTGAAAGACGCAAAGCTTCCCGTGATGTTCAGCAAATAGCCGGGGCGGCAGGCACGCGGATATCTGTCCAGACCGGCAGATGATCCGAGGCGATCCGCGCCAGCGTGCCCTGCTCGACCCCGCCGTCGCGCAGTTCCAATCCCTTGCTCAGCGCAAATCGATCGAGTGCCGCCATCGGACGACGCGCGTGAAAGGACCGGCCCGGCGCGAAAGTGTCGAAGGATTTGGCCAGCGGCTCCAGACCCCTGCGCTTTGACCATTCGTTGAAATCCCCAGCGATGACCGCATGCGGGGCATCTGCCGCCTTGTCGCTCAGGACCTTGAGTTGCGCCCGCCGGTCGCGCCGCATCAGGCCGAGATGCGCCGCGAAAACCGTCAGCCCCTGGCCCGCAGAAAGATGAAACCGCACCGCTCCACGTGGCTCGGTCCCGGGGAGTTCGATGTGATCTACATCCGTCACCTCGAGCCCGTCGCGCAGCAATACCGCATTTCCGTGCCAGCCCAACGAGACGCCGTTACGCGATACCTCGAGCAATCTGAAATCCGTCTCCGCCTCGATCATGGCGGGGGGCAGCGCCGGTTTTCGCATACCAAGGCGCTTGTCTGCCTCCTGCAAAAGAACGATGTCCGCATCGAGACGGTTGATCACCTCAAGCGTCCGGCCCGGATTGCGCTTTTGGTCAAGGCCGCGTGCCTTGCGGATGTTGTAACTTGCGATGCGAAGCTTGGTGCCTGTCATAATAACCATATATGTGCAGAAAGCCCTCGATTAAACGCCACGCGGCGGGAGAGATAATGAATGCGCTCAGGGAACACGGTCGGGTGATGCTCGGCATCTGGACGGCGCTGCTGATCGGCACGCTGATCGCACTGGCGCTGGGGCGCTGGTCGATGGCCTTCGTGAGCTTTTCCACCCTTGCCCTTTCGCTGGTGCCGCCCGTCCTTGCCTCGCGGTTCGAGCTTAAACTGCCGATGCCTTTCCTGCTGGCCACGACCTTCTTCGTCTTCGCCTCGATCTTTCTGGGCGAGGCGCTGGATTTCTACGAAAGGCTCTGGTGGTGGGATCTGTTCCTGCACGGCTTTTCCGCGGTCGGTTTCGGTCTGATCGGGTTCCTGTTTGTCTTCATGCTTTTCGAAGGCGACCGTTTTGCCGCACCACCCTCGGCGGTGGCGCTGATCACCTTCTGCTTTGCCGTCACCGTCGGCGCGACCTGGGAGATCTTCGAATACGGCATGGACAACATCTTCGGGCTCAACATGCAGAAATCCGGGCTCGACGATACGATGGGCGATCTGATGATCGACGCGGCGGGCAGCCTGATCGCCAGTTTCATTGGCTATCTTTACCTCAAGCGCGACTCTGGCGGACCGCTTGGGCAGTCCCTGTCGCACTTCATCGCGCTCAACAGGCGTCTCTACCAGAAATCCAAGAACCGGTTGAAACGCTAGACCGGCTCGTAGCGCGACAGCCTGCGGCGGAACTCGTCGCGCTGCTCCAGCAGGTCGATCACCATGGCGATCCCCGCCGCGTTGATCCCAAGGTCGCGGTTCAGCCGGCGCGCTTTCTTGGCCCGCACGATATTCGGCCCGCGGAAAAGCCAGGTCTCCACCCGCGCGCCCTTTGGCTCCAACACTCCATATTCGACCAGTTCCATCACCCAGGCCTCATCCGCCTGACAAAAGCGGCACAGGTCCTCAAGACTGAGTGCGTCCACGATCTCGCTGCGATGGGTCGTTCGCTTCATCTCCCTATCCTCCAAGATGCGCACGGGGATCGAAAGGCATCGCCTTGGCCATGTCCTCGAAGAACCGGCGGCCTTCCTCCGTCGTGACCTTCGGGTTCACGATCTTCAGTGTAGCATAGATGTCGCCCGCGGGCGTTCCCGGAAGCCCCTTGCCCTTGAGCCGCATCTTCTGGCCATTGCGGGCGTTCTTGGGGATCAACAGGTCGACCTTACCGCCCGGTGTCGGCATGACGACATGGCCACCCAGCGCAGCCTCCCAAGGGGCGATGGGCAGATCAAGATGCAGATCGCGACCCTCCGCCCGGTAGACCGGATGCGCGGCAAAGCTCACCTCAAGAAAGAGATCGCCCGCCGGTCCGCCCCCGAAACCCGGCGCGCCCTGCCCTCCCAGCCGGATGTGCTGGCCTTCCTGAATGCCCTTGGGGATTTGCACGGCGATGCTGCGGTCCTGCAGGGTCATGCTGCCGTCAGGGTTCATCACGGGACTGCGCATGCTGAGCGTACGGCTCGCACCGCGATAGGCATCCTCGATGGCGATCTCGATCTGCGCATGGGTATCGGACCCCCGCCCACGACCCATGCCCGCCCCGGCCTGCCGGCCACCGCCCCGGCGAAAGAGCTGTTCGAAGAAATCGCTGAAAACGCCCTCGGCCTCCGGCCCGCCGCCGGTGAACTCGAACCCGCCCTCCCAATCGGGTGGCGGCCGGAATGGCCCGCCACCCGGTGGTGGCGACTTGCCAAGCTGATCGTAGGCCGCCCGGCGTTCGTCGTCCTTCAGGACCTCGTAGGCCTCGTTCACGTCCTTGAACCTAGCCTCGGTCTCGGCCCCGGGGTTGACGTCTGGGTGATACTTGCGTGCGGCCTTGCGAAAGGCCTTCTTGATTTCGTCCTTGCTGGCGTCCCGTTTCACGCCGAGGATTTCGTAGTAGTCCTTGTATTCCATTTCGTAAATTCCGAAACTTCCCAAGCATACTCTTGCCAGACATTTCGGCGCTGCAATTGATCTGAATCAGTGCCGGGTTTCCCTGAAGTGCCAGAGATTGCAAAAGGCCTGCCCGCGATGAGACAGGCAGGCACCCTTACGGAGGAAGACCATGCGCAACCTGACCACGCTGTTCCTGGTGAACGCCGAAACGCCCGATGATGTGATTTCCCGGATGGCCGAGGCTGCAGCAGCGTCCGAGACGCATCTGAGCTGCCAGCTTCTCGGGCCCGCACCTGCCCTGCCCATGTATGCCTACGGGGTGCCACCCTACGGCGGGATGAACATTCCCGATAACTGGGCCGAACTGGTGGAGGAAGCCCATGAAAAGCACAGGGCACGTGGCGACGAGATCGAAGCGATCCTGTCAAAGGCGGCGGCCCCCGGCGACGTGCAGCCCGTGCTCTGCGTGCCAGCCGAGATGAAACGCCAGGTCGCGCGACGCGCCCGTGTTTGCGACGTGGCCTACCTGGCCGACAATCTGCGCGAGGCACCCGACATCTTCCGCGAGGCCGCGAACGGCGTTCTGTTTCATTCGCCGATCGGCTTGATGCTCAATCGCTCTCCCCTCGAACCGGCCGCGCGGGTCTTCGTTGCCTGGGACAGCAGCGAAGCGGCCTCGAAAGCCGTCCATGCCGCCCTTCCCCAGCTCAAGGCCGCCGAGGAAGTGACCATCGGCTGTTTCGATCCGGTGATGACCGAGGAAATGCAGGGCGTGGACCCGGGCACAGACGTTGCCGGATGGCTGAGCCATCACGGCTGCAAGGTCACGCTGTCGCAATTCCCCAGCGGGGGGCGCGAGATCGGCAAGTGCATCCAGGACCGTGCCAAGGAGACCGGTGCGAACCTTGTCGTCATGGGCGCATACGGTCACGCCCGGCTGATCGAGACGGTCTTCGGCGGCACTACCCATACGATGATCGAACAGACCGACCTGCCGGTGCTGCTTGCCCACTAAAGCTTTTCCAGTTTACGTAGAAGCATATCCGGCCTCGCAAAAGTAGTTCCAGCATTCTTGCGGGGTGTAGAGA